>NZ_JBXVVJ010000010.1:0-182831 GCF_057219095.1 Ferrimonas sp. YIN67
GCCGTATACACACTTTCCAGGCGTGCTCCTTCAGCCACTCGGACACCTGACCTTTAAATTGTTGCTTTTACGTGTTGCTACCACGGCCACTTCGAAATGAACTCCGAGTCGTGGCTGAGTCACACGCCTGATGCGCGGACAGTTTGTCGGCCCTGCCTCCGAGCAACCACTCGGACACCTGACCTCTAAATTATTGCTTTTACGTGTTGCTACCACGGCCTCGTCGACTTTCCATCGCGTTGCAATCCATACCGGAACTCAGCCCCGCTACGGGTTGCGCATATTAGGGGGAAGCCCCCAAATGGTCAATGCTTTTCTTACTACAAATGACTGAATGCGCTTTTTTTCTTCAACTCCTGAGCAGCCAGTGTCCTCAATGCAAGTTTTTGGGCTTTTTTCTCCAAAACCAAACGTTCCCTCATCTCATCCAGTCCAACCACCATTCCCTGATCAAATTGCTGAGCCAACTCATCTATGATCTCGATCTGGCAACAGCTATCACTAAATTGGCCAAGACGATCTTGCCACTCCTGAGCTAGGCCACTGCGCCCCATTGGCAGGCATAAATCAACCAGATACCTTTGCTTCTTTATTAAGATCCTCAACTGATGCCAATTCCGACTCTTAGTACCTTGCAGTGCTCTTTGACATTGGGTAATAACACGGAGTCTCAGGGCTTCGCTACACTCCAAGGCGGCGTCAACCAACTGTAACTGATTCATTGGCCACTTTAATGCCAGCAGTGCCTGACAAAGTAGCTGCTCTCGTTCCAGCAGTACCAACTGCTCCACCAGATTCTGATGTCGCACGGCTCGAAGCTGCATAACATATTGACGTATATCAGGATCCGTCAATTGATATAAAAACACATCCAAATCACGCACTCTATTGCCCAGCTTAGCTTGTGCAGCAAAGCTTGCCGCAAGTCCGCATGCGGGTGTATGCCATAGCTGATCGGTAAATAGCTCTAACAAACAGCGACATTTACGTAAGCACACTCGATACTTATGGAGCGCATCAATGTCCCGACCTTCCCGTATAGCCGGCAACTGCAACATCGCCAACTCATACAGATCTCTTACCCGATAGCGCAAACCGCTCACCAGTCCCTCGGTCATTCTTCCTCCTGACATCCCCGAACGAAAAAACGCCGCAGATGCGGCGTTTTTAGTATAGGCAGGACAGGATCAGGCGTTGCCTTTTACCTTCAATTTAAGCTCTGCGGCAAAGTCGAGCATACGATTGAGTGGCACCATGGCCCGTTGTGCAAGGGATCCATCGACAAACACTTCATGTTCACTCTTATCTTCGGCAGAGAGTGCCTTCTCAATTGCGACCAAGCCATTCATCGCCATCCACGGGCAGTGGGCACAACTGCGACAAGTAGCGCCATTTCCACCGGTGGGCGCCTCGATAAAAGTCTTGTTCGGTGACAGCTGGGCCATCTTATAAAAGATCCCCTTATCTGTCGCGACGATAAACTTCTCGTTAGCCATCTCCTGACTTGCTTTGATCAACTGTGAGGTGGAACCTACAGCATCAGCAACATCCACCACAGCCTGAGGTGACTCGGGGTGCACCAAAACCGCTGCATCCGGGTTTTGTGCCTTCAGTTCCAGCAAAGCCTTAGCTTTAAACTCGTCGTGAACGATACAAGCACCTTGCCACATCAACATATCCGCACCGGTTTGCTTAGCAATATAGCTACCCAAGTGGCGATCAGGGCCCCAAATGATGTTATGGCCTTCACTGTCCAGATGCTCAACAATCTCCAAGGCAATCGAGGAGGTCACGACCCAATCGGCCCGCGCTTTGACTTCGGCGGAGGTGTTGGCGTAGACGACGACAGTATGGTCAGGGTGAGCATCGCAAAATTCCGAAAACTGATCTGCCGGGCAGCCTAGATCCAGGGAACAGGTCGCTTCCAGCGTCGGCATCAGGACGCGCTTCTCTGGCGTCAAAGTTTTCGCGGTTTCCCCCATAAAGCGGACACCGGCTACCAAGAGGGTCGACGCAGGATGATCGTTACCAAAGCGAGCCATTTCCAATGAGTCTGCCACACAACCGCCGGTTTCCTCGGCCAGGGCCTGGATCTCAGGATCGGTGTAGTAGTGGGCAACAAGCACCGCATCTTTCTCCTTCAGGAGTTGCTTGATGCGGGCCTTTGTTGCCTGCTTATCCTGATCACTCAGGGGCTGTGGCTTCGGCGGGAAGGGATAGTGCTGATCGTCAACGACAGGGGCTTCAATCATTTCAGGGTCGAACCTCATAAACAAACTAAGGTCATTATACGGCAACTGCCCCCTCAGGTTAACCATCAAAGGAATAACCAAACCATTTGTCTTTTAAATCAGTCGTTTGAGTCAACCACCCTAAAAGCCTCAGACTGCAACTCCGCCTTGAGCTTTGCTTCCCTAAGATCATGCCGTCCCATGCCAATCGCCAACGTATTCCTCCGGACCATCAAAGCCTGAACCGCTCGAAGATTATCTTGTGCATTGGCAAAGTACAGTGGTGCTGCATCGATGGCTTTTACGAACATCCGTTCTGCCAGCTCATACTGGCCGTCAAGCATAGCAAAGTAGCCGATATCGTTATATGCATCGGCTTCATTCATAACCCGTTTTAAGGCCTGAAAGGCTCGCTCTGTCTGACCTAACCTCACATAAACGAGCCCAAGATTATGCCAGGCTCGCTCGAAGTCAGGCTGCTGCTGCACCGCCTGACGTAACAAAACTTCTGCACGAACCAAATCTCCGGACAGATAATAGGAGTAGCCAAGATTCGTCAGTGCCCTCGGTTGTCCCGGATCGACCGCCAATACCGCTCGGTAAAGCTCTTGGGCCTGCTCATAATGCGCATCGAGATCCGTCAAGATCCCCAATGCCAGGTAGGCATCGAGAGGCGATTGTAGATCCAACCGTTGCATTGGTTGCTCATCCGGTTCACCAACCAAGACCTTTAATGCCACGTCCCCGGCGCGCAATCGAGCCTGATCGAGTTCAATGGCCTTACTCAGATAGCTTTTCGCCCGACCATTATCGCCCTGCTCTAGATACACCAAGGCCAATGCGGCAAGCGCTGGCCCATCGTCGGGTTTGCCTTTCAATACATCTTGGAACGCCGATATCGCCTGAGTGTGATGCTTGAGTTTCGCTTGAACTTGCCCAATCCAAAACACGATATCAGGATTGTCAGGGGCTAACTCAAGTAGCTCAAGATAGTATTTCAGAGCCGTCGAGTACTGACCCTGATGGTGCGCCCGCTTGGCTTGGCTTAACAATTGCCCTTCATCCGCCTTAACGGTCTCTGGAAGGGTCGTCTGACATGCGGATAAGCAAAGGGCTAACAGTATAAGGGTGAACTTTCTCATCGTCCCATCAAGCAGGTTCTTCATGATATATCCCTAATTAAATCAAGTGCCAAACTGCCATAACCTTAATAATAGCTGGCCCAACGGCAACGATGAAAAACGATGGCCAAATACAGGTCAACATTGGGAATATGATTTTTACACCAAGCTTTGCCGCCATCTCTTCTGCCGCCTGCATCCGCTTATCACGGTACTCATCGGCATAAACTCTGAGCGTCTCCGCGATGCCTGTACCCAAGCGAAGACTCTGTGATATCGCCCCATTCAACCCACGAATATCATCCAGACCGGTTCGTTCGGAAAACTCACGCAATGCATCAGGGAGATCTATACCTGCTCGATTCTTCTGACAAACCAAGATTAACTCTTCAGCCAATTCCTTATGGCTAACTCTTAACTCTAGGCTGACTCGCTGAAGCGCTGACATCAACCCCTGGCCAGACTCACAACAGACCACTAGAAGATCTAGAGCATCAGGGAAGCCAGCACGGATCCGCTTCATGCGCCGATTCGCCAAGCGATCAAGAATAAAACTGGGGAGTAATAAACCCAAACTGAGCAACACAATCAGTACATAGACCTGCCAAAGTGTCGACTCCTCGGCCATCATTTGAAGAACCAGAACAGAAACAATGGACATGAACAAAAAAGATATCAGTCTCAATCCATTATATGCTGCAAGCGCCTTATTTGAGTGAAAACCAGCATGAATCAAGCGCTGCCGAGAACCTTTACTATCAAAGGTCAGGTGCTTCAGAACACCACTTTTTAATTTACTATCATGCTCCAGCGCATCATCAAAATGATTATTTTCAGTAGAGGAGTCCTTTTTTAAACCCTTTAGCCTTAACTTGGTCGGCGAGTACAACCCCGAATATAATAGGTTGAGTGCTACTGCAAACAAAACTCCGGCCATCCCTGCAATGGCATAAATCAAATAAGCAGAATGCTCACGGTTGTCCAGGAGCTCATTAACCAACCCCAAGAGATAGTCCATGATTACACCTCTATTTTTATTAGCCGTGAGATCCAGTAAATCCCAATCAGCATACCAATTCCGGCTATCACTAGGAGTTTTAGACCTGGCTCAGTTTCAGTCAACTCTTTCGCATAGGAAGGCGTAGACAGGTAGAGATAACCAAATAGCGCGAGAGGAACACAAACCAAGACCCAGGCTGACATGCGTCCTTGAGCAGAAAAAGTTTTAACTTGACGTTGAAAACGAAACCTCTGACGTATGATCCTAGTCAGGTTTTCAATATTTTCCGCCAAATTTCCACCGGTTTCCTTCTGAACTTGAACCGCCGTTGAAAATGCCATGGCCGATACTGAAGGGACCCGTTCAATCAAGTGCAACAAGGCACGTCGAACATCCTTACTCACATTAATCTCGGCAAACATGATTCGAAATTCGTGAGCAATAGGACCATCCATCTCTTCATAGGTTAACTTAACCGAATCGGTGAATGAATATCCGGCCTGCAACCCTCTCCTGAGAATGTCAAGAGCTTCTGGAAATTGTTCCTCTAACTTTTCCATCCTCTTATTAAAGTCTTTGTTTAATTTAACATTAAACAAAACTGGAACAATAGCCCCTGCCAATAATGCCACTAACCAATCATTACGCCAGAACCATACCAGAAAAACCGCCGCTAATGATGTTACCAAAGCTATTACCACAAACTGGTATCCAAGTAACTTAGAGCCAGATTGCTGCAGTTTAAACGATAGATTCGCCACAAAAGCATTACGCTCAAGCATTCGGCCCCAGGATGATGCTCTCCTAAGGCGGTTCTCCATGGCGATTGAAACGACCTCTCCCTCTGCTCCGGACTCTTTCGCCAAGCGATTTAAGCGCTCGCGTACAATACGGGTATCGCCCCGCTTGGGCCGGTAGACGGGTATAAACAAAGCCTGGGACAACAAAAGAACCGCCAGAAATACACAAACTAAGAAAGTCAGTTCTACGTTCATAGCGTGCTCCTAAATGATCTCAAAATTCCGCCCCGATCCAAACAAATCATGAGAGAGGGGGATCCCTTTGCTCACCAATTCATCGAAGAACTGAGGAATGACTCCAGTGGCTTCGAACTCGCCAATGATCGAACCATCCTCTTTTCGCCCTTTGCGCCGGAAGACAAAAAGCTCGGACATGGTGATCACCTCCCCTTCCATACCTGTGATCTCCGAGATGTTGACAACCCTACGGCGACCATCTTCCTGGCGCTCCAGCTGCACGACCACATTAATCGCCGACGCGATCTGGGTACGGATGTTTTTAACCGGCATATCAAAACCAGCCATACAGACCATGTTTTCAAGCCGGCTCAGGGCATCCCGGGTTGAATTCGCATGAAGGGTAGTCAGCGAACCTTCGTGTCCGGTATTCATCGCCGTCAGCATATCCAGTGCTTCAGCCCCCCGGACCTCACCGATCACAATGCGGTCAGGACGCATCCGCAAACTATTTCGCACCAAGTCACGCTGTGTCACCTCACCCCGCCCTTCAAGGTTGGCTGGCCGAGACTCTAAACGCACTACATGGGGCTGCTGCATCTGGAGTTCGGCTGAGTCTTCAATGGTGATGATACGTTCATCCGACGGGATATAGCCGGACAGACAGTTAAGCATGGTCGTTTTACCCGTCCCGGTTCCGCCAGAAATAAGAACATTCAATTTGCCTTGGACAATAGCTTTGAGTACTTCATACATGTCTTGGGTCATCGCGTCATAATCGATCAACTGCTCGGCAGTTAATTTATCGACCGTAAAGCGACGTATAGACATACTGGGGCCATCCAGTGCCAGAGGCGGAATGATGGCATTCACTCGAGAGCCATCTGCGAGCCGAGCATCCACCATAGGGCTAGACTCATCGACCCGGCGACCGACACTCGATACGATTTTATCGATGATATTCATCAAGTGACGCTCATCATAAAACGCCACAGGTACGGACTCGAGCTTACCAAAACGCTCGACAAACACGGTTTGAGCATTGTTGATCAGAATATCTGAGATGCTCGGATCGGCTAATAGCGGCTCCAGGGGCCCTAATCCTAGAACTTCGTCATTGATCTGTTTAATGATCCTTTCACGAGAGGAGAGGCTGATTGGCTTTGGGGTTTCACTGAGAATCTGATTACAAAGCCGCCCGATCTGCTGCCTCGCTTCTTGCTCTGGGATAACCTCCAGTTTGGAAACATCCAACATATCAAGCAGTCGATGGTACAACTCATGCTTAATTTCCGCTTCCTGCGGATTCAGCAGCTGTTGTTGCAACGCGTCTTTTGTATTTTGTACGATTCCCATAATCGTGATTCCTCACTAGTTTGAACGCAAAAATGCGCCCCAAAAGCCAGTCCGCTTTGTCTTGCCTTGAGTCGGGATCAATGCCTCACAAATGTGCACGACATCTCTGGTTACGGGCTCGTTTGCCGCAAACAAAGAAAGGCGTTTTCCTTCATCAAGACATGTATTGACTCTCCTAAAATCGTTGCGAACAGTAAACGTCGATTCCAGGCCGGACGTCTCTTTCGCAGTGGAGAGGGAGATCACCCCTTTGCTTCTGTTGTAACGGTTAAAGACCAGATGGATTCTGTCTTTACTAATACCAAGGTCAAACACCAGATGTCGCACCGTCGCTGTCGCACTTCGTAACGAGGCAAGACTGTCTTGGATCACCAGGAGGATCGCGGATGCATCGACCAAAAGAGCATTTGCCCAAGTTTCCGGCCCTCGGGAGAGATCCGTCACCACGGCCTTGTAATGACTGCGCAGCTTGAACATCAACTGGGGTAGTTGAAGATAGTTGGTGTTACCAAGCTCCTGCTGACTAAAGGGAGCCGAAGGCATCAAGTGCAAATTGCCCATTTGACTCATCATTCCCGACAACGCAGAATCGTCAAGTGATTCAGCCTGCTCCAATGCATGATGAAAAAAGTATTCGGGATCAACATTCAGTAGATGAGATTGACCTGCCTGAACCTGATCACCATCCAACAGGGCTACCGGCATGTTCGGATCTCGACATGCCAGTTGGTCAGCAATCGCACTGCTTAAGAAACTGGTGCCACATCCCCCTTTACTATTTAATACAACGATGGATGGGGCCAAGGTCACCGAATCCGCAACCACCTGGGCAATCTCAAAGAGGGCCTTCTCAAGCTCCTCCGGTGGCGCATCCACCTTAATAAAGTCCTGAGCTCCCACCTTCATGGCATCACGCAATAGCTCCGGCGTTGGGTTATTCCCCATAACCAAGCAAAACTCAGCGGTTCCGGCATACTTGGACAACAGGCTTTGGCCTGATTCAATCCCATTGGGTAGATGCAAAACCAGTAAACGATACTTCCCTTCCGGTGCCGATTGCCCTACCGCATCGATACTCTGTGTCAGCTGCAGGTTTGGATATTGCAACAACTGCTCAGCTACAGTGGCCGCCCCCTCTTCGCTGTGGGAGATCAGTAAGGTTGGCAAAAGAACAGGAAGGCCCTTCTTGCGTTGCAACCGCTCGAGTTTCTCCACATTGCCAATTTCTGCGGGAAACGGCTCTTCACGGTTGAACGATGAATTGGGTGCATTCATGTTTCGCCTCCTCGGCTAGCTGCAAAAAGTGACGCCATTGACCGTCTGGCCCGTATTTGCATCAGGAAACGGAGTTTGTCCCAAGCTTTCTGATGGCAACACCGTACTGAATGCCGGTGAATTAATTTCAATAAACAATCCTGGAACAATAAATTGGTGCTGATAACCCGAAATGGTTGCACGCACTGCGCGGATCTCCTCGATACTTGCCGCGGCAGTACCCGCTTCCGTTAAATATTCAATCATCAAATTCGACGTCGATAGATTTGTTACCAATTGCTCCCCATCGAACAACGCCAAATTTTCCATATCAGCAAAAGCAATGGGCGTCGAAGTCAGATCCGGGGAACATACTGTAGCCAGCCTCGCTGCTCGGCGTGATGCTTCGGTGATCACGTTAAAGCTATACATCAAACGAGCAGCCTCAAGACAGGCAAACAACATGACAAAAACCACGGAAGCGACAATGGCAAACTCAACCACATACACCCCTTTTTGTGCTGTTCTTTTCATAGTGGCCTCATGGTTACCGTTGCGGTAATGTCCCAGCTCAGATCAACAGCATCCCCCACAAACCCCGGAATACTCTCACCAAACAGTGGAGTCCAATCATAGGTCACGGAGACCACTGCCTCATCACGGCTCACGAAGATGATGTTGACATCCTGGGTGGTTAAGCCTGGTAAAGAAGGAGTTCCACCACTTAATTGTCCCGTAACTGCCAAGTTGCGTGTCGCATCCAGTGTCGCCTGTGACACGTCGAGATTTCCGGTGGAGTTGGTTGAGGTATAACTGATCAGATATCTTCCAGCGTTACGCGCCAGACTGTTGATCTGGTTGTACTGATAAAGCACACGACCAAATTCAGCTACGGCGTAAAACACCAGAAACAGGATAGGCAAAACCAGTGTTGCCTCGATAGCGGCCACCCCACGTTGTCTTCTGATCCCATTGTGTAGAGTCTTCATCATGAGTCCTCACTCGCCGGATCGTGGTACAGCACAATACGATAGGGTCCATTGATATCTGTATCAGGAGTTTCAGAGATCCCGCCTGCATCGTTACTGCACCCTTCAAGGAACTCCCCGACAACGTAGGCATCGTTGCCTTTCTGGATCACTTCCTGCATCAGATAGAAGCAGGCAAGCCCAACGAAGGGCATTGAGTTTTGCCCGTTATTGTTGCCGGTACCACAATCCGCCACCACAATGGAAAATTCACGCCGATTCGCTCGACTGTTAGCCAGAGTGTCCGTGGCATTGTCACTGAACTCATTACTCGAACAACCAGTGCCCGACGAATAATGACCATGATGGTAGTAGCCTTCATAGTAACCATCGGGAGAGGAGTAATAGTCATCCGTATCAGCTTCCCCCGGCACGGTTCCAACAGCACTGCCATCCGCAGCTGTTACATTGCCGTTCTCATCAACGTCCAGGGGCTCTCCGACACAGGTATCCTCATCTTTTGGGTGATCAACCTGGTTTACCGGCCCATTCCATCGGCCCATGCGGGTATTGAGGCCCTGGGCCACCGGCCCAACGGTATTGCCTGGCTCGGTTTCCACCATCGAATCAGGACTGCTCGAGTCATGGCTGAAGCAATAGCCATCGGATGTGGACTCCCCGGCCATCGCCGCGCGAATATCGGCGGCTCCCGAGCTATCCCCTAGGCGGATCAGTTGAAAGTTACCCGGCCCTATGGGCGATGATTGGTCGGCAGATATCTTCATGGCCATCATCTGGTTATTAGGGTAGCCATAATCTGAATCCGTCAGATCAGCCGCACATACCATCATAGGTAACAGATCTGTCGAGCAGGTCGGCGTCGGCGTACTGGGACCGGCAACCGCAGAGGCACCAATCACCTTGTCAAACCCCATGATCTGCGAAAGAAAAGCATTCAAGGGCACATCCAACACCGTGACTCGAATGTACTTGGCCGATGGGTCACTTGTCGCAATGAAAGGGTCGGGCCTTTCTGAGAACTCTATGGTGATCTGAGGCGCGACCGAGTCAGACGCAAAGTTCATCGCACTGACATCGATGCTGGCATTAAGCTCGCCAAAGTCAGACTGGCCGAGCGACGCATTGAAAATGGCCATGCTATCAGCACGCGCGGTGTCCAATGCCTCGCCCTGATCCAGGCTGACAGCACCACTTAAGGCCGCCGCATCCACGGCATTTTGCAACCGGGTTTTATTCAGTAACATGTGGCCCCCATCCAAGGCTAAAGCCCCCAGCGCCAGGATGGAAAACATAGCAATGGTGATCACCAACACGATGGCCCCACGCTGGGTGCGCTTTGCACTTAAATACTTGCCTTTCGACCACATACGTTACTCCTCCTTCGGCAGTTACCCTGTCAGTTACTGCCTCCAACCGAGAAATTGTTAATATTTCCCCGCCCAGTCTGAGGCGCGTAGGTAGCTTTTCGATAATTCTCCATCACCTTGGCACCGACTTGACCGTCGACATTAACCATTTTTCCTTCTGTTCGGCGTGATGCATCCGGATCCAAAATCGTCTGTTCCTTAACGCCAGCAACCGCGCCTCCCATGTCAAACTGCTTCATGACATTATTACTTTCGCAGGCACACAGAAGCACCAGAGCCATACTGCTTAACATTAACTTTTTCATGCTCTTCCCCTTACAGTGTGTGGCCGTACTTATTTTGGGTACCGCCGCCCTCAGGAACCGTCACTATGGGCGATGGGTCACTAACGGCTGCATTGGGACTGGTATCGGTATCCCTATCCCTATCGCGCTTAGACATGCGTCCCATCAGATAAAATTGCAGATCCGTTGGATTGACAAAACCGTCCGTCGGAAGCACAAGCTCATCTTTATTGATGGGCCTTACCAGGCGTGGGGTTACCAGGATCACCAACTCCGTTTCACCATTTCTGTATTCCTGGCTGCTGAACAATTGCCCTAAAATGGGGATTTCACCCAGCCCTGGCAGTTCATCCATACTTTCCCTCACCGTATTGCTTAGCAAGCCGGCAATGGCAATGGTCTGACCGTCGCCCAACTCAATCGTTGACTGAGCACTGCGCTTAGTAATGGATGGCGTTACCAACGAGGTGGTCGAGCCAAAAGGTGTAATCCCAATGGCGTTAGTATTGCTCAGCTCACTCACCAGCACATTGAGATTTAAATTAATACGACCGCTGCTGAGCACCGTTGGTACAAATTTAATGCCCACACCAAATTCTTTATATTTAATGGTTGTTCCATCGCGATCCGGCACTGGAACAGGAAATTCACCACCAGACAGGAACTCCGCCATCTGACCACTGAGTGTCGTAAGGTTTGGCTCAGCAAGGACTCTTGCTAAGCCCTGTTGTTTAGCTGCATCCATCGCAAACTGAAAGATAAAGTCGTCGCTGAAATAGCTGCCCAATATTCCCTTATTAGCAATCACCCCATCCCCACCGAGCAGACCACCAATAAAACCGTCGGTTGGGTCCGTCAGACCATCGCCAAACAGCATATTAAAATCAGAGTCTAAAGTGCGCGCCAACTCACGCTGCACCTCGGTGACTGTCACTTCCAGCATCACCTGGTGACCGCCCCCAACAGACATAAGGTTAAGTACCTGGCTCTTGTTATCAGAGTTGTCTGCGGCAATGGCATACCCTTTGGCCAGATCCAGCGCCATATTCATCTTATCGAGGTTTGAGATCTGTCCTCCGATCACCAACTGACCTTGGGATGAATGAACCTCTACGGGCTCATCCGGCAGGAAGCGATACAGCTTTTCCTTCAAGCCATTGAGGTCATGGGTGATCTCAATATCGATAATGTCCACCAGATTATCATTACCATCCCAGACCATAATGTTGGTGCTGCCCAACTGGCGCCCCAGAATATACAACTCAGTCGGGTTGATCAGGAGGATATCGGCGATCTCGGGTTTTCCCACGGACACTCGGGCTGCCGAACTGTCCAGCGACATGGTCTTGGACTTGTATATCGGCACAGGGAAACTGTGGGGCATGACACCGCTGCGTCCGCCTGCAACCGTTGATATCGGCAATGCCAGCAAACAACTCAGTACCAAACCCGTAAACCAGACCGGCAAACGCGCATATACATTAGGTAGTTGTATCTTCATCATCATCCGTCCTTTTGCGCCAATGTGGTTGACTGAGTCCCATCAATGGTCACCGCCTGCTGCTTTGTTCCGCGGATCACCTCGAAACGCTTGCGCTCCCGCTGCGGCTTGAGCACAGGTTGTATCGTCGGAGCCACAACGGCAGGTACAGGCTCAACCTCCGTCTCATCCAAGCTCACTACCTCGATCTCCTCTGAATCATTCGGGTTGCGTAAGGCAAGTTGTATGGTGCCTCGATTTCGCGCGCTCATCAGGATCTCGGCTTGTTCCAGGGTGACCTCCAATGTCACGGCACGAACCACTACCGGTTGGTTTGTTTCCTGATTGGCTCTCTGATCTACCGCCAGGACCTTCAGGTTGCTCAGTACAGCCTCGGTAGTGTCCTGCAAACCAGAGCGGTCGTTATTGCGCGACTTCTTAACCGTCAACAGCACATCCACTCGATTTCCCGGCAACAGGAAGCCCGCAACGCCCACAACGTCGTTCACGCGGATGGTGACGGCCCGCATCTGGGGTCCAATCAGGCTCGCAAGAACGCTGCCCTCACCCTTGTCAGCCAGTTTTTTCCGGCTAAGCAGGTCACCTTCGATTAAGGGGTATTTGGTCACCTTGCCCACGACCTGTGCGATCTCGACCTCCGCCTCCGGCGGAACAAGTTCGTTCACCACACTTTTCAGTGCCAAATGTTTCTCCTGCAGTATGGTTCCCGAAGGAACCGCCACCGCCATCGTGACCACCGGGGTTTGTTCCCCGTTCGCGTCGGCCGGTTGGCCCTGCTCAAGCCAACGCTGAGCCAGCAACACGGCCCCGATCCCGAAACCGATGGAGATAAGGATAAAAATCATAGATCGCATCGTTATCACTCCTTGCAGTACGCCCTTGGCGCCGGCTTTTTATTAACCTTGGTCAGTCGTTTACTGGCCCCGAACAAAATAGAGATCCCACGCCCGCTGCAGCAGCTCTTTGGTGATCTGTTCCTCGACAGCATGGAACTTGATTTGATCTGAAACGATAGAGAGCAGATCCCTGGGATGACAGGGCAGCAGAGGGGTGTCCGAATTACGATATAAGTGCTCAAGCATCCAGTCACACAGCCCGGCCTCCTCACTCAAACCGAAAGTTGCACAGTTTTGAGACCAGATCTGAAGATAGGTATCCCTGTCCAATGGGCCGAAATGCACCTTGTATCCCAGGCGGCGCAGGAACGCCTCATCCACCAGTTCCGTTGGCTGCAGATTGGTGGAGAACAACAGCAACTGTTCAAAAGGCACTTCAAAATGCTCACCACTGGGCAGGGACAGAAAATCGCGCCCTTCTTCTAATGGCAAGATCCAACGGTTGAATATTGCCTTCGGCGAGACGGTTTGACGGCCTAAATCATCAATCAGAAGAATGCCGTTATTGGCCAACAGTCCAATCGGCGCACGAAATGTTCGGCTGTTGCTGTCATAACTGACATCGAGCATTTCCAGTGTCAGTTCGCCTCCGACCATCAGTAGAGGACGACGGCAGCGATACCAGCGAGCATCCTGTTGGTCAGCGACCAATTCAGAGTTGTCTCTGTCAGACAGGTCCCTGCGCTGGTGAAAGTGGGGATCGTAGATCTGAATAATATGGCTACCCACAGCAATGGCGTGGGGGATCAAGACATCGTCTTCAAACATGCGGTTGATCTGACGACACAGATAACTTTTTCCTGTCCCGGGGTGGCCATATATCAGCAGAGGGCGGCGGGAGTTCAGTGCCGGACCCAACTGTTCAAGCAGGCCAGCCGGTACAACGATATCTTCCATCGCCCGATTGAAATCGATTTTCGTCACTTCGCGATGACGGCTCGATTGCTGTCGACAGATCTGAGCGTATTGCTCCAAAGGAACCGGAGCTGGCCCCAGGTATCCGCTGGTGGCAAACAAAGCTTGTGCCTGCCGCCGCCCGACACCACTCAAGGCAAATCGTTGCTGGCCAGTGCCACTTACCTGCCGATTTTCAACCAAGCCGGTTTCCTTGGCCTCGCTCAAAAGTTGCTGGGTGACAGTCCCTCGCAACGCTAACCGCTGACTCAGTTGCATTAAGGTCAGTGCATCACCGTCATACAGGTGTTTCAACGCCAAACCGAGCAAAAGGTTAGGGTCCAGCCCTGTGCCATCCAGCCGGGTTGGGCTTACCGCCAAAGGCGGCGTGTCGCAATGAGATCCCGTGCTTTGGGAGACCATATCTTTAAAAAACATATCACCCACCCTGTTACATTCCTGGTAGAGGCAAAACCAGTGTCAAAACCCACCCCACCGCCAATGAGGGTGCATAGGGCACTCGAACTCCGGCAGCCTCATTTGACTCCGGACGAAAATAGGTCCGTGTTACCGCACACTGGTAATAGCGCTTCAGGGTTCTTGCTACACCGCTCCAACCCACGTCAAAAACGGCGAGGAGGGGCGACAGAAGCGCACCGACGGTAACACCCAGAGCAATCACCCAGAGCGTTACTATGGGCCCCATCACAGCCCCCATCCCCAGCATCAGCTTGACATCACCGGCACCAATAAAACGCTTGATATGAAGCGGCAACATCACCAAAGCCGATGCACTGCCCAACAGGGCAAAACCCAATCCCTGCCAGCCTGCAGCGATCCCGTTGAGCAACAGACCTAGCAGTAATAACCACAGAAACAGTGTATTGGGGATTTTTTGAGTGCGCAGATCACTGAAAACCGCAAGGCTGAACCCTAGCGGGATCGTCCAAGTCAACAGGGTCTGGATCAGGCTCATTGTGTCCATGGTGTTCCGTGCCGTTCAGTGAAAGAATCCCTAACGTTGACGTAATGCACGGCTCGTCAACCTGGGTTGGAGATAGCCTGCCGGCCGAGACCGGCAGGCTGTACTCCGAGGCCTTTTGGTAACCTGGCTGGCACTTTAGCTGCAATCGGTAGAGGCACCATTCACGGCACTGCCAAGACATTCGATTTTGGCGGTGGCGTTGTCACCCAAGGTAACAAACGCTGCGATCATGCCGCCTACCACCAAACCACCGGCGATGGCATACTCGACAGCCGTCAAGCCAGACTCATCTTTCCAAAAATCCACTAGATATTGCTTAATCATCGTAACCTCCAACCAAAATATTTTGACTTGAGCAACGGGTTAAACATCCGTGTGGAGGGTGGAGAGACGTCCTGTCGACCCAGAGCAAACTAACTATAGTCACTGAACTTAAGACCATACAACTTGGATCAAAAAAAAAGGAAAAATAAACACCTGCAAGCCAAAACCTCGTCATGGCCAGATATATAAGCAGTTAATTAAAATTACCGCAAAAAACGGATAATGTTAAAATCTTACTTCACTGAGGTTCACATCCCACCGTCCTTGATTAGAATGAAAAAACTGATCTGGCCTAGCACCGAACCAGGGGAGCGATTGGAAGCATATTCTTTAATAACAAGATCTTAATAACCAAACCTTCGTGTGTGAACAAAAGTTAGCCAACGTCAGCGCCGACCCAACCGTAGATATCTTTCATCAGAAAAATCTGACCATCTGAGGCTGCCCACGCTGGCATGTAAACCATAAAAACCGAGATCTTATCACTTAAAACTTGATGAAATGTGCTTCTTCGCCGAGTTAACCCAACTGGTTGCAATTTGTTATATTTGCTCTCAATCGCTCCGATATATTCAATTAACTTTTCAATTTCTCCAACCCGAACACAACCATGGCTTAAAGCCCGATTTTCATATCTAAAAACAGCTTTGTTATTGGTATCATGGAGAAAAATAGATTGGCTTTTTACTAAGTTTAAGCGAACTCGGCCCAGTGGGTTAGCCAAATTCGGGCCTTGCCTAAGTTGGTAGTTCCCCAGCACCCACTCCAATGATCGGCTGTCAAACTCAGACCAGCTCAGGGGGGGCGAGTCCGCTCCCCCTACCCACTCAAAACCTTCAGCCTGCAGACTTTTGGGCTGACTTTGAAGTCGAGGCAATAACTCTGATCTGACAATGCTTGTCGGCGGGGTCCAGGTTGGATCCAGGGTAAGGCTGCGAAAGCTTGTATTCATTCTTGGTGTGGGTGAGCTGGCTTTGCCAACTACGACAGGCAACACCAACTTCACTCTCCCCTGCTCCATAACCAACATCTGGTAGTGAGGGATATTGACCAGTATCGTGTGGCTGGGGAGCTGCTCAGGAAGTTGATACCACTGTCTGAGTGAAAACTGGATCATGGCAACACGAGCCGCATTGCTCTGTTCAAGAGCTTGACGCGTCATGGGATCCAACTTGCCACTGATCGTCAATCCATGCTGCTTCTGATAGCTCTCCAACAAGGCAATAAAGGGCGGATCCCATATTGACCTTCGAAGCAGTGCTGGCGGTAAGGAGTGCCCCGTCCTTTGCGCCAAGACCTGGCGTAGTTGTGCAACATTTTGGTGCTTTTGTCCCAAAGACAAACCTATCAAGGGATCCAGATCTGGAAGCGGGATCGCATACCGAGCCTGCTCATCATGCAACGCCTGTCGCAAACGCTCAAAAGCCGCGTAGTTGGGTGTCAGCTCCTCGATAAGCCGGATCATCGCCTCGGCCTTCATCTCCCTATGCAGCACCATGGATAGATCCGCTGCGGACTCGCCTCGCAATGTGGCACGCAATCGCAGGAGCTGACGGGTTGCCTCGGTAATGTCGATATTTTGCTGTGTGGCAGAGCCGTTGAGGTGCGCCGGTTCCAGCAGCCCTAGATCCACCAGCAGTGCCTGCCATGACGGCAGTCGATGGGCGACGGTCGGTTGCAGCCAGTCCGGTGTCCCAGGCTCAACCGCGTGAGCCTGTACCCCAAAAAGCAACAACAGCGATATCAGTGATGCCTTCCATATGGACGTACAACAGGAGAGAAAAACGTATCCCCAAACATTAAATATGCAGGCCGGGCTGATACCAGTTGGTTGGTACCAACGTCTCATGCACACGGCAGATCTTCGCCTCAAGATCCCAAAAGTTGCTTTGAGTATAGGCAAGATCTGACTCAGGTTGGCAACATAAGATCTTGGGATTAGGCCAGATCCAGGATCCTAAAGCGCCCTATGAGTAAAGCTTAAGAGCGACGCTTCAGCTCTTGCCCGGCAAAACGTGCGAGAGCATGAAGCCCCCCCACCCAACCCCGTCCCAGCAACTGCTTTATCCAGGGATCCAGGCTCAGCAATAAGCCAGCAGCCAATACCCAGGCCCAGCCCTGGGCAGGCTGAGCCAGCAACATCACCGAGCCCAGCACATTCAATACCGTCGCTATCAACATGACCACCATGCCTGTGATCTCCTTTGATATGGCCAGTCCTGAACCTAACGCCTGTACAAGTGAGATACAAGGCCTCTCCTCAGCGAATAGCGACACCGTGCCCAAACTATCTTAAGAGGAGCAGCATTCGTTCCGGGCTCTCGAGATACCCTTTCCACTGGTTGCAAAACCGCGCCATGGTGGCCCCATCAATCACTCGGTGATCCCCACTCCAACTGATCTGCATGACTGCCCTTTTTTCAACACTGCCCAGATCATTGAAACGGGGCAACTCCTGGAGTTTGCCCAGAGCAACAATCGCCACCTCGGGTTGGTTGATGATCGGCGTCGCCACCGTCCCCCCCAGAGCACCGATATTGGAGATGGAGATGGTCCCGTTAAGGAGATCGGCCTGGGCCACCTTGCCGTTGCGCGCTGCATCCGTCAGCCGAGCCATCTCTTTGGCAAGCTCTAAAATGGAGCGATCCTGCACCCGTTTAATGTTGGGTACCATCAGCCCCAGCTTGCCATCCACCGCCAAGCCTATGTTGTGATCAGACAAGTAGGTGAGCTCGGTGCAGTCCTCATTGACTCGGCTGTTCAACAAGGGAAAGGCGTCCATCGCCATCGACAGTGCCTTAACAAAGAAAGGCATCAGGGTCAGCCTTATGCCGCTCTCGGCATACTGGCTCTTCAGCCTGCTCCGCAAAGCGACTAGTTCAGTCAGATCCAGTTCATCGCAATAGGTAAAGTGAGGAATAGTCTGTACCGAAGCGGTGATCTGCCGAGCCATGGCAGCCCGCACCCCTTGAATCAATTCGACTCGGTTCTCACTCAATGGAGGAGTCACTGACACGGAGCCAGACACCACCTTTGACTCTGCCTCCAGATAGCGGTGAATATCTTCCTTGTAGATCCGGCCGTGCTTACCCGTACCGGGAACCAGGCTCAGATCCAGCTGATGTTCCCGAGCCAGCCGTCGCACCGCAGGACTGGCCAGGGCTTTACCCTGTTGTTTGGCCTCCCCGACCTTCTCAGCTTGTTGAGCCCCGGCCTGAGTCACGCCACCGGACTCGGCTCTAACCCGCATGGCAAACAGAGGCTCATGCACTCGGGCTAACTGCCCTTTACGGTAATACAGCTTGGCGATGGTTCCCGTCTCTTTCGCCGGGATCTGGACCGAGGCTTTATCGGTCATGACATCACAGATCGGCTGATCTTCTACGACGCTATCCCCTTCCTCGACCAGCCAGTCGATCACCTCACACTCAACGATCCCCTCGCCAATATCCGGCAAAAGAAACTCCTTCAACTCACCGTCACAGGTGATCGGTGAAACCTTCAAGCCGAACTCCTCCGCCTCTCCCTCCTCCATTACCTCTATTTCAAAAAGGGGAGCATGCACCTTGGCGATCTCCCCTTGGCGGCAGTGCAGCTTGGTGATCACCCCGCTGTATGGCGCCGGGATCTCCACCATCGCCTTATCGGTCATCACTTCGACGACGGGCTGGTCTTCTGTGACCCTGTCCCCTTCATCAACCAACCAGTTGATCAGTTCACACTCCACCACGCCTTCGCCAATGTCTGGCAGGATAAATTCCTTGATCATCAATCCCCCTTAGAAATTGACGCAGGCCTTTATGGCCTCGTAGATCTTATGTTCGTTGGCCATATACTCCTGCTCCAAAGCCAGGGGATAAGGAGTATCCAGACCACAGATCCGAGCAATGGGAGACTCCAGGTGCAAAAAGCAGTGCTCCTGTATGGTGGCAGCGATCTCCCCGGCAAACCCACCGGTCAGGGGGGCTTCATGACTGATCAGCAAACGACCGGTTTTCTTTACGGACTGGATCACCGTCTGCTGATCCCAGGGCAGCAACGTGCGCAGATCGATCACCTCACAACTGATCCCCTCCTGGGCAGCTCGCTGGGCAGCCTTGTCAATCAGTTCCAGTTGCGCCCCCCACCCCAGCAAACTGATGTCACTGCCGGTTTGCATCACCTCTGCCTCAGAGAGGGGAAGCTCATAATCCTCCTTGGGCACCTCACCGACGCTGGCCCGATAGAGACGCTTGGGCTCAAAGAACACCACGGGGTTATCGTCCCGGATCGCTGCTAACAGCAGGCCTTTGGCTTGATAAGGATCCCGGGGCACCACCACTTTGAGTCCCGCCGTATGGGTAAAGTAGGCTTCCGGCGACTGGGAATGATAGTGACCACCGGCGATCCCGCCGCCATAGGGCGTACGGATCGTCAGTCCCCCCACATTAAACTCATTGCCACTGCGATAGCGAAACTTGGCAGACTCGTTGACGATCTGATCAAACGCGGGAAAGATGTAATCAGCGAACTGGATCTCCGCAACAGGCCGCATTCCCTGAGCCGCCAGGCCATTGGCAAAACCTATGATCCCCTGCTCCGTCAAGGGCGTGTTGAAGCAGCGCTCCCTGCCGTATTTATCCTGCAACTGGGCCGTCGCACGAAACACTCCACCAAAATGGCCCACATCCTCGCCAAAGACCAGCACCCGTGGATCATTGCCCATGGCCAGATCCAGTGCATCATTGATCGCCTGCAACAAATTCATCTGTGGCATGTTCAACTCTCCCTGTCCCGGGTCAACGGATACTGCTCGGGGTAAAGGCGTACCTGCTCCTTGACCTGTTCGAGCTGAGCCTCAAGATGGGCGGGCACCCTATCGTAGACATCCGTTACCAGAGTCTCCAACGGAGGCATAGGCCGTTTTTCCGCCTCCTTGACTGCCGCCAGGACCTCACTCCTAAACCTGCTGTAAAGGGCCTCTTCCTGATCCTCGTCCCACCACCCCTGAGCGACCAGCCACAGTTTGAAACGTCTCACAGGATCATAGGCCCGCCATTTGGCTTCCTCCTCCCTGCTGCGGTAGCCACTGGGATCATCCGAACTGGAATGGGCCCCCAAGCGATAACTCATCGCCTCGATCAGCACAGGACACTGTTTGGCCAAAGCTTCGCGCCGAGCCAGTTGGGTGGCCGCCAGCACCGCCAGCATATCGTTACCATCCACCCGTATGGTCTTGATCCCATAACCGGCCCCACGAGCGGCGATCCCATCCCCGGCATACTGTTCATTGGCCGGGGTGGAGATCGCATAGCCATTGTTGCGACAAAAAAAGATCACCGGAGCCTGATGCACCGCCGCCATATTCAGCCCCGCATGAAAATCGCCCTCCGATGCCGCGCCCTCGCCAAAGAAACAGAGGGTGCAGGCATTCTCCCCCTGCAGTTTCTGGCCATAGGCATAACCTGCCGCCTGAGGGATCTGTGTCCCCAGGGGAGAGGAGATGGTCATGTAATTCAATGCCCGACTGCCGTAGTGGATCGGCATCTGCCGGCCTTTCCCCAGATCCTTATCATTGGAAAACATCTGGTTCATAAACTGTTCGGTGGTGAAGCCACGAAACCTCAGGGCCGCCTGCTCCCGGTACTGAGCCAGGATCATATCCTGGGGTGCCAGCGCCGCCGCCGCGCCCAGGACCGCCGCTTCCTCCCCGGTACAGGTCATATAGAAACTGATCCGCCCCTGGCGCTGAGCCGATAACATGCGTTCATCCAGCACCCGGGTAAAGACGGCACTGTGATGGATCTGCAAAGCGAGCTCTTTATCAATCTCTGGAGGAACCGCGCCAGGATACAGCGCCCCTTCGGCATCGAGGATCTTGACTGTGGGGATCACCCTGTCCTTGGGATCCAGCAGCCGGGCCTGGTGACTCTCTTCAACTTCCGTGGACTGATCTGTCATCGCTACGCCCCCTGTCGTGGCATTCGAGTGGCTCAAACGCCCTGATTGCTGTTATCTAGTATTGGCAACAAGCTACCTCTGCGTAAACGGCGTCACAACAAAAGGCCGGTTCCCCACCCCCTATCGATGAACGTGGACTGTACAAAGGCATTTACAACCTGGTGCTTAGCCAGCATCCAGGCTACTCGAAGGGTTGATCGTCGCCCACCGGCACCACGGTCAAGCAGGCCCGTTGCCCGTTAGCCACTTGAGCATTGGGAAAGACGATCGCCTCCTCCCTGGCCTGGACGCTATACTCAATCGCTCCATCCGTGGCCAGCAAGGCCCCTTGAGGGAAGGGAGTAAAGTTGGCCAGATCATCGGCAAAGTTCAGGGCAAAATGCTCCGTGTGCTTGTCGATCACCTGAGCCACATCAAACACAGTGATCTTTGGGTTAGCAGGCAGATCCAGGGGCAGGTTCTGGATCAGGCCCAGTAACTGGCTGCGAAGTGCCGACAGACGGCTGAGATCATTGTCGCCAAAGGGGCGCACCTGTCCCAGCTCCAGCGTAAAGGCATCGGCAGCAAAGCGGTTGGAGCTGAAGTAGCTGAACGTGCTGGTCGGAGTATGGGATAGCAGCACGGCGTCAATCCCGGCAGCATCAAGAAACGCCAGTTGCTGACGCCGCCAGGGTCTGCCATGACGAAAGGGGTAGATGGCAAAACGCTCTCGCCGCGAGTCGCGGATCGCCGTATGCAGATCATAGTGACAGCGCTGCACCCCCTCTCGGCAAAAAAAGGCCGTGACCGCCTGCTCCAAAGTCTGGGCTCGGGTGGCTTCGGGACCTTCATAGTGCCGGTGAGCCCCGCTGAACATGCGGTTCATATTGTGGGTCACTTCACGGACTCCCTGTCGCATCGCCAAGGGGTTGCCCAGTAATACCAGCAGCCGATTGCGGCACGGCCAGCGGCCCTCCAACAGCTCACTCACCAGCTGATTGAGCAGCTCCAAAGGCGCGGTCTCATTACCGTGGATCCCGGCGGAAAGCACCAGATCAATACCACCAGGCTCGGGGGGTTCAACACGAAGGATCCCCACCTGATCCAGAAATACCTGGGTACCATCAGGCAAGGTCTTGTGGCAAGGCGCACAGCCGCTTTGGGCGTGCACCAATGTATGGGACAGCAGATCCTGGATAAACACGCATCACTCCTTGGTCAAGCACGCCAGACACGACTCCACGCCATTGTAACCATTTTGTTACCTATGGATGCAATGTGGCCAAATCGACGCTTGCTCCAAGGATCCCTTTATCGTAAGCTCTGGGCGTCTGGACATCCAAACGTCCACACCAAGTGCTAGCCTTAACCGGCACCGATACAAAAATAAGGAGATAATAATGGCTACAGCTACCCTCGGCGCCGGATGCTTCTGGGGCGTCGAACACTTTATCAAGGCCTTGCCCGGCGTCACCGCAACCGCCTGCGGCTACATGGGTGGCCACCTGGATAACCCCACTTATCCTCAAGTCAAACAGGGCAACACCGGCCATGCCGAAGTGGTCCAGATCGAGTTTGATCCCGAACAAACCAGCTATGAAGCGATCCTCGATCTGTTTTGGCAGCACCACAACCCCACCACTCCCAACCAACAAGGCGTCGACCACGGCAGCCAGTACCGCAGCGTGATCTTCTACCACAATCCACAACAGGCCGAGATCGCCGAGCACTCCAAGGCTGCGCAACAGGCAAAGGGCTATTGGAAAGACAAGACCATCGTCACTGAGATCACCGAGGCAACCACCTTCTGGCGCGCCGAAACCTACCATCAGGATTATCTGGCCAAGAACGATCAACCCAGCTGCCACCTGCCGTTCTACTGACAGCATGAGTATGACGACAGCAAAGCGCGACATGCCAATTGAGATGAAGGCGTTCAGGCTTTGAAAGCTGGTTGAGTCCGACCGTTTCAGTTTGTTCGAGACGTATAAGAGTCGCCCCGACGCCGCTCGATATGTCTCCAGTGAAGTACATAGCGACGTCAAGCAGACGGACGCCCTGATCGCCAGATGCATCGACAACTACACACAGCAACAGCCCACGTCGTTGATCTATGCCATTGCCACGCCGGAGTCGGACGAGGCAATTGGCCTGCTGGTGTTTCTCTTTCGCGCAGACTACGCCGAGATCCACTTTGGCCTATCACCCGACTTCCATGGCCGAGGGATAGCCACACAGGCCTGTGCGCTCGGGGTCAATTGGCTCAATCATCGCGGTTTTCGCGAGATCCGGACCCATCCCTATCACAAGCATTACGCCAGCATAGAGGTATTAAAACGCTGTGGTTTTGTCGAGTTTGGTCTGCTCAAGCAGCATGCCCCCTTCCCTCAACTGGGTGAAGGGTTATTCACTTGCTTGGATCTCAGGCACATCACACAAGCCTGAGCGAGACGAGTTCATTTTTTCTCGTAAAAAAACCGGGGCAAGCCCCGGTTCCTTTGCAAGAAAGCCCTTCAACGACTGCGCTTGCGCCGCTGCTTCTCTTCCTCTTGGGCTTTTTTCAGTTCCTCGGCCTTGCGCCGAGCCTCTTCCAGCTCGGCCTTCTCGACCTCGGCCATGGCTGGTGTCTCCAGGGTGATCCCCCCCAGAGTACCGCTGCGCAGCTCATTGATCAGCAGGGCACCAAACTTGGCAAAATCAACCCGATTGCCCGCGCGCATACAGCCGCGCTTGCGCCCCGCCATCTCCATAAACTCCCAATCCTGCTCCGGCAGGTGATCCAGCTTGTAGCGCTCGATCAAGCGCTCAGGATAGATCCGCATCAGGTATTCGGAAACGTAGCTGCCCAGATCTTCATAATCCACCACGGTGTCGCGGATCGCGGCAATGGCCGCCAGGCGATAGCCAAAGTGCTCGTTTTCCAGCTTGGGCCAGAGCATCCCCGGGGTATCGTACAGCATGATCCCCTGCTCCAGCTTGATCCGCTGCTGGGCCTTGGTGACCGCCGGCTCGTTACCTGTCTTGGCCACGACACGTTTGGCCAGGGTATTGATCAGGGTCGATTTGCCCACATTGGGAATGCCCATGATCATCGCCTTGATCTGCTTATCCTGACCCACCTTATTCGGCACCAGCTTATGACACAGCTCGGTGATCTTATGCACCTGGCTGGCTTTGTCCGTATCCAGCGCCAGAGTTTTCACACCCTGCTCCTGCTCCAGATAGGCCATCCACTGCTCAGTCATGGTGGGATCCGCCAGATCCGCCTTGTTCAGGATCTTGATCACCGGCTTGTCCCGGCGCAGCTGTGCCACCATGGGGTTCTCACTGCTGTAGGGAATGCGCGCATCGAGCACCTCGATGATCACATCCATCTGCGGCATCACCTCCTTGATCTCACGCCGCGCTTTGTTCATATGGCCGGGAAACCATTGGATCGCCATAGCAAATTCTCTTAATACAACTGGGATCCGCGCAGTGTAGCCTGATTGCCGAAAAAGATCATGGCTGGCCTCTCTCCGATCTCACAGGTTCACCTCCCTGGCTCATTGCCAAAGCATCCAGAAAGGCATTACGCAGCTGACGCGGATCGATCACCTCGTCATAGGCCAGGGTATCCGCCGCTCCCCAGGCCGCATTGGCTTCCGCCTGGGCCATGCGTTGAGCCTCCTCGTCACTCATGCCCGCCGCTTGGCTCCCCCCTTTACTGGGCAGTCCCCCCAGGCTCAGTCCCGGGAACGCCAGGGTCAGGGTCTGCCGATCACAGGGATTCATGCCCATCACCGAGCTGCCAAAACCATAGGCTTTGCGCAGGGTGACGTGTAGCTTGGGGCCTCGTAGGCGGGATTGGGCCAGGAACATACGACCCGCCGCC
This sequence comes from Ferrimonas sp. YIN67, assembly GCF_057219095.1. Lineage (NCBI taxonomy): Bacteria > Pseudomonadati > Pseudomonadota > Gammaproteobacteria > Alteromonadales > Ferrimonadaceae > Ferrimonas > Ferrimonas sp. YIN67. The sequence goes on from NZ_JBXVVJ010000010.1 coordinate 24,973, forward strand.
GCCAGCGTCCCGGCCCGCTCCGAGGCACTGCCGGGTAAAACCCCGGGGTTATCGGCCAGGAACAGCACAGGAAGGCGCAGTTCGCCGGCCCATTCGAGGAAATAGGCCGCCTTCTCCGCTGCAGCCCGGTTAATGGTTCCCGCCATCACCTGAGGCTGGTTAGCCACCAGCACTACAGACCGGCCGCCCAGCCGGGCCAGGGCGATCACCATAGCTGCCCCATAATCCGGCTGCAGCTCAAGGTAATCGCCGTTATCCACCAGCTCGCGGATCACCCTCTTGATGTCATAGCCCCGCATCGGGTTACGGGGCACCAGCTCAAAGATCCGATCCAGACTGCGCGGTCCCAGATCCTGTCCCTGCTCGAGGTGGGGAGCGGCTTGATCCGCATTGCTTGGCAGGTAGGAGAGATATTGACGTACCTGAATAAACGCATCTGCCTCACTGACCACCCGGTTATGGGCCACGCCGGAGTGTACTGTATGGATCTCCGCCCCGCCCAACTGCTCCGGGGTGACGTGCTCGCCCAGTGCCTGTGCCACCAAAGGGGGGCCGGCGGCAAACAGGGCGCTGCCCTCCACCATGATGATGAAGTCCAGCAGCACGCCCGACAGCGCACCATGACCCGCCGAGGGGCCCATCACCACAGCCACCGTGGGCACCTTGCCCTTAAGCTGGGCCAGCAGCTGCAGATCGTTGGCCCCATAGGGATGGCGCTGCAATCCATTGCTGGCCCGCTCCCCGGCGCCCTCCAGCAAAAGGATCAGAGGACAGCGCTCCTGAAGCGCCAGCTGGGCAAGGCGCAATCGTTTGGCGTGGGCTCCAAAGCCGATGGAGCCCCCTTGTACGGTGAAATCCTCCGCTCCAACCAGCACGGGCCGCCCTTCGATCCGGGCGAAACCCGTGATGATCCCATCCGCTGGAGCCGCCGGCAGTCCATCCCAGGATATTCCTCCCACCAAGGTACCGAACTCGCGAAAACTGCCTGGATCCACCAGGGCAGCAATACGCTGACGGGCATCCTGCCTTCCGTTCCTGCGCTGCTGCTCCAGTTTCCGCTCTCCGCCCATGGCCTTCGCAGCCTGCTGCCGGCTCTGCCACTGAGCCATGGTTGCCTGCCACTCCTGGGTGATCCCTTGGTTATCCATAACGCCCCCTTTATTGAATAACCAAACAATAAAAAAACCTTGCGACACTGTCAAATATCACGCCTAGCAGAAAAAGCTGATTTATTGAGATAAATGCATAAAATGATGGGAAAGACAGTTCGGTAAGGAAACCCGATGCCAAAAGTTGTAGACCACGATGCTCGTCGGCAGATCCTCGCCGCCACCGCAGCCAATGTTATCGCCCAACGGGGATTGGAGAACACCACCCTGAAGGATGTTGCGGTGGAGGCAGGCTTTACCCCCGGTCTGGTTGGGCATTACTTTGACAATAAAGATCAGTTGATGCGGGCCGCCCTCTCTCATGTCGACCAACGTGCGGCGGAGCGCTTTGCCCTGCTGCGCAATCGTTCTTTGCGTAAAGCGCTGGAAGCCACCCTGCCGTTGGATGCGATCCGACGAACCGAGTGGTGGGTCCGGATCTCCTTTTGGGGGCGTACCATGGTCCAGCCTAAACTCAAGGGCGAATTGGCCGAGTCCATGGGGTATGCGCAGGATACTCTGGAGTACATCATCAACGAACAGAAGGCTCAGGGTCACCTGCGCCCTGATCTCAATGCCCAGGTGGCCGCCGAAGCCATGCTCAACCTGTTGCTGGGATTGAGCATGAGGATCCTGTTTGATCCCAAGAACTATCACCGCAAGCGAGTGATGACGATCCTGGATGATTATGTGGAGGATCTCGGCCGCCACACCGGTGCCTCGTCAGAAGAAACCCCAGTATCCTGACCGACTTTCATTCGAGCAGGCAGGCCGACGGGATCAAACATCTGTTACAATTGGTCTTTATCCTCTATTCGAACACACGATGAAGCAAGATCAGAGCCTGTTGTGGCACGACTATGAAACTTGGGGGGCCGATCCGGCCGCCGATCGGCCTGCCCAGTTTGCCGGGATCCGCACCGATCTCGAGCTGAATATCATCGAGGAGCCGGTCGAATTCTTCTGCCAACTGCCCACCGACTACCTGCCCCAGCCTGAAGCGATCTTTGTCACCGGGATCACGCCGCAAAAAGCCAACCGGCTAGGCAGCGTCGAGGCGGAATTCATCGCCAAGGTTCATCAGCAGATGGCTCGCCCCGGCACCTGCAGCGTCGGCTACAACTCCATTCGCTTCGATGACGAAGTGACCCGCTACAGCCTCTATCGGAACTTCTTCGATCCCTACGGCCGCGAGTGGCAAAACGGCAACAGCCGCTGGGATATCATCGATCTGGTTCGGGCCTGCTATGCACTGCGGCCGGAAGGGATCGAGTGGCCAGAGCGGGAAGAGGGCGTGCCCAGTTTTAAGCTTGAGCACCTGACCGCTGCCAACGGGATCGGTCACGACAGCGCCCATGATGCCGTCTCCGACGTCAAGGCCACCATCGCCCTGGCCAAGTTGATCAAAGAGAAGCAGCCTAAGCTGTATCAGTGGGCTTTTTCCCTGCGTCGCAAGCAGGCGGTCGCCCAACAGATCGATATCCTGGCACTCAAGCCTCTGCTGCATATCAGCTCCCGTTTTCCCGCAGCCAGAGGCTGTGCGGCACTGGTACTGCCCATGGCGTGGCATCCGGAGAACAAAAATGCCGTCGCCTGTGTCGACATGACCCTGGATCCCACCCCACTGCTCGAATGGGATATCCAGACCCTCAGAGAAAAGCTCTACCTCAAAGCCAGTGAACGACCCGACGGAGAGCCCAGGGTCCCAGTGAAGCTGGTGCACCTCAATCGCAGCCCCTTTATTGCTCCAGCCAGTACCCTGGATGACGCCAATGCCCAGCGCCTGGGCCTGGATAAGCCTCAATGCCGTGAGCATTACCGCCTGCTCAAGCAGCACCACAAGACGATCCGGGAAAAACTCCACGGCCTGTTTGCCGATTCGGCACCGCCTGAAACTGACCGCCCGGTGGATCAACAACTGTACGGCGGCTTCTTCAGCGATGCCGACCGAGCCCAAATGGAGCTTGTCCGAACCACGGCACCGGAGCACTTGGCGGCCCTGGCTCCCCAGTTCAGCGATCCTCGTCTGGCGCCTCTCTACTTCCTCTACCGAGCACGAAACTATCCTCATACCCTGAGCGAAACGGAGCAGCACAAATGGCAAGATCACTGCCGCAGCGCCTTAAACAACCCCGAATATCTGTATAAGCTGGAACAGCTGATTGAGCACAACAGTTCCGATGAAACCAAAACCCGGCTGCTGACGGCCCTGGGACACTATTTACAGAGCCTCTGAGTCAGATGCAGTCACTGCTGACTCAACGCCGTGAGCTGACGCACACTCACTCGCGGCGCAAAGCCCTACACTTTGGCTCAGGCTTTGTACGGGATCTTCCTATGACACACGATCTAAAATCGGCTCTTGAACAACTGCCCGCGCCGCTGGCAGCTGCCGTGAGCCCCCTGCTTACCCCCGAGTTTCACGGCGTGATCCGGGCCGACCAGCGTCAGCAACTGCAACACACTACTGGCATGGCTGAGCAGGAACTGGTGATGGCCCTGCTGCCCCTGGCCGCCAGCCTGTCCGTGGCCCCCATCTCCCATTTTCATGTGGGCGCCATTGCCGAAGGTCGCTCCGGTGCCCTCTACTTGGGTGCCAACCTGGAGCTGGCAGGACAAACCCTGTTTCACTCCGTTCATGCGGAACAATCTGCCATCAGCAATGCCTGGTTGTCCGGTGAAACCGGTCTGGCGGCCATGGTGATCAACGCCTCCCCTTGTGGCCACTGCCGCCAATTTATGAACGAGCTGCAGTTTGCGGATCAACTCCACGTGGTGTTGCCGGAACAGGGCAGTCAGGCACTGTCCCATTACCTGCCCTATGCCTTCGGTCCCGCCGATCTCGGAGTGGAAACCGGTTTGATGGCCCCCATGGATCATGGATTGCCCCAACCAGGGTCGGAGGCAGATCCATTGCTAAGCCTTGCCGTGCAACACGCCAACGCCAGTTACGCCCCCTATTCCCATAGCCCGTCGGCCATCGTCCTGCAGAGCAAAGATGGTCGCACCTTTGCCGGACGCTACGCCGAAAATGCCGCCTTCAACCCCAGCCTGCCGCCGATGCAGATGGCGTTAAGCGCCATGGCCCTGGCCCGGGTGCCTTTTAACCAGATCGCACGTGCCCTGCTGTGCCAAAAAGCCGGGGCTCAGCTCGATCAGCGCCACGCCTCCATCGCGGCCTTGGGCTCAGTGAGTCAGGTTGAGCTGGACGTGATCAGTCTGTAGGCATGAAAAAGCCCATCATCACGATGGGCTTGGTCACTTTGGCAAGAACAAGGCACTGGCTTAACGCCGGGTCAGCCGCGCCATCAACGATGAGGTGTCCCAGCGAGCGCCGCCCAAGGCCTGTACCTCCTGGTAAAACTGGTCAACCAGGGCTGTCATTGGTAAGGACGCACCATTGCGACGCGCCTGCTCCAGGGCGATGGCCAGATCCTTACGCATCCAGTCCACCGCAAAACCAAAATCATACTCGCCCTGCAGCATGGTGTGAGAGCGGTTCTCCATCTGCCAGGATTGGGCGGCCCCTTTACTGATCACCTCGACCACCTTCTCTCCGTCGAGTCCCGCCTTCTGGGCAAAGCTCAAGCCTTCTGCCAATCCCTGCACCACGCCGGCAACGCAGATCTGATTCACCATCTTGCACAGTTGGCCGCTGCCTACCGCGCCCATCAGTGCCACGCTCCGCGCATAACTGTCGATCACAGGTTTGGCCCGTTCAAACACCTCGGGCTCACCACCGACCATCACGGTCAGGGCACCGTTTTCCGCACCGGCCTGACCGCCAGATACGGGCGCATCGAGAAAGTGCTTCCCCTGCTGCGCGGCGATCAAGGCCAATTCACGGGCCACATCGGCCGAGGCGGTCGTGTGATCCACCAGCACCGAACCCGCGGCCATTCCGGCCAAGGCCCCCTCCTCGCCCAGCACCACGGCTCGCAGATCATCGTCGTTACCGACACAGACAAACACTAAGTCGGCGCCGGCCGCGGCCAAGGCCGGGGTTTGTGCGCTGCGTCCGCCATAGTGTTCGGTCCATTGCAGCGCCTTGGCCGTCGTGCGGTTAAAGACACAGACATCATGACCCGCTGCCAGGAGATGACCAGCCATGGGGTAACCCATGACCCCAAGACCTATAAAAGCGACCTTGCTCATACACTTTATTTCCCACTATCAATGCGTTGCAGTATTGTCATTGATCATGGCGGCAGATACCAGCCCGGCCTTGCGCCTTCAGGGCTGCCAGACCAAAGTGCTGTCCATCAGGGAAAACGTCTGCTGCAAGGGCTCAAGCCCGGGATCGGCAAACCAGATCTCCATCACCACCCGGCTGGTCTGATCCGAGAGCCGGAGTTGCACCGAGAACCCCCCATCAACCAGGGCCCCAAACGCCAGGGGCGCATCCCGTTGCGGCCGTTCCAACTTCCCCTGGGGAAATAGCCAGACCGTGCCTTCACCGGCGTATCGAACCGAAACGTCCACCAGCCGGTCCTCGTTAAAGTCCATCTCCGGGGATGCGATCAGCTCCGCCATGCTTCGGCTCGGCGACTCAAGGGGAGCCGGTTGCTCAGCACTCGTTTCAGCTGAAGGCCCGACATCCTCGCCACCACCGCCGCCACAACCACAAAGGAGCAGTGCCCAGATCATCAGCCCTAAGCGGCACAAGCCTGTTTTAGATTTCATCATCATCACTCCTGATCAAACAGTTGCGTGGTCACGGCATTTTCGCGCTGATACCAGTCCCTCTTAAGGGTGCCGTCGCTCTCCACATAGGGGGCAAAATCCGGATAAGCCTGGAGCAGATCGACAAACTCCTGTGGCCAACTCCAGCCCTGGGGGATCAACAGCCCCCAAGGCAAATTATTATCGTTTCGATAGGTGCTACCGCCGAGCTGGCTGCGATCCTGCTCGGTACCAAAGATCCCAAGATCCGCGCCTTCCGTCGGAGGATGATCGGCCAGATGGATCTCCAGACCGCGACCCGGCGGCTGCGAAAAGCCCTTTCGGAAAGTGTTCTCTGAAGCAAACAGGAAAGGGTTATAGGGCATGGGAGGAAGAGTGCCGGGCACCTGAGTTACGGGCAGACTCAGTTCAAACTGATATTGCAGCCCATCGTCACACCCCGCCTGCGTTCGGTAGTACCGACAAGGGGCCTCAAGCAAGCCATGTGCATCGTCAAAGATCCGAACGATCGCCTCACTGCGTCCCGACTCCAACGAGCCGGTCGCGACGGAATCGACTCCATTGATCCTTAACTTGATCCTGTCCGCGTCGATCGACGCCCTGGGCATGCCAGGAAGGTGCCAGGCAAAACCATTGTGGTAGTCGGCACCGGCTGCCAGCAACACCCCACTGAGATCGATACGGATCAGGCTGCCGTTGCTGCGAACTTCCGTCGTGCGGATCGCCATCACCAGATCATTCATGTCGTAATCCGCCTGATGGGGCCAATGATCCTCAAAGGCCAAGGTGGCCCAACTGCTGGCAGACGGGTAGTAGCTGTAGGTCAAGGGGATCTGGGACAACTCGATGGGATGATCTTCCACCTCGCCATCCCCGGCACCGCCATTGGGACCGATCCCAGTGACTGAGCTGATCCGAAAGCGTGCATAACTGCTGCCTTGAGACACATCGTCCGGCACCCGGATCAATATCCGGTGCTCGCCAGGATCCAGGTAACGGTCGGTCAACGCCTGCTCTCCCTCTGGCGCAAACTGCCCGTCACGATCCCAGTCAAAGAACCCCTGCAAGTAGCCGCCCTGACCGGATACCGTGATCAACAGCAACGCATCCTGACCGCTTTGCAGCGAGGTCATCACCATTACCCCGTCTTCATCATCCGACTGCGTGCTGTCATCGCTAAAGGGCGCCAAGTAGCCGTCATTGTCCGCATCCACCAGGCTGCCCAGACGAGGTCCCGAGTCACTCAAGGCATGCCGTGCCCCATTATTGGCCAGGGTCGTACCATAGCTGTCCGGGGCGTCGCCAAAGTCCGTATTGCTGGCGACCACTGGCGCGCTTGCACAACGGGCACCATCGTTTTGACCCGAACTCGGCCCGTAGGCAAACAAGGTGGCCCCATCGGGGATATTGTTGGGATCCCGCAGATCCAGACGATAGATCTGCCCGTCCTGATTACGGGACACATAAAAATACCCAGACTTTTCAAAGTAGCCAGCGCCAAAAGTGCCCGTGATCCCCGCATTGGCAACCGCCGTGGCACTGCCGTCAACAATATCGATGCGGTGCAGGATCCCCGTGCTGTTATCCAGCGCATAGAGCATGCCATCGCCAGGATGGAAGGCAAAGTCGGTGAGATTGAGGCTTTGATCGGCCCCCTGCAACTGGGTCGCCTGCATTCGCCCCGCTCCGGACAGAGGAATGGCAAAGAGCCCGAGGTTCTTTTTGTAGATCCAGTAGGTGTCCCCGGCAACATCCCCAACAAAGAAGTGGACCCCGGCAGGTAGGCCGCTCACCCCTTGGGGAGTCGCCTGAAGATCACTGCCAATCTGCACCACATCCAGGCGAACTTTGCTAAATCCGTAGATATAACGGTCGGTTTCATTGAATCCGACGGCATTGATCGTCCCACTGATCCCGGTACTGGGCGCCAACAGCTCAGACGACCCCGTAACCAGATCCACTCCGTAGACCAATGTGGTCGGATCCTGAAATAGAAACGCTTCCGTGGGGCACTCTTCGAAAGGTAACGCCCAAAGCGTTCCGGGCAGCAGGCTGAGCAACAAGACGTAGTGGCGCATAGAGGGCTTCTCCTCTGCAATAGGTTTCTGCCTAAAGCAAACTTTGCGCCAAACTATAAGACCTTGTTTAAAAGCTATTTTTTTATGAGCCCTCCTAACTTATTGCGAAATGCAAAAGTCCTGATCATTCCGGCGTTTGGCAACTCCGCAGCATTGAACCTCGGCTAAATCATCGCTCCGAATGGTGCGCCACCCGACAAACTGTGAATGTGCCCAGGCTTGGGGAGCCGGGCTTTTAGGACCGCTCCCGGATCTTAAGAGCACAACGCAGCTGCTGCGCCAAAGGCGCCCTTGAAAATGGAGCCGACTTAAGAAGAGCTATTTTGGCGAGCCGTTCCATTGGCAATTTTGTCAAAGCAGTGCCAACTTTGATTCAATGAATCCAAAACCGGCTAACAGAATGAAATCGTTCTTTTTGATCACCCTAAGCTGCTTGCTGATGGCCTGTGAGCAGGGGCCAGTCCACTACGCCGAAGGGACCCATTATTCAGTGATCGAGGGGGCCCAGCCCACTGCAGTGCCGACAGTGACCCAGTTCTTTTCGCTCTATTGCGGCCACTGCTACGAATTTGAAAAGGGCCTGCCAACGATCAAGGCGGGATTGCAGCAAGGGGTCCAATTCGAGCAGATCCACGTCGACTTTATCGGCCCTCAGGGCCCGCAGCTCACCACTGCCCTCATCGTAGCCGACAAGCTCCAACAAACAGATCAGATCAAGCATGCCCTGTTTGATGCCATCCATGAAAAGCGGATGAGTTTCTCTGAGCCCACTGAGCTCCTTGAGCTGATCAAAGGGCTAGATCTCCCGGTTCAACAGTACCAGAGACTCTCTCGCCATCCCGAGATCCAGGCTAGCCTCAGCCAGCAACAGCAGCTCAGAGAAGATGCCCAGATCCGTGGCGTACCGGCACTGATGGTGAATGGCCGCTACCGGGTCAACCTGGAAGAGATCGATTCAGAGGAGGCTCTGACGGCCCTGTTGAACTACCTGGCGATGGGCAGGCAAGCTGAGTAAGCCGGAACTCGATCCCTGTGGCCCCGGGCGAGAAGAAAACAAAAACGGCACCCTACTGGGTGCCGTTTTTTTGCCCAACGCCTCTTAGCTGCGTTTAAACAGCAAAGAGCCGTTGGTACCACCAAAGCCAAAGGAGTTACAAAGGGCGTAATCCAGTTCAACCTTGCGGGCGCCGCCCGTGTTGAAGTCCAGATCGCACCCTTCGCTGGGGTTCTCCAGGTTGATGGTCGGTGGGACTTCCTGGTTGTGCAGCGCCAGGATGGTGAAGATGGCTTCAACCGATCCGGCAGCACCCAGCAGGTGTCCGGTCATGGACTTGGTGGAGCCCATGATCAACTTGTAGGCATGTTCGCCAAACAAGCCCTTCACGCCATTCACTTCGGCGATATCACCCGCAGGGGTCGAGGTCCCGTGGGCGTTAATGTAACCCACAGACTCAGGAGCAATGCCCGCATCATTGATCGCATTACGCATGGCCGCAGCACCGCCCCGACCATCTTCCGGTGGCGAAGTCATATGGTAAGCATCGCCACTCATGCCAAAACCGGCCAACTCGGCGTAGATCTTGGCACCACGCGCCTTCGCATGCTCATACTCTTCCAGTACGATCATGCCGGCACCGTCGCCAATGACAAAGCCGTCCCGATCCTTGTCCCAGGGACGAGAAGCTTTCTGTGGATCATCGTTACGGGTCGATAGGGCCTTGGCGGAGGCAAAACCCCCCACACCCAGAGCCGTGGTCGCCATTTCAGAGCCACCGGCAATCATCACGTCCGCATCACCATAGGCAATCATCCGTGCGGCATGGCCAATGTTATGCACACCCGTGGTACATGCCGTGGTGATGGCAATGTTCGGTCCGGTGAATCCATACATGATGGACAGATGACCGGCCACCATATTGATGATGGTGGAGGGAATAAAGAAAGGTGAGATCCGACGCGGACCGGACTTCTGGTACTGAGCGTAGTTAGCCTCGATCAGGGGCAGGCCGCCGATCCCGGCACCGATGGCGGCACCAATACGGTGGGCATTTTGCTCATCGATGGTCAGGCCAGAGTCCTTGATCGCCTGGATGGAGGCCGCCAGGCCGTACTGGATAAACAGATCCATCTTACGGGCTTCTTTCTTGGGCAGGTAGGCCTCAACATCGAAGTCCTTCACCGACCCGGAAAAACGCACGGCAAATTCGCTGGCGTCAAAATGGGTGATCGGCGTGATCCCACTTTGCCCGGCCAATAGGTTATTCCAGGTAGTTTCAATATCGTTACCCACCGGGGTCACTGCCCCGAGGCCGGTAACTACGATGCGACGTTTGGTCACGGTATAACCTCCAAATACAAAACAGGCGGCCAAGGCCGCCTGTTTTAAATGAATCGGTTCGGCTTACTGGTTAGCCTGAACGTAGTCGATCGCAGCCTGAACGGTAGTGATCTTCTCTGCTTCTTCGTCTGGGATCTCAGTGTCGAACTCTTCTTCCAGAGCCATAACCAGCTCAACGGTGTCCAGGGAGTCGGCACCCAGATCATCAACGAAAGAGGCTTCAGCTTTAACGTCTTCTTCCTTAACGCCCAGCTGTTCAACGATGATCTTCTTTACGCGTTCTTCGATGTTGCTCATGTTATTACTTTCCTGTTCAAGTACGCAGATGCGTTGATTTGCGGTTAGTGTATTCGATTCCAGTGACAATGCAAGCATTTAGCTTTGTGGTCAAACCACGAAAATATAAACGTAATCGTCACTTATCGAACCAATTTCACCGCCTTTAGCCGCAGGTTTGGCTTACGCCATTACCATGCCGCCATTCACATGTAAGGTTTCACCGGTAATGTAACCGGCGCGATCAGACGCCAAAAACAGCACGGCGTCGGCGATCTCCTGTGCCTGGCCCAAACGTCCTGCTGGAACCTGGCCCATGATCCCCGCTTTTTGCTCATCGGTGAGCTCATCGGTCATGTCAGTTTGAATGAAACCAGGGGCCACTGCATTGACGGTGATCCCACGGCTGGCCACTTCTTTGGCCAAAGACTTAGTAAAGCCCAACAAACCGGCTTTCGCTGCCGAATAGTTAGCCTGACCAGCGTTACCCATGGTACCGACCACGGAGCCGATATTGACGATCCGGCCATGACGTTTCTTCATCATGGCACGCAACACCGCCTTGGATGTGCGGAACACGGAGGTCAGGTTGGTATCGATAATATCGGACCACTCATCTTCCTTCATACGCATCATCAGGTTATCGCGGGTGATCCCGGCATTGTTCACCAGGATATCGATATCACCGTACTGCTCCTTGATGGAGGCAAACAGTGCATCAACCGAGGCCTGCTCAGTCACGTTCAAAACCAGGCCAGTCCCCTGCTCACCGAGATACTCGGCGATGGCAGCAGCACCGCGTTCGCTGGTCGCGGTTCCCACGACTTTAGCACCGGCAGCAACCAACTGCTCAGCGATGGCACGACCGATCCCACGGCTGGCGCCGGTGACCAAAGCGACTTTACCAGTTAAATCCAGGGCTACGCCCATATTCCTTCTCCCTAAATGGTTAGGCTGACTGCAGAGCAGCCGGTGTATTCACGGCGGCCGCAGACAGGGACTTGTTAATCCGTTTTGCCAGACCGGTCAGGACTTTACCCGGACCGCACTCCAGCAGATTTTCAACGCCGTCCGCCGCCATGGCCTCGACAGTTTCTGTCCAGCGTACAGGGCAGTACAGCTGGCGTACCAAAGCCTCTTTGATCGCATCGCTGGACTCGGCCTTGGCCACATCCACGTTGTTGATCACAGCAATTTCTGGTGCGTTAAACTCAATTTCCTGCAGTGCCAACGCCAGCTTTTCAGCCGCCGGTTTCATCAGCTCACAGTGGGACGGTACACTGACGGGCAGAGGCAGTGCCCGCTTGGCACCGGCTTCCTTACAGGCGGCACCAGCGCGCTCTACGGCCTCTTTGTGCCCAGCAATCACCACCTGGCCCGGGCTGTTAAAGTTCACCGGAGAGACCACCTGGCCTTGGGCACTGTCGGCGCAGGCTTTGGCAATGGCATCATCATCCAGGCCAATGATCGCGGCCATCGCACCGACACCAGCAGGAACCGCTTCCTGCATCAGTTGACCACGCAAAGCGACCAGTTTAACGGCGGCTTTGAAATCGATCACGCCGGCACAGACCAGGGCCGAGTACTCGCCCAGGCTGTGACCGGCCAAAACGGCCGGTGCCGCGCCGCCGTTTTGGCGGTAGGCTCGCCAGATCGCCACAGAGGCGGTCAGCAGCGCAGGCTGGGTGTTGTGGGTCTCGTTCAGCACTTCAGCAGGACCTTCCTGCACCATCTGCCAAAGATCGAAACCCAGGGCGTCAGACGCCTCGGCAAAGGTCTCCTGCACTACAGGGTATTCACCGGCCAGATCGGCCAACATGCCAACGGATTGGCTGCCCTGACCCGGGAAGACAAATGCGGTTTTGCTCATGATCTAATTCCTTGAAACGGAGAATTCAGTATTTCACCACGGCGGCACCCCAGGCGAAGCCGGCACCAAAGGCCTCCAGCAACAGGGTATGTCCACGCTGGATCCGGCCATCACGCACAGCGATATCCAGGGCGATTGGCACGGATGCAGCCGAGGTGTTGCCATGATGCTCCAGGGTCAGGATCACCTGCTCCATGGGCATCTCCAGCTTCTTGGCCGTGGCTTTCAAAATACGGTAGTTGGCGTTATGGGGCACCAGCCAGTCAATGTCACTCTTGGCCATATTATTGGCTTCCAGAGCTTCTCCTACCACCTGTGACAATCGGGTCACGGCATGGCGGAACACCTCATTGCCTTTCATCACCAGGTAATCATCCTGACGGGGCTCGGGGCATTTACTGCGGCTAGGCATCGCAGTTTTCAGCAGATCGCCCTGACGGCCATCGCTGTGGATATGCGTAGAGAGGATCCCTGGCTCCTGGCTGGCACCAACCACGGCGGCACCGGCACCATCACCAAACAGGATGATGGTCGTACGATCATCCGGATCACACTGACGAGTCAGCGCATCGGCACCTATCACCATGATGTTGCGACACTGGCCGGATTTGACAAACTGATCGGCCACCGAGAGGGCAAACAGAAATCCACTGCAGGCCGCCGACACATCGAAGGCTGGGATCCCATTCACCCCCAGCAGGGCCTGGATCTCACAGGCGGCCGCCGGGAAGACATTCTCAGCACTGGTGGTACCGACAATGATCATATCGAGCTGTTCGGCATCGATCTCTGCGGCTTCCAGCGCCTTGAGCGCGGCCTGATGGCCCATGGTGCTGACCGATTCATCGGCAGCCGCGATCCGGCGCTCACGAATACCGGTACGCTCCAAGATCCATTCATCGCTGGTGTCGACCATGCGTTCCAGATCGGCATTGGTGCGCACCAGGGGAGGCAGATAACTGCCGGTGCCCAAAATTTTTGTATGCATAGAAGACTAAGACTTATCCATTAATACCGACTCGAGCCGGTCCTTGATCCGCCGTGGCACCTGCCGCTGTGCTTCGACCATCGCTTCTTCAATTGCGCGATAGAAAGCGCCAGTATCGGCGTTGCCATGACTCTTGACCACAATACCGCGCAATCCTAACAGACTGGCACCATTATACTGGTCGGGGTTCATCTGACGGTTAAGGCGACGCAACCGCCCTTTCAACAACCAGGCCAGGGCGCGAGCCAGAAGACTGCCTTCGATCCCCAGTTTAAGCTGCTGCACCAACAAGCGGGCGATCCCCTCAGAAGCTTTGAGCGTGGCATTTCCAACAAAACCATCGCAGACAATCACATCAACCGCCCCAGTGAAGATCCCATCACCCTCGATAAAACCTCGATAGTTCAGTTGGGGCGTCGCTTGCAACAGTTGTGCAGCCTGTTGAACCTGGTCATTGCCCTTGATCTCCTCCGCCCCGACGTTGAGCAGTGCCAAGCGTGGCTGAGGGCGTTGGCCAACACACTCGGCCAGTACCGAGCCCATCACGGCAAACTGGAACAGGGTTTCGGAATCACACACCACATTGGCGCCAAGATCCAGGAGATAGACAGGATGTTCAGTCAGGGTGGGCAGACGTGCGACCAGAGCTGGTCGGTCAATACCAGGGAGGGTTCGGATCACCACCTTCGCCATCGCCATGAGAGCACCGGTATTGCCAGCACTGACACAGGCGTCAGCCTGGCCGTCTCGCACCAGATCAAGTGCCAGCCGCATCGAGCTTTGCCGACGAGTGCGCAATGCCTGAATGGGGCGTTCAGACATGGGAACCACCTGCTCGGCATGGAGCAGTTGGAGGCGAGGATTGTCAGATGCGTTGTGCTGGTGAAGCTGCTCACCAACCGCGATACGATCGCCAACCAGTATGATGTTTAGGTGGGGATAATGCGACAGTGCCTGCAAAGCTGCAGGCACTGTGACATGGGGGCCATGATCGCCCCCCATTGCATCTAACGCAAGGGTTAGATTAGACAAGCTGGTAACCTTACAGGTTGATTACCTTCTTGCCACGGTAGAAACCGTCAGCAGTAATGTGGTGACGCAGGTGCTTCTCACCGGAAGTCGCGTCAACAGACAGCTGTACGTTGGTCAGTGCATCGTGAGAACGACGCATACCACGACGGGAACGGGTTACTTTGCTTTTCTGTACGGCCATGGCCCCAATCTCCTAGTTTAATTTCGCTTAAGAGTTTCTAACACCGCGAACGGGTTCTTCGGACGCTCATCAGCAGGTTTGGTGTTAATTTCACCCACAACCACATCTCGGGACGCCATAGTGCAGTCGTCAGTATCGTGGCCAGCCACGATAGGAAACGCCAGCAAGATCTCGTCTTCGATCAGTTGTTGTAGATGCACCTCACCATTTTCGTCGAGTTCGACTGGCTCATAAGCATCCGGGAGCTCATCTATCTGTGAATCATCAGTCACAGGGCTGAATGCGAATTCAACCGCGACAGGATGCTGATAAACTTCCATACAACGTTGACATGTCAGAGTGAGCTCCGTCACAGCCTTCCCCTTGAGGTAGACTATCCCCTGAACATCGACGCCGCATTCCACGGAAACATCAACTTCCTTGCAGTCGCCGGCACTGGCTCCATTGACACGCTTCATCACCTTCGCCGGAATGTTTCCATCATAACGAAGTTGACGTTGGGCGGATCGGGCTGGATTCAGCGTAACCGGTATTCGTACTTTCTGCATAGGCCGCGCATATTATCGGGTGTGCCTACGGGAGTCAAAACAAATTTGGCCCCCACAAAGCCCCGGCTGAAGCCGGTTTGACGATCATAGCGCAAGCTTGCAGAAAGGATCCACAAGACGGGGCTTTTTACGTCTTTGGCTTGGTGCTGTCAATGCGCTTTGTTAACCTTTGCAGCCAACCTCAACTCAACTGTTTTTTTACTATGCATAAGCAGCTTATCCTTGGCTCTACCTCGCCCTTTCGCCGTGAGATCCTGACCAAGCTCGGCCTGAGCTTTGACTGTGATAAACCCCAGGTGGATGAAACGCCGCAAGCCGACGAAACACCACAGGCCCTGGTCGCTCGACTGGCCGAAGCTAAGGCCCGGGCCGTCGCCGCACGACATGCCAACGCTTTGGTCATTGGTTCAGATCAAGTGGCCGTAGTCGACGGTCAGATCCTCGGCAAACCCGGTAGCCATGACAAGGCAGTGGCCCAACTGCGCGCCGCCGCGGGTAAAGCCGTCACCTTTTATACCGGGCTGAGCCTGGTTAATAGTGACAGCGGCGTGGCGCAAACCCGGGTCGAACCCTTCCAGGTGCATTTCAAAGCACTGAGCGATGCCCAGATAGAGGGCTATCTCCTGGCGGAAACCCCATACAACTGTGCGGGAAGCTTTAAGAGCGAAGGGTTGGGGATCATGCTGTTTGACCGCCTCGAGGGACGAGATCCCAACACCCTGATTGGTCTGCCATTGATCACCCTAGGGGAGATGTTGGCCGAAGAGGGGATCGACGTACTGCTCAGCCAAAGGCCCAAGTCATAGCGGCAAACCTCAGCACAGCCCCGGGGCTACCACCAGGTCACCCCGAGGCTCATCAAGGATTAGCCCCGGGGTGCGGGAGGTGATAAAGGCTCAATCAAGCCAATCGAGCAGTTCCAGGGGACGATCGATCACCGCCCGCGGCGATGCCGTCAGCAGTGCCTCTCGCTCCCCCGCACCGTAGCTGACGCCTATGGCATCGGCCCCGGCCCGCCGGGCCATCTCCATATCGAACCAGGCATCACCCACCACCAAGGTGCGCTCGGGTGATACCCCCGCCTCCTGGCATAATTCCAGCACCATATCGGGGTGAGGCTTGGAAGCCGTGTCACTGGCACAGCGCGTGTAAGGAAAGAAAGGCCGTAGCCCGGAGCTGTCGAGTACCCGTTCAAGGCCGTGACGGGCCTTTCCTGTGGCGACCGCCAGGGTATGACCCCGGCTGCGGATCTGATCCAGCAACTCAGGGACACCCTCAAACAGAGGGGCCGGAACCGCCTCACTTGCCAGATAGTGATTGCGGTAGCTGTCCCGAAAACGAAGCTTGTCGGCCTCGCTGATCTGAGGTGCCACCCGTTCAATACAGGCTTCCATCGACAAGCCAATCAGGCTTCGGATGGTGTTGACGGAGGCCACCGGCAGTGCCATCTGACGGGAGGCGGCCTGCCAGCTCTCAACGATACGGCCTACCGTATCCATCACGGTGCCATCCCAATCAAAGATCACCAGTCCATAGTGTGTCGACATCCTTAAGCTCCTTTTAATCCTTTCAATACCTTGATCAACTTAGGCTCCAAAGGTGCCTCCAGCTCTATGGTGGTCTCCTCCACCGGGTGGGTAAACTTGAGACGGAATGCATGCAAGAACAGCCGATCGAGGCCAGCCTTGCTCATCCGCTGATCGAACTCCTGATCGCCATAGCGTTCATCACAGGCAATAGGGTGGCCGGCGTGTTGAGTGTGAACCCGGATCTGGTGGGTGCGCCCAGTTATGGGACTGGCCTCCACCAGCGTCGCTTCGGCGAAATTTTGCATGATGCGAAAACGGGTTTCCGATGGCTTGCCTTTATCGGAGACCACCACGGCGCGGATCCCCGTGGTCTGCTCGAGTTTCAGCAACGGCGCCTGCACAGCCCGACGCTTCGCCGTCCAGTTCCCCTTAACCAGCGCCAGGTACTGCTTGCGCATGGTCTTGGCCCGCAACTGATCCTGCAGGTGGCGCAGTGCCGAGCGCTTCTTGGCGATCATCAATAGGCCGGAGGTGGCCCGATCGAGTCGGTGCACCAGCTCAAGACTACGCTCCTGGGGCCTTAGCGCCCTTAGCGCCTCAATCACCCCGAAGTTGACACCGCTTCCCCCGTGGACCGCGATCCCCGAGGGTTTGTTGATCACCATCATCACCTTATCTTCATACACGATATGGTTTTCCAGTGCCGCGACCTTGTTGAGTTTGGCGCTGGGGAGGGCATCAGGCTTAGGCTCGGCGACCCGAACCGGTGCGATGCGGATCTGATCCCCATCACACAGCTTATATTCCGGTTTGATTCGTTTTTTGTTGACCCGCACTTCGCCTTTACGCAACAAGCGGTAGATCAGGCTTTTAGGCACGCCTTTCAAGAAGGTGATCAGAAAATTGTCGATGCGTTGGCCGGCGTGGTCGTCGGTAATGTCCACCCACTGAACTTTGGCGGATGTTTGAGGATCGGATACTTTCATGGCAAACATTGTACCCGCTATCGCCAAACAGCCCAAATGAAGTCGAAAGCCGATTGCCCGTATATTTCATTATTGCTATCCTTGTCGCATCGAACCGGTCAGCAAACGCGTTTACGCGCCTTGCTGCCATTCGACGGGGCAAGGGAACGCCAGACAGCTACGCAGTTTTAGTGAGTGTCTCGCACTTCTTCGTCAGGTCGATAAGCCCGCAGCTCGACCCTATTGCGGCCCGATCCAGACAACATAGGTCATTGACGAACCCTCCCCCCAATTAACGTACTTAAGGTAATTGTTACCGTTACAGGTTTGCCGGCAAAAACTCCGGCTTGAGAATTTTTACCAGGGCGCCCTCGGGCGACCTGGTGGTGTGATACCACACCAGACAATGAGGCCTACCAGGCAATAGAACATCTGCAGCTAGCCTGCAGCAGCCTGCTCTTGCGTATGGCGTTTTCGCCATCAGCCTTCCCTCCCCCCGTACCAGCCGTGAGGCTGTGAGCGCTTGTGGGGCGCGGGAGTCACAACCGTCATACCTGTGCGGTGACCGAAAATGGACTCAGTCACCCAATGAAAAGAATGCTGATTAACGCAACTCAATCCGAAGAGTTGCGTGTTGCACTGGTCGATGGCCAGCGCTTGTACGATCTGGATATCGAAAGCCCAGGTCACGAACAGAAAAAAGCCAACATCTACAAGGGGAAAATCACCCGAGTAGAGCCCTCCCTCGAAGCCGCCTTCGTTGACTATGGCGCCGATCGCCATGGTTTCCTGCCGCTGAAAGAGATCGCCCGCGAATACTTCATCAATCCGACCCAGAAAGGCCGCCCTACCATCAAGGAAGCGATCAAAGAGGGTCAGGAAGTGATCGTTCAGGTGGACAAAGAGGAGCGCGGCACCAAAGGCGCGGCCCTGACCACTTTTATCAGCCTGGCGGGCTCCTACTTGGTCTTGATGCCCAACAACCCTCGGGCCGGTGGGATCTCCCGTCGTATCGAAGGGGATGAGCGCAGCGAACTTAAAGACGCACTGTCCAAGCTGACCGTGCCTCAAGGTATGGGCCTGATTGTCCGTACTGCCGGGGTCGGCAAAGCCGCCGAGGAGCTGGCAGAAGATCTCAATGTGCTGCTGCATCACTGGGATTCCATTAAGCAAGCCGCAGAATCCCGTCAGGCACCCTTCCTGATCCACCAGGAATCCAACGTGATTGTCCGCGCCATTCGCGACTATCTGCGCAGCGACATCGGTGAGATCCTGATCGATCACCAACGTATTTTCGAGCAGGCCAAAGAGCATATCTCCCTGGTTCGCCCGGACGCGGTATCCAAACTGAAGCTGTACCAGAGTGAAGTACCGCTCTTTACTCATTATCAGATTGAAACTCAGATTGAGTCCGCCTTCCAACGGGAAGTGCGCCTGCCTTCCGGCGGCTCCATCGTGATCGATCCGACCGAAGCGCTGACCGCCATCGACATCAACTCCGCCCGTGCAACCAAGGGTGGCGATATCGAAGAAACGGCACTGCAAACCAACCTGGAAGCGGCTGACGAGATCGCCCGCCAGTTGCGCCTGCGCGATTTGGGTGGCCTGGTCGTGATCGACTACATCGATATGGGCCCGGTGCGCCACCAGCGTGAAGTGGAAAATCGCCTTCGTGATGCCGTACGCCAGGACCGTGCTCGCGTGCAGATCGGTCGGATCTCCCGTTTCGGTCTGCTGGAGATGTCCCGTCAGCGCCTGCGCCCTTCATTGGGAGAATCTGCGGCCAACCTGTGTCCCCGTTGTAGCGGTCAGGGCACCATCCGTGGCACCGAATCTTTAGCCCTGTCCATCCTGCGTCTGATGGAAGAGGAAGCGATCAAAGAGAACACCTCCCAGATCGAAGCCCAAGTGCCCGTCGATGTCGCCGCCTACCTGTTGAACGAGAAGCGTAAAGCGATCCGTATCATCGAGCAGCGCCACAAGGTCGAAGTGTATGTGATCCCCCATCCGCACATGGAAACACCGGCCTATAAGGTAGAGCGCCACCGCAAAGATGACACCATCGCAGAGGTTAGCTACAGCCTAGTCGAGCGCCCGGAAGCCAAACTCTACGAACCGCGCAAGCTGGAGCGTCAGCTAGGCGATAAGCCTGCACTGAGCGGTTTGGCCTCCCCTGCCGCAGCAGAAAGCAAAGCGACGCTGAAAAAAGAGACTGCCCCGGCGAAGAAAGATGGCCGCCAAAGCAGTCAGGAACGCAAAACCAAAACTGAACCTAAAGCCAAAGAGTCCGGCCTGCTAAGCCGTCTAGCCAGCGCCATCAAGGGGCTGTTTAGCAGTGAAGAGGAGGTTAAGCCTGAACCTAAGGGTCGCCGCTCCCAAAATCGCCGACGTGGCGAACGCCAAGAGCGCAGTGATCGCAACCGCCGCGGACGTCAACGCAATGAAAAGCGTGATGATGCCGAGAAAGAGCAACAACTGGAAGCGAACAAAGAACGCCGTCGTCAGCGTCGTGACCGCCGTGATCGTACCGATGAAGCCAAGAGCGAGCAGGGCGAACAGCGTAAAGAGGAAGGGCGCCGCAATGCACAGCGAGGCGAAGGCCGTCGTGGCGAACGCCAGGAAAGCCGTCGTGATGACAGCCGCCGTAACGAGCGTGAAGAGGGCCGTCGTGATGACAATCGTCGCCCTCAGCGTGAAGAAATCAGTCGTGACGACAATCGTCGCACTGAGCGCGAAGAAAGCCGTCGCGAAGAGCGTCAAGCCAAACAGCCCCGTGAGGAGCAACCACAGGTAGCCGACGAGCAAGTTGAGAAGCCTAAGCGTGAGCGCCGCAATCGTCGCCAGCTTGAGCGCTCTGTTCGCTTGGACAAGTCTGGTCAGACTAAGATCGATACCGTCGCGGCTCCAGAGACTGCTCCAGCCGAGCCGATGCAGTCCGTGCAATCGGTTTCAGCATTCGCTGAGGTCGAAGCCGAGGTTCAGAGCAAAGAGCAAATGGCTCAGCCGGTTAAAGGGGACGATCTGACTCTGACCGATAATGAGCGTCAGGCTCACCGTCGCTCCCGTCGCAGCCCGCGCCACCTGCGCGCCGCTGGTCAGCGTCGTCGTCGCATGCACCGCGACGGAGAGTCTCAGTTCGACAAGCCAGTGGCTCAAGAGAACGATCAGGATCCGATCAACGCCCGCTACCCTGAAGCTGAAGCTCAGCAGGAAGTACAGCTGCAGATCGACCTGCCAGCAGATGAGGTGAAAGAGGTTCAGGCCCCCGCCACCCAGGTCGAAGAAGCCAAGATCGAAGCGGCTCAGGTCGAAGCCAAGGTCGAAGAGACTCAGGTTGAAGCCAAGGTCGAAGAGACTCAGGTAGAAGAGACTCAGGTCGAAGCCAAGGTCGAAGCGACTCAGGTTGAAGCCAAGATCGAAGCGACTCAGGTCGAAGCCAAGATCGAAGAGACTCAGGTCGAAGCCAAGATCGAAGCGGCTCAGGTCGAAGCCAAGGTCGAAGAGACTCAGGTCGAAGCCAAAGTCGAAGCCAAGGTCGAAGAGACTCAGGTCGAAGCCAAGACCGAAGAGACTCAGGTTGAAGCCAAGGTCGAAGAGACTCAGGTCGAAGCCAAAGTCGAAGCGGCTCAGGTAGAAGCCAAGACCGAAGAGACTCAGGTTGAAGCCAAGGTTGAAGCCAAAGTCGAAGCGGCTCAGGTAGAAGAGACTCAGGTTGAAGCCAAGGTCGAAGAGGCTCAGGTTGAAGCCAAGGTCGAAGAGACTCAGGTCGAAGCCAAGGTCGAAGAAACTCAGGTTGAAGCCAAGGTAGAAGAAGCCAAGGTCGAAGAGACTCAGGTTGAAGCCAAGGTCGAAGAGGCCAAGGTTGATTCAGGCCGCAGTGGCCTGGTTGATCTGAGCCGCGGTGCCCAGTCCGAGATGACCACGCCTAAGGAGAGCGCTGAGCTCAAGCCTCTGGCTGAGGTCAAGGTCGCTGAAGTTGAAGCAGAGCGCAATGACTTTGCCAAAAACCGCTACAGCAGCATGGTCAACGCCAACATGACCCGTCCTACCGAATAATCGCGAGAGACGCAAAAAAGGCCACCCTATCGGGTGGCCTTTTTTATATTCTCTGTCACCTTTGGAGATCCAAAGCCAAAATGGTCAGCGCCTGTTAGTAACCACGGATCTTTTGCAGTAACTGCTCAGCCGATGTTTCGATCAGATCCAGCACGATTTCGAAGCCTTGCTCGCCGCCATAGTAGGGATCGGGCACTTCCAACTCCTCTCTATCAGACCACTGCAGGATCAACCCCAACTTGGCCCGCTCCTCATCACTTTTTGCCTGAGCTCTCAAATCTGCCAGGTTTTGATGGTCCGCAGCCAAGATCAGATCAAAAACAGCAAAGTCTCGGCGATGGAACTGTCGAGCCTGGATCCCCTTAAACGAGTAGCCTCGACGTCGACCTGCCTGTTGTGAACGTGGATCGGGCCCTTTTCCGACGTGATAATCTATGGTTCCCGCCGAGTCAATCAACACGTCGAGCCCCATCGCCTTTGCCTTGTGGCGAAACACCGCCTCCGCGGTCGGTGAACGGCAGATATTGCCCATGCAGACTAAAAGAATTGAACGAACGTGACGAAGTTGATGATCCGATTGCACCCTTTACTCCTGTATTTGACTGGGGAAGCTCCCCTTTTGCATCCAATGATCGATTTTCGCCAATAGGCCACGCTTTTGAAAGGGCTTATGCAAGACATCGTCCATCCCAGCCAAGCGACATTGGCGCATCGCTTCATCCGTCGTAGTGGCTGTCAAAGCCAGGATGGGCGCAGGATAATCCAGCTTACGTAGACGACGGGTACAGCTGAATCCATCCATCACTGGCATACGGCAATCCATTAAGATGAGATCAAACCTCACGCTCCGGCACAATTCTAGTGCCTCTTCACCATTATTCGCCAGGGTGATCTCATAACCGGCCTGCTCCAACATCAGTTTGGCAACCACTTGGTTTGCCTGAGTATCTTCGACCAAAAGAATGTGACCATGGCGCGCTTCCGGCACAGCTGTGGGCTGACCGTGATCATTTGCCACGCAGGGCTGAAGGGGGATAGTTAAGCGAAACTCGGTGCCTGTGCCTGGCTCTGACACCACCTCAATATCACTGTCCATCGCCTCACACAGATGATGGCAAATCGCCAAGCCCAAACCCGTGCCTCGGTGCTGGGCCGTCTCGGCCTGCGAAAATGGCTTGAAGATCTGGCTGATCAGGGAGGGTGCCATGCCGCAGCCGCTGTCGCTGACCACCAGTTTTAAAGCGCCTTGCTCCCACCGTCCCTCAAGCCTGACCTCCCCTTCGTCGGTGAACTTAATGGCATTGCCCAGTAGATTGAGTAACAGCTGACGCAAACGTACCGGATCGACCTCCAGCCAGAGAGGCCGGGGTCCCTGCCAATCAAACGTCAAGGCCAACGCCTTCTCCTGGGCGGTAGCCTCAACGGTCGTCAGACAGTCTTGTAACAACTGGTCGACCCGTGTCGGGCTGGGGCAGAGGGAAAAACGCCCCTCTTCAATCTTGGCGTAATCCAGTACATCGTTGATCAATGCAAGCAATCCCTGGCCCGACCGGTCGATGATCTCAAGCAGTTGCTTCTGCTCTGTCGATAACTCGCTCGCGAGCAACAATTCTGTACCGGCCAACATGCCATTGAGGGGCGTGCGAAGCTCATGGGTCACCGATGCCAGGAAACGGTAGCGGATCTGAGCCATCCGCTTGGTCTCCCTTTCCGCCTGTTGCATCTTGTAAAAAGCCCGAACGTTTGTCTGATAGCCCCTCAGACAGGCCAAAATGCTGTGCAGGTACCAGGCCTCGACCTCACCCCAGTTTTCCTCTTTCTCGCTTAGGATCACCAGGGCAAGTTTCTGCTTCTGATCCGCTATCCAGACACCGCTGTGCATTCCGTTATTATGCACTTCGGGGTCGCCGCAACTAAGAGTTTGCCACTCCTGCTCCCGCCAGGGATCGGAATGCGCTTGATCTCGTCCTAGCCACTCACCTTGCCAATAGATCCAGACTTGCCCACTGGACAACACCTCCAGCATCACGTCACGCAGATTTAATATGGCCTGACGGGCCTGGCGGAAGGAACTGTCCAGCAACAGGGTATAGATCCGGTTCAAGGTTCCTTCATAAAAGCGTCTACGGGCTAACTCCGTAGACTGATCGGCCAGCAAAGAGCTTTGTTGTTCATTCGCTCGGATCAGGGCTCGATTGGCCTCATACAACTGCTCACTGCGTACCTCTAGCATCTGCTCTGCAGAAAGGCGGGCCTGGCGCTCACGTTCACAGCGCCGCTGCCAATCTATCCCCATTTAGTCACGCTCCAGTACGAAACGGGCTTCTGTGCCATCCGGTGCCAACAGCTCACACTGTACCGTAAGCGACTCACCAAACTGAGCCACGCAACCCAGGATCAGTCCATGGGCCACAGCGTACATACCACGGTGACTCAAATAGCGCATCACAAGGCGCTCTGCAGTATGCTCATCAAACTCCAGAGTTGGGGGAGCGGCTTTATCATACAGTTTGCGGACATGACGATGGATATCGGATTCCACCTGGTGCAAAAAATCAAACACCCCTCTGTAGTTCGCCAAATCCAGATTATGAGATGCCACCAGGCGAGAAAACAGAACCTTGCCAAACGCCAATTGCAAGTCCTCTTCCGGCACCTGAACCAAATCGGATAAAACCGCAACCAGGCCGATGATCTCTTTATGAGGATAATCACCAACCGCCGTGTAGGCGCCACCACTGGCCGGGTGCGCCTGTTCCAACATCGCCTCGGTGATCTCCAGACCAAACTGCCTATCGACCAGATCAAGAAACTCGGTGTAGATCATTCCTTTCATACCTGCTTCCTCTGCCCGTTTATAATTTGGATATATCGATACGATCCGAATACTTCCCTGCCAGCTTTATCAACTTTGGTTTGATGTTCAAAGCACAATAGGGTTGCTCGCTGTTTTGGTTAAAGTAGTCCCGATGGCCCGGCTCTGCCGGATAAAAAGTTGAGGCTTGACGGATCTCCGTCACCAAAGGACCCAGGTACTGGCCCGAAGCCGTTAGCCGGGCTTTGTAAGCCCGTACCTGTTGTAGCTGATCATCATCCTGGCAAAACACCACACTGCGATACTGGCTTCCCCTGTCAGCACCCTGCTGGTCTTCACTGGTCGGATCATGGCAGTCGAAAAACAACTCCAACAGTTGGCCAAAACTGATGATGCTTGGCTCATATTCCAGCCGGATCACTTCAATATGGCCACTGTCACCCCGACAGACGCTGGCATAGTCGGCCTGTTCCGCCGTACCACCACAATAGCCACTGCAGACCTTCCTCACTCCCCTGACCCTTTGAAACAAGGCTTCGAGGCACCAGAAACATCCCCCGCCAAATATTGCCGTCGCCACTTTTTCCTGGGAGTTGGGTAAAAAGTCCATGGCCAAGGCATTAACACAATGCCGCACATTTTTCGGCGTTAACCGCTCCCCTTCGAATAGATGCCCCAGGTGCCCATTACAGGCAGCACACACAATCTCGGTGCGGCGACCATCCGGATCCTGCCGACAACGGATCGCCCCCTCCATGGCATCATCAAAAGCCGGCCAACCACATCCACTGTCAAACTTGTCTTCAGACCGATAGAGGAGTGCCTGGCAGCGACGGCACCGATAGTGCCCGGGGCTATCCAGGTAGAGAAAACGTCCGGAGAAAGGCTTTTCCGTTGCCTGCTGCTCCAACACACGTTGTTCTTCTTGATTCAGGGGGAGGACTTTCATGGCAATCTCCTGATAGGGATAGTGCCAAGATAGCAATGAGAATGGATTGCGGACAAGTTAGAGCAGTATCCGTCGCAGGTCGTTAGTCCCAAGATAACAAAGGGGCCTTGCGGCCCCTTTGTTATTACTTCGCTTCCTTCCGCCAGCCAAACTGGCCCATGCAGCGATCAAAGCGCTCGTTAAAACCGGCCTCGGCCGGATCGATGCGTCGATTACAGAAGTCCCTATCCGTCATAAAGCCCTGCGTATCTTTGCTGTCGTGTACCCAGATGGCTTCCGGGCCGCCACAACCAACAAGTACAAAGGTTACCAAGGCCAATAGCGTTTTTTTCACATTTTTCTCCTGCATAGGGTGATAGGGACAGACCCATCATTTCTACCGGATCATGTCAGCTCGGTCCAATCGTTTATAAAACGGAAAATACCATTGTTTTTCCGAATCGAATAGCCTTCGAGTGCGATTATAGGAGGGCTGATGCAAAGATTGTCAGGGGCCTGACACCGTGGCACACTGCCGCGCTGAATATTCATGAGGTAAAGGCCATGGCCACTGAGATCTACAAAGAGTTTTACTTCGAAGCCGCCCATAAATTGCCCCACGTCCCGACGGGGCACAAATGTGGACGCTTGCACGGGCACTCCTTCAAGGTTCGTATCGCGATCAGCGGAGAGGTGGATCCCCGCACCGGTTGGATCATGGACTTCAGTGATCTTAAGGCCGTATTTAAACCCATCTGGGAGCGCCTCGATCACCACTATCTCAACGACATTCCCGGACTGGAGAACCCCACCAGTGAAGTGTTGGCCCGCTGGATCTGGACCGAACTGAAACCGGATCTCCCTCAACTCAGCGCGGTTGAGATCATGGAAACCTGCACATCCGGTTGCCGTTTTACCGGTGATGCCTGATCGCGAAAGGGCAGCCCAAGGGCTGTCCTCTCAGCCGTTAATCGATGGCCAGGTATTTATGCACCTGCGCGGATAACCGCCAGTTATTGCGGATACACTGCTCAATGCATAGTGCAGTGGCTCTGGGCCGTTGACTGATCGGTTGTAGCGCCACCACCCGCTTTGGATT
Source organism: Ferrimonas sp. YIN67 (assembly GCF_057219095.1). Lineage (NCBI taxonomy): Bacteria > Pseudomonadati > Pseudomonadota > Gammaproteobacteria > Alteromonadales > Ferrimonadaceae > Ferrimonas > Ferrimonas sp. YIN67. Next base: position 51,507 of record NZ_JBXVVJ010000010.1, read on the forward strand.
ATCGGGTAAGCCCGAAAGCAAGGCGTGCAAATTATCGATGTGAACCTGGGTCGCCACCGGATACTTAATCTCATCGGCCCGCTCCAGTGCCTGAGGGCACAGATCCAGTCCCCCCTTCATTCCCTCTTTCGGCGAAACCGTCACCCAGCAAGCCGATGAGGTCCGGATCTCAAAACAGCCAGACGTTTCAATTTGGCACTGCCAACCCTGCTCCTCCATCGCCTGAGTCAAAGCACGCAGATCATACAGGCACGGCTCACCGCCCGTGATCACCAGATGACGGGCATGGTAGGTCCCCCCCGTTAGGTGTTCGACCAACCGAGCTAAGGGCCAGTCGCTCCACTGCACCTTGTCACCAGAGAGCCCGATCACCTGATCAGGTTCGACCCGATCGGATTCGTTACACGACCAAGTATGTTTAGTGTCGCACCAGGCGCATCCCACTGGGCACCCCTGCAAACGCAGGAATACCGCCGGCACGCCAGTATGGACGCCTTCCCCCTGCAGGGTTTCAAAGATCTCGTTAACTGGATACTGCATTGCTACTCCGTAAAGACGGCACCATTTTAGACAGACCGGACCCGAATGAAAATCACCAGAGACAAAAACGCCGGCCCAAAGGCCGGCGTTTTATCAAACAGCCTGTCTTAGTGACAAGTGTCGCAGCTCGCGTTGGCGTCAGCACCGGACTCCTGCTCGTGCGCAACGTGGCAGTCGTTACAGTTCAGCATGCCGTCGTGCTGTGGGTGCGGTGTGTCCATATCGGTCATACCACCGTGACACGCAGCACACTGCTCAACTTCGTGGGCCAGATCGGCAGACGGCATACCGTCTGCGTGGCAGGACTCACAACCGGCCATGTCGGCGTGGTTGTCAGCGATAGAAGCGGCGGCACCAAAGGCCATACCGATACCGAAAACGGCTACCAGCAATTTTTTGAACATATTCTCATCCTCACACATATGAACCCCGGCTCAGTACAGGACTGCTCAAGTGCTAACCTAAGACACCGGGGGCTGCGCGAACTCTATCAGGATGGCTAAGTATAAACCGTTGCTTGGATCTCAGTTTCTTGGCTAAACCGATAATTTTTAAGCGTTTGCGGAACCAGATTCAAAAAAGCCGGCGCAAACGGCCGGCTCAGAGTAACCCCTTTAGGGCGTTCGGCCATCATCATGGCAATCATCACAGCCAGGTGCCTGGCCCACCTCCATATCATGAACATTGTGACAATCTGAGCACATCAACATGCCGTCATGGACCGCATGATGATCACCATCCAGGTCGGCCATACCACCATGACACGTGGCACACTGCTCATTCTCATAGGCAAAATCACTCGAAGGCGCCCCCTCTTCGTGGCAGGACTCACACCCCGCCATATCTGCGTGCATGTCCGCCAACAGGTCGGCGGCCCCGGCCCCCAGAGGTAGACTCAACCCCAATACCACTAACCACCACTTCTTCATCACTTACTCTCCCGCTCCGGCAACAGCGCCATTTTTGCAAACAATCTCACAAAACTAGCTCACCCTGAGACACTTCTCAATTTCTAGCGCCTTTCACCCTGTCCTATCTTAAGCAAGATCAAAAAGGGCGGCCCTCGGGCCGCCCTTACGTCACTTTCGACAGATTTACGCCCCGCGACGCAGGGTATCGATGCGCTGCTCAAGCGGCGGGTGGGTCATCAGCAGTTCAGACATGGATTTCTTACCGCTGATCCCAAATGCCGCCATGTTTTGCGGCATGCTGCTCTCGTGACCGTGACGCAGACGCTCGAGTGCCGCAATCATCTTTTCACGACCCGCCAGGGCCGCACCGCCCGCATCGGCCTTGAACTCACGCTGACGAGAGAAGTACATGACGATGAGGGAAGCCAGCATACCAAAGACGATCTGCAGGATCAGATCCACCACAAAGAAGGTCATGCCACCGTAGTTTTCGCCCTCTTCGTCGTTGCTCAGGGCACCGCTGACCAGACCGGCGATCATCTTCGCCAGGAAGATCACAAAGGTGTTCACCACGCCCTGGATCAGCGCCATGGTCACCATATCGCCATTGGCTACGTGGCTGACCTCGTGAGCCAACACCGCTTCCACTTCGTCACGGTTCATGCCGTACATCAGGCCAGTGGAGACCGCCACCAGGGAGTTGTTTTTACTTGGCCCGGTTGCGAACGCATTCATCTCCGGCGCAGAGTAGATGGCCACTTCCGGCATCTTGATCCCTGCCTGCTGGGCCTGACGGGCCACGGTGTCCATCAACCAGGCTTCGGTTTCATCGCGCGGCTGCTCGATCACCTGCAGACCCATGGACTTTTTAGCCGACCATTTAGAGATGGCCAGGGAGATGAAGGAGCCGCTCATGCCAACCACCACGGCGACCATGGCATAACCGGTCACACTGTGATATTGAACCCCAAACACAGAGAACAGGATGGACAAGACAACCCAGAACACCACCATGACAGCCAGGTTGGTCAGAATAAACAGAAAGATGCGCTTCATTTCTTCTCCTAAATTAGCACCACAGCGCCAAGACGCTGCTATGTCACAGATCATCGGGGCGACCCGATCCATTTTCAAGATGCAAAAGGTGAACTTCTGTATGAAGATATTTCAGGAGGAAGAACAAACAGCCAATCGTATCAGAACGTTGAACACGGAGTGACGGCGCGCAACATCAGGAAACAACCAAGCTACATCCCTGTTGAGGCACAGCACCTCTTCCTGCGGTAACTAGAGCGATAAAAAAGCCGCCCTGGGAAGGCAGCTTTTTATAGGTCGGAACTGGGATCCGAACAACACGCAAACTCAGTATATGTCACTTATTCAAGACAACAACTACCAGATGTTGTGCCATCAGATCTCTTCGCTATATATAAATAACGAATCGTTCTCTTAATCCATCAGTCGCGGCTCGACAGGATCACCTTCTGTGCCGTCGAGAAGGCATTATGGCTGTCGTAATACGCCGCTTCGTTGATAAAGTGCGGGTAGACTGGCTCCTCACCGTCAAAACATCCCACCTCACCATCGAAATACTGGAAAATAGGCTCACCCGGATGCAAGAGCTCAAAGTCAGCACCTTCTAAACGCTGATGAACCATGGCCAGTGGCCTGCCCTGGGGATCCAGTGGCAGACGCACTGTTTCCAGGTAACGATAGGCTTCCACTCTTTCTGGCAACTGAGGCAGATCTCCCGCTAGTTCCAAAGCGGTATAGTCCAGGATCAGAGCGACCATTCTCTCCATCTGCTCCAGTACATCCTGACGCAGCACGGACTGAGGTTGAGGCCCCACCTCCACCATCACCCCCCGCTTACCAACACTACAAAGGTACCCCCACTCCTGCTGAGGTTTGGCATCTTCGAGCAGGATCACGGCCTCATCCATCCGCGCCTTCACATAGGCGGCCAACTGGCGCGACCAGAGACTCGCATCCAGCAGGATCAGTGTTGGGCCCATATTACTGGTCGTATTGTGTAGATCGATCACCAGATCGGTTTTGGGATCCCGTTTGGGACCCAATTGACGATCCAGCGACTTGGCCAGTAAGGCTTCATATTCACGAAGTTCAGGATCCGCTAAGCGGGCAGGTTCAAATTGTCGATTCAGATCCAGTTCCAGATAACGACGATTCGCTTGATTGGCGTTGGGGTTGGCCCAAACGGTGGATACGGACAATCCTGGACGACACAATGATTCCGGATTGAGCCGCCACTGTTTCACCAATTGGATCCCTGAAAATTCGTTGCCATGGGTGCCCCCCACGATGGCGACCTTGCTCAGAGCCATGGATTCATTCCCTTAACGTGATTATTTAGTCGTGCATTTTGACTTACCATGCAGACCGAGCACAAGTTCGACTTGGCTAACTGTCGATATTTCAAGCAAAAGCCAAAACTTGGCATGTAAAAAGGTTACCCACAAAATCTGGTAGCAACTCTGTGGATAACTCATTCCTTTCCCGTCGCAGCAGCCTCTCATGGCTGCGCTTTTTTTGTTCAACCTCTCCCCTGATAAAAAGGACAGGGCAGATGGCTGTGCCAGCATTGAGCTAACAAGCTCATCGTGGCACAAAAGTTCCCTTTTGTGGGCCTTATGATCACCGCCGACTCTAACCAAAGCCCGGCAAAGAGGCGCGCGACGATCACGGATAAAGCCGTCAACTAGCCCTCATCAACACCAAAGGTCATTGGCATAACTGAAGCAATGCGCCTTATCTTCGCGTGCGCTGTCGGCTCAGTCTAGGTCCCCTGAGGGAGGGCTGATCTACTTCACTAATGATCCACCCAAGCGCTTATGCCTCGTCCGCTTTCCGCTCCTGACCGGCGTAACGCTCCAGACCCCACACCAGACCAACTCCGAGCAGCATCGCCGCCAGAGCCACCATGATCTGAGCCGATTCACCACTGACCGATTCAAAGCCCCAGGGGGTTAACGCCTGCTCAGTCAAAGGAACTGTCACCCCCTTGGAGTCTATCCGTGTGGTCAAAGCCACCTTCCAAGGCCAGACCTTATTAAGTGTACCCAGCATCAGGCCGCACAGAAACGCCAGAGTCAGGGAACGAAAACGTGACAAGAGGAAGGAGAGCAGATGGGAAAAGCTCAACAGGCCCAATACACAGCCACAAGCAAAGACAGCCAGGATAGACAGGTCAAATCCCTTAACGGCCCCGATCACCGGACCATACATCCCCAGCAACAGCAGAATAAAACTGCCGGAGATCCCCGGCAGGATCATGGCACAGATCGCCAGCATACCCGCCAGCAAGATATTTACTGTCGTCGGCTCCAGGGCCAGGGGATGGCTGACCGTCAGCAGCCAAGCCAAAAGAAATCCTACAATGGCAGCACCGGCCGTGCCCAAGTCATGCTCTGGGATCTGCCGTGCGATATGGATCAATGAGATGGTAATAAGGCCAAAGAAAAAGCTCCACAAAGGGATGGGGTGGGCCTCCAGAAGGTAGGAAATCAACCGGGCAAGCGACAGGATACTGGTGCCTATCCCCAAAAACAGGGTCAACAGGAAACTGCCACTGATATGCTGCCAGGTCGCCACCATGCCCTGTGTTCGAAAGTGCCGCCAAAGGCTAGGATTGATCCGACGGATACTCTCCAGCAGTCGATCATAGATCCCACTGATGAAAGCGATGGTACCACCGGAAACGCCCGGTACGACGTCCGCCGCCCCCATGGCCATACCTTTAAAAAACGTTCTAAAATCAATGTTCATGAAGATGAAAATAATACTTTTTGGTGTCGACGAGTATATCCATTTTCTTCCCCAGGCACCTCCTTACCATTTGCTTTGACAGCACCCCTCGACGTGACACAGGTCACAGCACCACCTCGGCAACATGCGCCACACCTCACTTTTGTTCATTCATTAGCAATAGTTCGAGCAATTTGCCACCATCTGGTTATTCTGTATCCATTCGCCCACGCCGGAACCTTTAGGGGAAGGGACCGACATAATCAACAACTAGGCGAAAGTACATTACGCCGCTGCAAGGACTTTGCAGCGGCTTTTTCTTACCCAAAATCCGGACCGGTGCGACTTGCGTCACACAACTAAGCACTCAGAGTGAACTTCTCCACAAATTCACAATCGCAGCGCAGTTTTGTCAGACTTTCGACGCCGGGTTGGATATTCTGACGCTATTCGCCACCCAGTGTGCCTTTTAGGGGAAAGACACACTCTAACCAAAATTAAAGGCGAAGCGTTTATTGCCGCTGCGGTCTCGATCGCGGCGGCATTTTTCTATCCAAAGCAAACCTTTTTTTCCATCCGCATCCTACACTTAGCGCACGTTAATCGACGGAGTGTACTATGCCCACCATCGTCCTCATCCTGCTGGTGCTCGCCCTGCTGCCCTATCTGCTGGCCGCCTACAACGGCTATTTCAAATGGCGCACTCAGGGGGGCATCGACATGCACCACCCGCGCCTTCAGGACGCGGGGCTCAGTGACAAGGCCCACCGAATTGCTGCCGCACAGCGCAATGCCTGGGAGGCGCTGGGCTTCTTCTGCGCCTGCCTGCTGGCCGCCACGCTGCGGGGCGCCGATCCCCACAGCCTGTTTCTTCCCGGGCTGCTGTTTCTGATCACCCGCCTGCTCCACCCCATGTTCTACATCGGAGATCTCCCGCCGGCACGCTCCAGCGTCGTCGTGCTCGGCCTGGGCTGCGGGATCTACCTGGCGCTCTGGGCGGGCTGACTCAGATCATCCCCAACTGCGCAGCGAGCCCACTGGCGCGCCGGGTGCGCAACGCCACCGCCTGCGCCAATAAGGCCGGCTGGGGCGCCACCAGGGTGAACCAGTCCCGCGCTCGGGTAATGCCGGTGTACACCAGCTCCCGGGTCAGCACCGGACTGCCCCGCTCCGGCATTACCATGGCCGTATGCTGAAACTCACTGCCCTGGGATTTGTGTACCGTCATGGCGTACACCGTCTCCACCGAGTTGAGGCGTGATGGCAGCACCCGCTTGAGGGAGCCATTGGCCAGAGGGAACACCACTCGCAGCAGCGTCTCGCCCTCCTGTTCAAAGGGCAGGCAGATCCCGATATCACCGTTCATCAGCCCCAAGCTGTAGTCGTTGCGTGTCATCATCACCGGCCGGCCGGCATACCAGCCTTCGGTGCTGGTAATGAGGCCCGCCTGGGCCAGCCACTGGGCCACCTGTTTATTGAGTCCCTCGACGCCCCAATCGCCGTCGCGCACCGCGCACAATAGCTGGAAGCGACCAAAGGCCGTTAACACCTTGCGGCACCAGGCTTCGCTGTCCTGGCCTCTGCCCTCCTGGATCACCTCCAGGTAATGGCGATAGCCACACGGACGGCTCTCCCCCTTGGGGTGCAGGTGGGCATGTTCCCCCGCCAACACCAGCGCCTTGAGGGCCGGATCCCGCCCCTCCTTGGGCTGCAGCCAGCCGATATCGCCAAAGCCCTGGCGCCATACCTGGCGCACCCGGCCCATGTCGCCATCGTTAACCGCAAAGGCCAGCTGGCCAATCCCCGACTTTGCATCGAAGCGGTGACTCTTGGCCAGCATGACGATCTGCTGCTCCAGTGCCCCGCCCGGCCCCTGCCAGGCCTCCAGATCGAACCCGGTGGCCCGATAGACAAAGCCCCGGGTGTCGGCCTGATAGCGCGCGGTGCCTGCGTGCAGGCAGAGATCCCCCAACACGGCACCGGCTTCCACCGAGGCGAGTTGATCCTTATCCCCCAGCAGAATGAGCCGGGCATGGGGCGGGACCGCGTCGAGCAGCGCCGCCATCATCTCCAGATCCACCATGGAGGCCTCATCCACCACCAGCAGATCCAGGTGCAGCGGATTGCCGGCATGATGCTTGAAATGCCGCGTATCCGGCCGGGCGCCCAGCAAGCGGTGCAGGGTGCCCGCTTCTGCGGGAATGAGCGCACCCACTTCTGGCGGGATCTCCGCCACCGTGCCAGCACGAATGCCCGACAGGGTTGCCGCCAGCGACTCCGACAGACGGGCCGCCGCCTTACCGGTGGGCGCGGCCAACTCGATGCGCAGGCCGCGTTCACTGCCCTCGCCGCGCGCGGCGGCCTCCAGTGCCAGGGACTGCAGCAGGGCCAGCAGACGCACCACGGTCGTGGTTTTGCCCGTGCCCGGCCCACCGGAGATCACCGTTACGCCGCCCCGGGCCGCCAGTGCCGCGGCAATGCTCTGCCAATGGGGTGTCTCGCCCGCCAACTCGGCGCTGTCCTTAAGGGGATCAAACAGGGTCGCCAGCCGCTTGGGCAGATCATCCGGCAGCGCAAAACGCTGGGCCACTTTGGCCTTCAATACACCGGCGATGCGGCACTCGTACTCGAAATAGCGGCGCAGATAGAGGCGGTCGCCGGACAGCACCAAAGGCGCATTGCCCTGCTCATCGCCATCCACCACATCCGAGGCCAGCAGCTGCGCCTTGAGGGTGTCGAGCTGCCAATCGGCCAGCCACTGGCCCGGCCGACTTTGTGCCTCCCACTCCCGGCCCTCCGGTGGCAGGGAGAGCAAGGCCTGTGGCGCGGCGAGCAGGCCGGTCAGATCCAGGCAGATATGGCCCCGGCCCAGCTGATGGCTGGCCAGCGCGGCACACAACAGTACCGGCTCGGGGGTGTCCGGCGCTTCGGCCGCCAGCAGGCGGGCGAAGGCCAGATCCAGCGCCCGCAACCAGCGCAGTTCAACGTAGGCGTCCAGCTGCGGCAGCACAGGGGCGGACAGGGTGCCGATGGACGAGTGCAGATCAGGCAACATGGCTCACCTCGCGAAACAGCGTGTCCAATGCCAAGATCAGCGTTTTGTCCGGTGCCAGGGTCAGGGCCCCGTTACCCGGACGGTCCGGATCCAGCCCGCGAAGAAACAGGTACACGGCACCTCCCATATGGTGGTCAAAATCGTAATCCGGCAGGCGTGACGCCAGCAACCGGTGCAGGGCCAGGCCATACAGGGCCGCCTGCAGATCATAGCGGTGCGCCAACATCGCCTGACGCATCGCCTGGGGCGTGTAGGCACTCTCATCCGGCCCCAGGTAGTTGGACTTGTAGTCCGCCACGAAGAACTGGCCCTGGTAGCAGAAGGTCAGATCGATAAAGCCCTTGAGCATGCCGTTAAGGGTCACCCCCTGCAGCGCCGGACGGGCCTCACCGGGCCAGATCGCCTCGGTCACCAGACGGTCGATCTGCTCGGTATCCACCCGGGCCGTGGCGATCCAGAACTCCAGCTCCGCCTGCACCTGCTCCAGCTCCAGCAGGCTGGGCGCCTGGCCGGTGGGCAGCGGGATGGGCACGGTCAGGGCCCGTTCGAACCAGGGCACCAGCATGCTCTCCTGCCCGGCATAGCCATGGCGCTCACAGCGCTGATCGATCTCCCGGGTCAAGGCCTGGGGATCGATCCCGGCAAAGCCCCTGCCCTGCGTGGCCTGTCCCTCGCCTGCGGCCCACTCGAACAGATCGTGCAGGAAGGTGCCCGGCGCCGCCCCTTTTGGGAAGGCGTGGATACTGCCCTCGGCAGGCAAAAGCTCGGCGCTGGGCGCCATCAACTGTGCCTCATCGGCGATCTCCAGCAGCTGCTCGCTGCGTGGATCCGGCCCCGCCTCGCTACCATGGCTCATCCCCTTGAGCATCGCGGAATAGGAGGCGATCCACCAGGCCCGGGGCGCGCGGCTCGGCGGAGTGAGCGCCGGGGCTAATGTGCCCTCCTGCGCCGCACCGATATAGCGATCAAACTTAGGATCGGGCAGCGGCTGCAATACGATGCCGTTGCCAGCATCCGTCCCATCGTTCTCAGTTCCGGCCAACGCCTGCAGCTCGGTAAGCAACTGCTCACTGCTCTGGGCCGCCCCGGCTCCGAGCAGACAACCCAAGGCCCCCAGGTGGGTATTGGGCTCACCGCGCTTGCCGCGCTGGCCCAGTTTCAGCGGCCCCAGCCCCAGGTAGCAGGCGAAGCTGGGCCGGGTCATGGCCACATAGAGCAGACGAATGTCCTCCGCCAATCGCTCGAAGTCCGCCCGCTCCAGCGCCTCATCATCGGCGTTGAAGGTCAGCTGCTTTTCGTTGTTATTGTCACGATAGAACAGCAAGCCATTCTGATCGCTGGCCTGGCGGTAGCCGAGGATAAAGGGTAGGAACACCACAGGGTATTCCAGTCCCTTGGATTTATGGATGGTCACCACCTTAACCAGCTCGGCGTCGCTTTCCAGCCGCAGGATCTGATCGTCCCCCAGCTCACCGCCGGACTCGCACTGCTCGGTCAGGTAGCGGATCAGCGCCAGCTCGCCATCGAAGCGGCCGGACACGGATTGCAGCAGCTCCGCCAGATGCAGCAGGTTGGTCAGGCTGCGCTCGCCGGAGCGGGGATCGCTCAGCGCCCGGATCGCCACATTGAACCGCTCCAGCACCTGGCGGATCATCGGCAAGATCCCCTGCCCCTGCCAGCACAGGCGAAGGTTGCGAAACTGCTCCAGCAACGACTCCCAGGCCAGTTCATCGTCATTGAGGGCGTCGATCTGGGCCCAGTCCCAGCCCAGGGTGCGGGTCGCCAGCGCCGCCCTGACGCCGCTTTCCCGCTCCGGGTGGGCCACCGCCTCGAGGATGAAGATCAGATCCTGCGCCTGCTCACTGGCAAACACCGAATCCTTGTCCGACAGGTAGACCGAGCGCACGCCATTGGCCGCCAGCGCCGAGCGCACCGCCCGCGCCTCGGTAAAGTCCCGCACCAGGATAGCGATGTCGGACTCCTTGAGCGGTGTCAGCACCTCCCCCTCGGCAAAGCCCGTGGTGCCGCTTTGGGCGCCATTGAGCATGGCGGTGATCCGATCGGCACAGCCCTTGGCCTGGCGCGCCAGATACATCTGTTTATTCCAGACATTATCCGGGTTCTCGTCCCACCACAGGGTCAGCGCCGGATGCACCTCACCCTCAAACTGCAGGCTCTTGCCCTTGCCCTTGGCCTTCACCGGCTCGAAGGGGATCTCCTCGCCATAGAGGAAGGTGTTGCGGGGGTGGCGATGGCCCAGCTCAAACAGCGCATTGGCACTGGCCACCATCGCCTTAGTGGAGCGGTAGTTGGTGTCCAGCGTGTAGTGGCGCCCGGCCGTGTCACGGCGGGCCTGCAGGTAAGTGTGAATGTCGGCGCCGCGGAAGGCGTAGATCGCCTGCTTGGGATCGCCGATCATCAGCAGCGCCTTATTTGGCTGCTCGAGGTAGAGCTTCTGGAAGATCCCATACTGGGTGGGATCCGTATCCTGGAACTCGTCGATCAGGGCCACCGGGAACTGGCGACGGATCAGCTGGGCCAAGCGGTCGCCCTGCTCTGGTTGCTGCAAGGCCCGGCCCAGGTGCTGGATCAGATCGTCAAAATCCAGCTGGGCCAGGCGCTGCTTGGCCGCCTCGATCCGCTGCTGGATCCAGACTGCCGCGTCGATCAGCAGGGCCGGTTTCAGATCCCACTTGTCCAGCTCGCGGATCAGGTTCTCCAGCGCCGACAGCAGGGGCGACTCGGCCAACGAGCGCTCCTGCTTCTTGCCCGCCGCCGACAACGCCTTCTCCATCTCGGCCGGGGTGTAGCGCGTCAGCAGATTGCCACGGCCATCCAGCGGCAGCGCTCCGTCGCCATCGAGCCAGGTCTCTAAGCGGCCCAACTGCTCCGGCTTGACCATGTTCTTCTTGACCCAGCCCTGGGCCAGCGACTGCTCAAACAGCTCGCAAAACTGCGGCCACTCGATGCGCCAGAGATCCTTACAACGGGCCACGGCAGCGTTGCGCTTGGCCACCAGCTCAAAGGGATCGGCCTCCCGCTTGAGACCACCGCCCGCTGCCAGCCCCAGCAGCGGACGCACCGCCTTTTGCAGCGCCTCGGGGGAGCCATACAGCTCGCGCACCGCCACCAAATTCTCACGGTTTTGCGGGTAGAACTGGCTGCGCCAGTAATCCTGCACCGCCTGCTCCAGCAGGGCACTGCTGTCCGTCTCCATCTCGGTCTCGAACAGGGCGCCGGAGTCGAAGGCGTGCTCACGGAGCATGCGCTGACACCAGCCGTGGATGGTGTGGATGGCGGCGTTGTCCATCAACTGGGCGGCCAGATCCAGCAACAGGGCGCAGCGCGGGTGCTCGGCGGGCTCAAACTCGGCTTTGAGGGACTGCAGATAGTCGTCGCCCTCGGACAGGCCACGGAAACAGGCGGCCCCCTCCACCAGGCGCTGACGAATGCGATCCTTAAGCTCCTCGGTGGCGGCCTTGGTGAAGGTCACCACCAGGATCTCCTCCGGGCTCAGGGGACGCGGCTCGTCATTGCCGCCTTTTTCATGGCTGTGGCCCAGTACCAGGCGCAGATAGAGGGCGGCGATGGTAAAGGTCTTGCCGGTGCCGGCACTGGCCTCGATCAAGCGGGTGCCAACCAGTGGAAAGCGCAGCGGCTGTAGGATCTCAGGGGCGGCGCCGGTGCTGAGATCCGTTTGGGTATGGGTTTCGCTGTGGGTCATCGGACTCACTCCTCGACGCGCTTCAGGGTGGCCAGCAGGTGGCCGTACAGATCTTCCGCCAGCTCGGCGAAACGGGCCTCATCCAGCTCGGAGAAATCGGCAAACTGACGGGCGATATAGGGGCTTTTATCCCGGTCCCCCATAACAAATCCGCCCCCTTCGAAGGCCGGTTGCGGCTCCTTGCCGCCGAGCAGGGCCAAGGCGGCCCGCGGACCCAGGGGCAGCGGCGCATCCATCGCCTGCTGGTACAGGGCCAGGTAGCGATCCAGCCGCGCACGGGCTTCGGTGCCCTCCACCGGCTCGATCCGCCACAGGCTGTCACTGCCTGCGTAGAAACTGGTAAGCGCCTTATCTTCGCTGCAGGCAGCGATATGAGCCAGATAGAGGCCGATCAGCGCCAGGGGATTTTTCAGCTCGCCCTTCGCGTCGCTCAGGGCCTTGGGCTCGCACTCCAGTCGCAACAGGCCGTCGCGGTTTTGCCGCAGATCCGTCAACCAGGCCGCCAGCTCCAGCGCCCCGGTCTTGTGGTAACACTCCAGCGCCTCCACCGGCTCACTGCCCTGCAGCTGAGCCTGGGCCCGCTCAAACGCCGCCAGGGCCGGCTTGGCCAGGCCCTCGCTGGCCAAGTCGGCAAAGGCGCCCATGGGCAGCTGGCCCCGTCCGCGCAGCCGGTCGATCTGGATCTGCAACCGTGCCTGCCGCTCATCCTCCTCCTGGCTCGCTGCGCCACTGAGGGTCGCCATCAGCTCATTGCGAATGTGGTACGCCTCCAGCCCATCCAGGGCGAAGGGCTCGAGATCGTCGGCGGTGTCGGTGTCACTCTGCAGCCAAATGCCCAGTCGCCGGGTCAGCAATAGGCGGACGGGATCCTTAAACAGCGCCGCCAGCTCCGCCAGGCCGATGGCGGCTTCGGGCTGCCAGGGCGACAGGGACGCTGGCTCACTGACCGTATGCCCCTCGTGTACGGCCCGCCATTCTCGGGAAAAGGTGGTGAGCTGCGGATCTTTGCCGTCGAAATAACGACGACTGAAGGGCTGCAGCGGATGGATCACCGTGAGGTGAGCCAGCAGAGCATCCGCGCTCTGCTCGTCGCCCGCCAACCGATAGCCCTGCTTGATGTGATCCTGCAACTGACCCAGCAGCACCGAGGGGGTGCGCTCACCATTGTCCCGGGCATTACGGCCCAGGTAGCTGATGTAGAGAGCGTCGCGGGCCGCCAGCAGGGCTTCGAGGAAGAGGTAGCGATCGTCTTCGCGGCGGGAGCGATCCCCGGGCCGTGCAGCCACGCCCAGGGTGCGATCCGCCATCAGATCGAAATCCATCGGCGGCCGACTGCGGGGGTAATCCTCGTCATTCATTCCCAGCAGACACACCTGACGGAACGGGATCGCCCGCATCGGCATCAGGGTGCAGAAGTTGATGCGTCCGGCGAGGAACTTCTGGCTGACGCCGCCATCACTAAAGGGCGCCAGGCACACCGGCTTAACCACGGTCAGCGGCAGGGGCTCATCCAGTTGGGACTGCTCGCAGCGTTCCTGCCACTGGATCAAGGCCTCCTCCAGGCGCAGCAACAGTTGCTGCTCATGTTCGTCCTGGGGAGCAAACAGGCGGCCGGTGGCATCGCGCAACAGGCTGACCCACTCATGGGGCAAGCGGGGTTGTTGCAGCCCCTGCCACAGCGCCCCCAGCTCGGCGAGCAGTCGGGACAGGCTGCCCACCAGCGCCGCGTCCAGCCCACCGATCTCATCAAACGGCTCGATCCCGGACCAGGGCTCGCCCCGGCCGACGGCGTAACCCAGCAGCATGCGCTGCAGGCCAAAGTGCCAGGTGTTCTGACTTAAGTCATCGGGCAGCGCCAGGCTGCGACGCTGCTCGGCGTCGAGGCCCCAGCGGACCCCGGCCTGCTCGACCCAGCGCTGCAACAACGGCAACTGGGCCTCGTCGATGGCAAAACGGGCACGCAGCGCCGGTACCGCCAGCAGATCCAGCAACTCGGAGACGGCGAAGCGGGAGTCGGTGAGGTTAAGCAGCGCCTCCAGCGCCAGCACCAGCACGTCAAAGCCGCGCTCGGGCAGATCGGCGATGGAGAACGGCAGGAAACGGGGATCATCCCGCGACACTTGGCCAAACACCGCCTGGATATGGGGCGCGTAGGCGCTGACGTCCGGCATCATCACGATCACATCCGTAGGCCGCAGGCCGGGATCGGCGCAAAAGCGCTTGAGCAGTGCATCCTGCAGCGCCTCCACCTCGCGCTGACGGCTGTGGGCCAGGGCAAACTGCACCGAGTCATCCTTCGGGGCGATGGCACAGGGGGGCGAAGGCACGGGCTCCAGCTCGAAGATCCCCACCTGCAACTGGCGCAGCAGAGTTGGTTCGACCGCATCACCGTCCAGATCCTCCAGCGGCGAGGCAAACAGATCGATGCGATCGAAGCGGCCCTGGTACAGCTCGGGCTGATCGTACTCATAGAGCATGCCGATGTAGTCCCTGCCCTGCTTGCCCCAGGCCGCCAATAAGGGGTTCACCAGGTTGTGTTGCAGGGCGGGATCCAACTGCTCCGGCAAGCCGGGTTTGCGCCGGTGGCGCGGCGCCAGCAGGCTCTGGCGCAACAGCTCCTTGTCTTCGATGATATCCCCCCAGTAGTGAGGACAGGGGTTTTGCACGCACAGCAAGACCTGGCAATAGGGGGCCAATGCCGCCAGCACTTCGATGCTCTGCTGTGGCAGGGCGCTGAGGCCAAACACCACCAGTCGCCGCGGCAGGTGCCTGGCGAGATCCTGCGGCGCTTCGCCACTGGCGATCCGCTCGAGGAAGCGCTGATGCAGGGTGGCGCGGCTGTTGATCCTATCCACTTCATCCAGATCCGCCAAAATGGCGCGCCACAGCTTAGGTTGCCACGCCTGCTCGGCGGGCACGTCGACCTCAAACCCCGTGGCACTGAGCACCACATCGCGCCCCTCGCTCCAGGCCATCAGCCAGTCGGCCCGGTACACCTGGTATTGATCCAGCAGATCCGCCAATTGCTCGCACAGCTGATCCCGCTTGCGCAAGTCGGCATCGTCGCTCAAAAACCGCTGCAGCGGGGCAAAATCGGCGTCGTCCAGCAGATCCGGCAACAGCCGCAGCAAACGCCAACGCAGCTGCGGCTTATCAAACGGCGAATCCTTGGGCACCGCGTCCTCGCCCAGCACGCTGCGGTAGATCTGCCAGATGAACCGCGACGGCATCTGCAGCGACAACCCGGCGGCGATCCCCAGCCCCTCATCGGCGGCCATGGCCAGTTTGAGCCACTGGGCCATGCCGTTGGACTGCACCAGGAAGATCTCCTCCTCCAGTGGTGCCAGGGGGTAGCGTTTGAGCCACTGCACCACCAGCTCACGCAAGTCTTCCATGCGGTTGCTGTGCAGCATCATCAGGCCGGGCGTTAAGTCGGGCGATGGGAAAGAGTCGGGGGACATGAGCAAGGGACGATTGGGAAACAATGCTTTGCATCATACCCTTGGTTCCCGAGTCCTGGCTATCGCAGCCGAGGCTTAGGCCCGTCGACTGTCGCCTTTTGAATCAGACCGTCCAATCGGGCAACTGGATCCGTTCATCACCCAGGGTTAAAATTTGCCAAGATTCGGTGTAACCAATTGTTTTAATGGACCTATAAACAGGCCAAAGCGTTCTAAAAGGAAAACTCTGCGATGAATACCAAGAAATGGCTGACCCTGCTTTTCGTTGCCTTGCTAACCGGCTGTACCAGTCGGCCCGTGCTGAATATCGTTGATGACGCAGTCCCTCAGCCCCTAGGGGAGCAGACACTGGAAGTGACTCAGGTGGAAAAAGCGATCCTGACGGCACTGTCACGTCGCAAGTGGCAAAGTGACGTCTCGACTCCGGGCCGGATCGACGCTCGACTACAGGTCCGTAGCCACCAGGCCACCATTGCCATCCACTACGATGCCACCCGCTACAGCATCCAGTATGTGGACAGTAAGGCGCTGGATTACCGTAACGGCAAGATCCACCGAAACTACAACCGCTGGATCGCCAACCTGCAAAAGACCATCGATCAGGAGCTGGGCCGCCTGTAGCGCTTTCCGGGCTCTCCTTTTGGCGAGCCCTCCTCCTTGCTTTTCGCTCCCCCACTCTTTATGTTGTCTTACTGTTAACAAGGCGGCAAGCTTAAGGCAATGAATAACATGAAATTTATTCATATTTGCCGGCTCCTCATCGCTCAACCGCCAGGTCCTACTGCTCGGCACATCGAGAGTGGTATACCGACTCCTGACACGGAGCGGAGCTCTCCCGGGCTCCGTTCGAATCGCACGTCAGCCCGGGTAGGCGCTCGCCGGATACAAGGATGCAGGGATGAGCACTGCACACGGATTGCCACAGCGAAGGTCGTCCAGACCCGCTGGCTGCTTAGCCATGGGCCAGACAAGCGTGTTGAGGCCAAAAAACGGACCGTGGTGTTGAAAGAAGACGACACGGTTCAACGAATTGAACACAACCCCAAAGGAATGCATGATGAAACACTCCCTCCCCCTGTTGCTCGCCACCGCCCTGCTGGCCGCCGCCCCCGCCCAGGCCCGGGAAGATATCGGCCAGTTTGATATCGCCACGGCCCTAGAGCACGGCCGACACAAGGGCGTCGTCAACGACAGTATCCAGCTTCACTTCGGTGAGAATGGCCCCAAGGCCAGCAAGCGCATCGGCGAGTTCAGCACCAGTAAGAAAACCAATGCCTTCGGCAAGTCCGATCAGACCGCCTGTAACTGGGCTTTCCTGTCGGCCATCAAGACCCTGCAACAACGTGCCGAAAAAGAGGGGGCCAACGCCGTCATCAATATTCGCTCCAACTATGAGCACAACGAGTTCAGCTCGGAGAAGGAGTTCCAGTGCGGTGCAGGTAATGTGATTGCCGGTGTGGCACTGAAAGGGGATGTGGTGAAACTCTGATCCTCTGCTTCAGCACCAGGGAAGTCGCTGCACAAGCCCTCCCTGGTGATGGATTTCCAAAATGCATCACCTGTCCCCAAGAATAATCGACTAACCATTATTCTCCTTGAGCTCAATAACGCCCTTCAAGAGCCAAATCACATCACGCAAAACATCCAGGAAACACTGACGCCACAACCAGGCAAAATCCCACACCACTGCGTGCAACAATGGTCACTGGTCGTTTTCTGTTGTGGTGCTCCTTCGATATGCCTTGCTGCACGGCTCTCCTTCTTATTTTATGGTCACAGGTCCACTTAGAGGCCCCGCAGCCCCCCAGCAAGCCTGTTGAGATGGTGCCGTTACAAGCCCAATTATTGTTTGCACACGTCGGTGGAAAAGCGTTTAGGCAATTGGTGGTCGGGGAAAGAACGTCAAAAGGAACCCCTGCCTGGATGCTAAATAGCCAAGGGAAGATCCTAGGGGCCTGGCACTCTCACCTGCCGTTATCAACACACACACCGTGCCAATCTCCAAGCAGCGATAGTCTTCTTAGCGAATACTATCCCCCCCAACTCAAGCAATATCTAAAAAAAGGAAGAACTGACTGTCTACTCAGTCAGGAGATGACCAACACTTACCATCATGCGCTGACCCAACAGCCAAAGCCAAGCCCGGAAGTGATCTGGCTATTCGAACAATATCAAGGGACTTTGCCAACTACATATGAAAGTCCGGCATGGCTCAAGCAATATCTAATCGAACCGCTGCCTTCAGCATTTATCTTACTCCCGTCACATACAGACTTATTCCCGGGAGAGCCTGCGATCATTCGCCTATATGGCCAACTCTGGCTCTTGACTCAATACCGCCTTTCCACTGATTAAAGGAGAAACTGTGGAAAATATATTTCGTCATTACAGACTACATAAGCTGATACTAATTGCACTAACTTCGGGTCTCTCAATACAAGCCTATGGGGCCAGCAGTTGGTTGACACAGGTACATCAAGGAGGTCAGACGCGCCCCGCCCTAAGTTACCAGTTACCCAAACACTATGTTACATCGGCAACACAAGGCTCACAGAGCAATGGTCAACCAACGGTGTTCGACATCAGCGTTTCCCTCTATAACAATCCCCAGGGCGATGCCGATCCCTCGACTGGCGGAGATGAGCAAGCAAGATACGAAGAAGTTTTCCGTTACTTTGCAGATGCTATCTGTGAAATGAGTAATGGGGCACACAAGCTGGGTAAAGTTCATCTTTTTACGGATCGCCAACATCAAGCAAAAGCGGATATTGTCTGGAATAAAGCTGAACATCCCAGAGCCAACGTCGCAGGATTAGGCTATAACGGCATGCGGATCCTATTTGGAGACACCTTCCCGGGGGGAATGGGAGAAGGAAGCGATCTCAACATGCTCGATCACCCCAAGGCTGCTGGATATACTCTGGGCCATGAATGGGGCCACTATGCCTATGGGTTGTTTGATGAATATCGTGCCAATGGCAGCGCACGACCCGGTGTGCAGTATCCTCAACTAACCGATATACCCACCTCACCCTCCATCATGGCAAACCAGTGGGAAGCCACTCGCGGTGATTTCTCTTGGTTGAATTTTTCCACTTTGGGAAATATGGGAGACCCTCGCCGGACAGCGCAAGGGCGAGTTTACGGAAAAAGTGCTTGGGAAATACTGGTCCAACCCCTGCAAGAAGATCCCAAGTATGGGCACCAAGCCGCACAACCCAAAAGGCGACAATTTCCGGATCTGAAACTAGTACAGCCTCAAGCCTCAGATCAGTGGCTTAAACTCCAGTTACCGGCTCAACAAGGAACCTGTCGCTCTGAATTGGCTATCCAATGGATGACGCAAGATATCCAGATGCAGATCGTCATCGACCGTTCCGGCTCCATGAGCGGTGCTGCAATGAGAAATACCCAACAAGCCGCGAAACTCCTGGTTGATGCCAGTACTGATGGCGAGTCAACCTTGGGCTTGGTCTCATTTGCCAGCAATTATCGCCAAGATGCTCCGCTGCAAACTATCCCAGTTCCCGGTGACCAGATAAAAGCTCAGCTAAAAGCTAGCATCGACGGACTGTACGCATCAGGGGGGACGGCGCTGTACGACGGAACACGGTTTGCGCTTACCCAACTTCAGCAGTACCAGCAAAGCAATAGCACCAATGCCCCACAAGTCGTGCTCGTATTATCCGACGGCGGTGATAACAGCTCCAGTAACCGAGAAAGCGACGTGATCACGGCCTACCAGCAAGCTGGAGTCCCCATTTTTAGCTTTGGTTACGGCTCAGCTTCCCCTACGGGAACTCTGCTCTCCATGGCTAATGCTACAGGCGGCCAATACTTTTCATCACCGATTGGCCTAGCCGCTATCACAGACGCCTTCCTGCAAGCCAACGCCGCAGCCACCAATCAACAAAACCTGTTGAGTGAGCAAGGCACCTTACCAGCCTCAGGCCGACAAGAATTCCCCTTGAGTATCGATGACGGTGTCAACGAGCTAGTGCTATTTCTTAATCACAACGGCACCGTGGATGAAATTGAACTGCAACTGATTGGCCCTAACGGTACAGGCGCCAACACTCCGTCGGTGCCTTGTGAAGCAACAAGTAATGGCACCCACTGTCAGCTCAAATTATCTCAAGCAGAGCTTGAGCACACCGGGGACTGGACACTGCAAGCACACAACCTGGCGAACTCGGAACGGACGCTTGCACTCAATGCACTGATCGCCCCAAATCAATTGGGCACTTACGCCCTAAGTGTGGCGGGTCTCGGAGGCAATGCGGTTTCCTACCCAAATCCCATGGTACTCACCGCCTCCCTGATCCGAGATCTTCCAATCAGTGGCGCCCGGGTTATTGCCGAAGTCACACCACCGAACGCAACTCCTTATACTGTTGAACTCAATGACAAAGGTATCGATGGTGACAGCAAGGCTAACGATGGTGTGTTCTCGGCAGTCCTGCCCTACGATAGTAATGGAATTCACCAAGTTGCCGTCAAAGTCGATAACAGTGAAAACAATGCCTTCTACTCATCGCAAGGCTTATTTACCCGCTCGCCAACGCAGGATGGTGGTGATGACGGCGGCGCCGCCCAGCCTGTTGGGGAAGATTTCCAAAGGGTAGGAAAGATCAGCCTCGTGGTCGACAGCGTCCCCTACTGGGGGGACAACAACGATAGCTGGTATCAAGCCATCGAACTGACACCCGACAATAGTGAGGTCCCCGGCATGATCGACTTCGCCGGCGATCAGGATTTCTACGTATTGCGGGACCACGAAAGCAGCAGCCCGTTAACCGTCAGACTCAGTAATCTAACGTTATCGATGCAACCTAAAGTGACGATTTTTGCTTCTGATCAAACCACTGAGCTTGTCAGTGAAGCGACTTTGGAGAGCCATCTATCGGATACCGGCTACCTGTACATCACTTTGTCTCCAGCTCAAGTTACGCTCCCCCTGCACATTTTGGTAGAGCACACGGACAGCGCAGCACAGATCGGAGGCTATAGCATCAGCACAGGACCGGCAATCACGAGTGATATTCCACCGAACCAGGCACCAATCGCGGACCAGACCAACGTATCGGTAAAAGAGCATGAAACCATCGTCATTAAGCCTTTACTGCAGGCCACCGATCCTGATGGAGATAGCGTTAGTATCACCGCTATCCTCAGTGACAATATCCAAGGGACCGTCAAGCTCAACGAGGACAATACCATTCAATACACCGCCGCCGATCATGGCCTTGAGCCAGGGACGTCAACCTATGAGTATTTCGACATTGAACTCTCAGATGGACGTGCGTTCACTTTAGCTGGTGTCGAAGTCAAGATCTCGGCCAAGTCCGCGACCAAGTCCAGTTCAGGCGGGGCTTTCTCGTACTGGCTAATACTGCTTGGCTTTGTGGGGCTCACCCGGCGTCGCCATTAACATTACAACATAAAGTAAAAGCCACCCGACGGGTGGCTTTTAACTTAAAGCAGATACTCCCACAGCGGTCCGGTCTTGCCGAACTTGCGCATCAGGGCGATGTCCTCGGAGAAGTCCTCGTCGGGCAGCACCCAGCGCTGTTTGAGCGGCCGAGTCCATTCGGCCATGCGATCCGCATCGAAGTCTGGACTCATGTAGTAATGTGGCGGCAACAGATCCTTGTTGGGGCACAACTT
Source organism: Ferrimonas sp. YIN67 (assembly GCF_057219095.1). Taxonomy (NCBI): domain Bacteria; kingdom Pseudomonadati; phylum Pseudomonadota; class Gammaproteobacteria; order Alteromonadales; family Ferrimonadaceae; genus Ferrimonas; species Ferrimonas sp. YIN67. The sequence continues at coordinate 72,630 of NZ_JBXVVJ010000010.1, forward strand.
GCCTGCGGCGATCATCTGCTCGGCCAGATCCGTATCCGGGTACACCCGCATGCCGTAGTAGGGGAAGATCACCCCGGGTGGCAGCTTGTCCCCGTTCTCAAAGGTCTCAGCCAAGCTCTGGGACGTTTCCCCCCAGCCGCCCAAGATCAGGAAATGGGCCTGGTTGATCCCCAGATCGGCGGCGATCTCCGAGGTTTTTTGCACATGCTTGAAGCGAAACGGTTTGTTGTAACTCTTCAGGGTGATGTCGGACAGTGCCTCGGTGCCAAACTCCAGGTGGGTCAGGCCCGCCTGCTGGTATTTGGCCAACTGTTGATGGCTCAGACGATGGGGCGAGAAGTAGGCCCCCCACTTGGTGGGTAGCCCAGCTTTGATCAAGGCATCGGCCAAGGCGTCGTTGAAATCCTTATCCAGGTTAAACACCGAGTCGGTGAAAAACACGTAGTCGATGCCATGCTGCTCCCAAGCCGTGCGCAGCGTAGCGACGATCTGCTCGATGCTCAGGGTGCGCACGCTGCGGCCATCGATCAGCGGATAGCTGCAATAGACACAACGGTAGGGGCACCCCCGCTTGGTCTGAATATTGAGCATGCCCGCATCCCGCCAGTAGTGCTCGACCAATTCGGGCTCGAAACACAGCTTGGGCTCGGACACATGGGTCTGACGGGGCAAATAACACACCTCCCCATCAAGACGATGCACCAGACCGGGCAGGCTCAACGGTTGCTCGCCACGATGGAGGATCTGCAGCAGTTCCAGCAGGCTCTCCTCCCCCTCCCCCACCAGACCATAGTCACCGCCAAGCTCAACCAGCAAGCGCTCGGCAAACAGGGAGTACCCGGCACCACCGAGGATCACCGGCGCGGCACTGCGCGCCTTGATCATCGAGATGATCTTGCCATAGCCCTCGATAAAGCCATTTTGTTTCTGATAGTTGACGTCATCGACGTTACGCAGTGACACGGCGACAAAGTCCGGATCCAATGCCGCCAGTTGTTCTGGCCAACGGCTGTCATCCGCCAGATTCAGATCCAGCAGGCTGATCTTCAGCTCAGGCCAGGCATCCGCCAGGTAGCTCTTCAAGTAACTGAGCGCCAACGGATAGACCGGATAGGGACTGGTGTGGCGATTGGCCGACAGGATCAGCAAATGGGGTACCGCTTTCTCTCCCATGACAGCCTCAGACCCGCTTGAAGATCAGTGAGGTGTTGATCCCGCCAAAGGCAAAGTTATTGCTCATCACGATATCCGTGTCGATATGGCGTCCTTCACCGCGCAGATAGTCGAGATCGCCACAGTCTTCATCAACCTCGGTGAGGTTCAGGGTTGGGGCAAACCAGCCTTCGCGCATCATCTCAATGCTCCACCAGGCTTCCAGCGCGCCACAGGCGCCCAAGGTATGGCCGACGTAGCTCTTGAGCGAGCTGATCGGTTTCTGACCCAGCACCTTGGCCGTCGCCTGGGTTTCCGCCACGTCGCCGCGATCGGTCGAGGTGCCGTGGGCACAGACATAGCCGATCTGCTCGGCATCGATCTGGGCATCCGCCAGCGCCAGCTCCATGGCGATGGCCATGGTCTCGGCATTGGGCTGAGTCACGTGGGCCCCATCGCTGTTGGTGCCATAGCCGAGCACTTCGGCGTAGATCTTGGCACCCCGGGCGAGGGCGTGCTCCCGCTCCTCCAGGATCAGGGTCCCGGCCCCTTCGCCGATCACCAGGCCGTCACGTCCGCCATCGAAGGGACGCGGGCTGGATTTGGGATCGTCGTTACGGGTACTGGTGGCAAACAGGGTATCAAACACCGCGGCTTCCGAGGGGCACAGCTCCTCCGCGCCACCGGCCACCATGGCCACCTGGCTGCCGCTGCGGATCGCCTCAAAGGCGTAGCCGATCGCCTGGCTGCCGGAGGTACAGGCGCTGGAGGTGGTGTAGATCCGCCCCTTAAGGCCAAAGAACACCCCGACATTCACCGCCGTGGTATGGGCCATCATCTGGATGTAGCTGGTGGCGGTCACCCCGGCCATCACGCCGGTATCCAGCATCTTGCCAAACGCCCGGATCGGCCCGGTCGAGCCGGTGGAGGAGCCGTAGGCCACGCCCATCCGACCACTTTTTACCAGGGGATCGCCCAGCAGACCGGCATCTTCCAGTGCCAGCTCGGAGGCTCGGGTGGCCATCAAGGACACCCGCCCCATGGCGCGGACCGCCTTGCGGCTGTAGTGGCTGGGACGCTCGAAGTCTTGAACCGGTGCCGCCAGGCGGGTGTTGAGGCCCTCAAACATGTCCCACTCGGGCATGGTCACTACCGCATTTTCCCCGGCCTGCAGGCGCGCCCGGGTGGACTCCCAATCCTGGCCCAGGGGCGAGATCCCCGCCATGCCGGTCACCACCACGCGTTTCATCTCCCGGCTCATAGCATGCCTCCATTGACGCCGATCACCTGACGGGTGATGTAGCCCGCTTCATCGGACAACAGGAAGGCCACGGTCCCCGCGACCTCCTCCGGCTTACCAAAGCGACGCAGTGGGATCTGCCCCTTGAGCATATCCACCGGCAGTTCGTCGGTCATATCGGTTTCGATCAGCCCGGGGGCCACGCAGTTGACGGTGATCTTGCGTTTGGCCAGCTCCATCGCCAGCGCCTTCGTGGCACCGATGATCCCCGCCTTGGCGGCGCTGTAGTTGACCTGGCCTCGGTTACCGGCCTGGCCGGAGAGGGAGGAGAGGGTGATGATCCGTCCGCCCTGGCGCGCCTGAACCATGGGCATCACACAGGGGTGCACCACATGGTAGAAGCCATCCAGGTTAGTGCGCAGCACCCGATCCCAGCTCTCTTCGGTCATGGCCGGGAAGGCACCGTCATCGCTGATCCCGGCATTGCAGATCACACCGTAATAGGCACCATGGGCCTCGATATCCGCGTTGATCTTGGCCTGGCAATCGTCGCCATCGGCCAGATCGAACGCCATGATCCGGGCCTGAGCCCCCTTGGCGATCACCGCCTCAGCCACGGCGTTCGCCGCCGTCTCATTGCTGTGGTAGTGGAGTACCAGCTCCACACCGGGCTGGGCCAGGCGAAGGGCGATCGCCCGACCAATTCCCCGGCTGGCGCCGGTAATTAGGATCCGTTTTGTCATACTTATATCTCTGTATATTGTGCTGTGTCGGCGGGCTGGAACACATTCAGCCGCGCCTTGGCGATCTGGGTTTCCTGCTGGCGGATCTGGCACTCGAACGCGGCCATCCCCTCCTCATCCTGAAACAGGCGGGTAACCTCCACCTGGTAGCTGAGGCCCAGCATAAACGCCGGGGCAAGCACCTCGTAGCGGCGGCTGCCCAACAGGAAACCGATGGCGATATCCCGCCCCTCGGCCCGGGCTTCCACCCCGGCCAGGGCGGCGATGGTCTGCGCCATATACTCGATCCCTACCCACTCGGGCACGCGGCCCGTGGCGGGATCGAAAAAGGGAGATGACTCACGGATGGTGAGCATACTGACCAAACGATCGTCACTGGAACTGACGATCTCATCGATCAGGATCATCGGGGCCTCGTGCGGGACCAGGCCACTTAATGGATGACTCATTGGGGCTCCTCCAGAGCCAAAATTATGCTGATATTACTGCCACCAAAGGCAAAGGAGTTGCTCATGATGGCGCCGCCGCTGGCTGGCAGACGATGCTCCTTATCGACTAAGGATACCGGCGGCAAGGCCGGATCCCGCTGCCCCACCAACCACTGAACCGGCAAGCGGCGCTCGGGATTGGCCTCGCTGAGCAGACCAATGGCCATCGCGGCTTCCAGGCCACCGGCGGCACCCAGGGTATGGCCGGTCAGGCACTTGGTGGAGCTGACCGGCACCGTATCACCGAAGATCCGGTGCACCGCGGCGCACTCCATGGCGTCGTTGAGCGGCGTACCGGTACCGTGCAAGTTAAGATAATCCACCTGCTCCGGGGCCATCTCAGCCATCTCCAGCGCAGCGCGCATGGCACGCTCGGCCCCCAACCCCTCCGGGTGTGGGGCCGACGGATGATAGGCATCGGAGGCCTCCCCGGCGCCCTTGAGGACAAACGCCCCCTGATCGCGACTCATCACGAACAGGGCCGCCGCCTCACCGATGTTGATCCCGTCCCGTCCCTGGCACAGGGGCTGACAGCGTCCCGAGGAATAGGACTCCAGGGCGGTGAAGCCATTAAGCGTCAAATAACTCAGGGTATCGCTGCCGCCGCAGATCACCGCATCGGCCAGATCTGCATCCAGCAACCGCGCCGCCGAGGCCAACGCCTTGGCCGACGAAGAGCAGGCGGTGGACAGGGTATAGGCCGGGCCCGACAGGCCGAAATACTCGGCGATGAACTGGGCGCCGGTGCCCAGCTCTTGCTTACGGTAGTGGTAGTCCTCAGGATATGCCCCGGTTTCATGCCACACCTTGAGGGCGGCTTCGCACTCGGCGATCCCGGAAGTAGAGGTGCCCAGCACCACGGCGATCCGCGCCCCACCAAAGCGGGACTTTAGCGGCGACAGCTGATCGGCGATCTGCCGACAGCAATGGGCCAACATGCGATTGTTGCGACACTCCCACTGAGCCATCGACTCGGGCAGTGGCGGCAACGCTTCCCGGCAGGTTCCCGCCAGGGTCGGGCCTTCCGGCCGAAGCCCTTCGAGCCACCGCATGCCATCGGGATCCTGCGCCAGCAGGCGCGCGGTCATGGACTGGAGATCGTCGCCAAGCGGGGTGATCACCCCGGGCAGACCCAGTCTGTGGGTACTCATAGTGCCTCCTTTGACACGATGTCGACACGTAAGGTGATATCAAATTCCGGCATTTCAAGCTGCCGACCGGCCTCGCTCTTTTGCAGCGTAAGAATGGGGCTTCCCCGACGCAGTAACTGCCATTGTCCCGGCTGCGTTCCCCCTTGCCATTGCCCCCCGCTCAGTCCGCTACGAACCGCATCGGGCTCCAGCTCCATCAGCTGCACCAAAGCCATCAGCCACAGACCGTCAAACTCTGACGGCAGGCCGGAGAGCACCTGATGCAACGCTCCCTGCTGCCACTTGAGCACCAGGCTGGGCTGGCCCAGCGGGCCGGTGGCCGCCAATACACGAGCGCCAGGTATCAGTTCCTGAACCCCCTGCAGGGTAAAGGACTGCCCGCCGGCCGTCAGTCCAATCCGTTCGATGCGGCGCATCGGTAACTGCTCAATGGGTTCCTCCTGCAGGCAGTAGCGCACACCCGGCGCCAAATAGGTGCAGTCGGCAGCGGGCCAGAGAGCGGCACAACCGCTCAGGCCGACGAGCAGCACCAGCAAACTCCCGCCCCGCATCAGCTTTCGCATAGGGCCACCAGGGCATTGAGCCGGCGCTCACTGTCACGGACAAAGGGGTTATCCTGATCCCAGGCGTAACCCGCCAGGATCGCACAGATCATCTGCTTGATCTGGGCGTTGGGTTGCTCGTAGAAGATCACCGACTGGAAGCGTCCGTCATACCAGGCACTGACATAGGTCTTAAAGGCCTGGATCCCTTGGCGCAGGGGCTGCTCGTATTCGGTCAGCCAATCCACCGGCTCACCCGCCAACTGGCGCAGCACCACCGGCACCGCCATCACCGCCGACTGCATGGCGATGGTTACCCCGGAGGAAAAGACCGGATCGAGAAACTCTCCCGCGTTGCCCAGTAGCGCAAAACGGGGATCCGCCAGGGTCTGAACATCGGCGGCATAGCCCACCAGGCTGTTCACCTGAGTGTCGAAGCTGGCATTGATCAGCAGCTCAGCCAAGGTCGGCGTGGACGCGATCCAGTCCTCGAGTTGCTGTTCAAACGGCCGGTCATCGAAGCAATGGTCCTCGGCCACCACCCCCAGCGAACAACGTCCATCGGCAAAGGGGATCAACCAGAACCAGACATCCCGCTGCTCTGGGTGTACGGTCACCAAAATTTTATTGCGATCGAAGTTCTCCGAAGCGATGCCATCGGTGATATGGGTAAAGACAGCCCGCCGCTGGGGAAAATCAGACGGACTCTCCAGTTCAAGCAGACGTGGCAGCACCCGGCCAAAACCGCTGGCATCGAGGAGAAAGTCACAATGAACCCGGTAGGGGGTCCCCTGCTCCGGGCGGACCGTCAACACCGCCCCTTGCTCGAGCAGTTCGACCTTCTCGATGCCATGGCCGAAGCGGATCTCGACGCCCTGCCGGGCCGCCTCATCCGCCAGGATCTGATCAAACTTTGCCCGCTGCACCTGGAAGGTAGTGCCCGGGCCCGGACTGAACTTATCGGTAAAATCAAAATCGACACGCTGCTCCCCATACTGGAAGGCAGCGCCGTTCTTAAACTGGAAACCGGCATTTTCGACTGCGGCCAGCATGCCCCCCTGCTGCAGGAAACTCATACATTGGGGCAGCAGGCTTTCACCGATGGAAAAGCGGGGAAAATGCGCCTTCTCCAGCACCAACACATCGGTGTGTGCCTGCTTGAGCAGGGCCGAGGCCAACGCACCAGAGGGGCCCGCGCCGATCACCACGACGGTACGACGCTCCACATTAATTTGCGACAACATGACTCTCCTTGTTCCTTGTCCTCTCTACCCGGGACAGGGGCGCCAGCAACAGGGCGCAGGCCAAGCCCAGGGTCAAACTCAAACCGAAGCCAGCCAGCGCCGGGGTGGCGGACAGGCTCAACATACCGAAGGCCGCCAGGGTGGAGGCGGCACTGAGCAGGATCGCCAGGAAGCAGTGTCCCGGCTCCTCACTGCTGGCTAGGAATACCGTCTGATCCAGGGCTATCCCATACATCAGCAGCAGCCCCAGCAGGTGGAACAGGTGCAGCGGGATCCCGGCCCAGCCGAGGATCCCCAGCACCAGCACGATGGCCAGTGAAGGCGGTAACACCACCCACACCGCCCGGCGCAGATCCAGGCTCCAGGACAGCAGGGCCAGGCTGGCCAACACCGCACAGGCCAAGAGCAGGGCCAGGCCCTGTCGGTACTGACCCATCATGCTGGACAGATCGGCAACCTGATCGATCAGCTCCACCCCGGGATGGGCCCCGGCCAAGTCGGCCAAAGCCTGGGGCGACTGCACCCCCTGCAGCAGGATCACCGACTGCCAGCGCCCCTCTCGTTCGCCCAGCCACCCAAGGGTTAGCGGCTCAAGCGCTGGCTCTGCTAACCATAGCGCCGGCATGAGCGGCGCCGCCGTATCGAGTTGCGACGCCAGCTCGTCGAAGCGCTTCGTATCAAAACCGATGGCTGCAAACTGGGCCAACAGGCTTGGATCCCGGTAACGCTGTTGCAGCAAGGCACGGTTCGTCTGCTGCATTTCCACCGAGGGCAGGCTCTGGCTACTGGCCCGATAACCGGACAAGACCCCTTGCGCAATGAGGGGATCCAGCTCCACTCGCAGTGCTTCTTCCCGCTGCAACAGGGTCTCGGCACTTTCAGCCTCAAGCAAGAATACCCGGCCTTCGTCCGGCAGATGCAGGTAGTGGTCAAGCCGAGCCTGCTGGGCCAACAGGCTCTCATCGCCGCCCTGGAGATGGCGAATATCATCGTCATGGGTCAGCCAAAGGGTACCCAGGGCCAACGCCGCCAGCGGCAGGAGCCAGCCAGGGCTCGCCACCCGTTGCCAGGCCATCAGGCCCAACCGGGCCAGGCCCAGCGCCGCCGGAGCGGGGGCTCGCTTCGTCATGCCCAAAGCCGGCAGGCTCTGAACCGTGATAAACGCCCAGGCCAGCCCGGCGATGGAAAAGATCGCCATCTGCCACAGCCCGGGAAACGGCAGGATAAACATCACACCGTACGCCAGCACCGAGCTGGCCAGGGCCAGTAACATAGGTCGGCGCAGCATCGCTGCGGCCGTGCGACCCTTGTTCTCCCCGTGGCAACACAGGTGCAGGGTGTAATCCACCGCAATGCCGATCAAGGTGGTGCCAAACACCAGGGTCAAGCCATGCAACTGCCCCAGGATCAGTACGCATGCCGCAGCCCCGACGGCCAGCGAGCTGGTGATCACCAAGGCGATCCAGCCCAAAGGCGAAAGGCGACGCAGCACGGCCAGCACCAAAAAGAGGATCAACCCCAGCGACAAGCCACCGAGCCAGGCGATCTCGCCCTTGGCCTGCTCTGTGGCGCTGGCGGCATGGAAGATCAACCCGATCCGCGCCACCGATACCGCGGCCGGCATCGCCTCACTCAGTGCCTGCTCCAAGGGCTCAAGCACCATCGTCTGGGTTGCCGGTTCAAAGGGGTTGCCGTCAAAACGCCATTGCATCAGCAGGGCTTTGCCTGCCGGCTCCAGCGCCAGCCCATGTTCCAACGGCCGAACCTGAGCCAGATCGCCCCCCAGGGCGCTCAGTAGCTGAGGAAACAGCAGCAGGGGATCCTCGCCGATCAACCCGGCCATGGGCGTGGCCCCGGGCATCGACAGGGCACGCAGGGTCTGCTGCGCCAGGCGCTCGCCGCTGTCGTGAGCCAGGGCGTGGCGCTGTGTCTCGGTCAACAGGCCAAAGCGGTAGGGAAAAAGGGCCCGGCCCAAAGCCTCGGGATCACTCCCCCCCGGTGGCTCCCACTGCAGTCCGACCTCAAGCAGCGCCCCATGCAGGGCCTGGGCCGTCAGACTCACCGTATCTGGGTCCTCCCCCTCCAGCAGCAGTAACAGGCGATTGCCGTTGCGCTGGGCCAGCTCTTTCACCAGCGCACTGCTCTCCCCTTCGGGCAACAAGGCATTGAGATCCGACGAGAGCACAGGTGCCACACTGGCGCGCCACACGGCCGCCAGCAGGATCAACACCAGTGCCCCCCACCAAAGGGGGCGAAGCTTGAAGGACGCAGGCGATCGCTCAGTCAAAGCGGGCACGCTCCTGATCGCTCAAGGGGCCCACCATGGGATCAACAAAGGCGATCTCGGTTTTGGCGTCACTGGGATCGAGCAGCTGCACATGGGCGATCCGGTCCTGGGATCCTGCCAGCTCAATGCGAGCGAACAGGCGGGCCAGTTGCGCGTCTTGTGGCGTGAGGCCCAACGTCCAGTGCTCGGCACTGCCACTGAGATCCAGGGTAAAGTGCTGGGCCAACAAGGCAAGATCGCCGCCAAACAGCGCCGCAAAAACGGGGGCAAAGCCCTCCCCCTGATCCAGCAATGAGAGCACCTGACCATCCTGGCTGATCTCGCCATCGTGGATCAGCGTCTCCTGGGCCCAGGGGGTCTGTTGCGACCACCAGAAGCCCAGGCCCGGGGCCACCAGGTAGTGGCCCGTACTCTCCATGGGCTGGCTGAGGAAGGGCAAAGCCTTGCGCTGGACGAAGGCGCCCCGCACCGGCTCATCGCTGGCCAACAGTTCGGTCAACACCTGGGCCGTCAAAGGCTCGGCGTCCTGGCGCTCAGCGAACGCCGGGAGCGGCGCCATCAGCAGGCCGAAACAAAGCCCCAGCACGGCGATCAATCGATCCATGGCGCCAGCTTCTCCTTGAGGATGGACGGCGACACCAGTTGCATCTCGCCACTGGCCTTCTCCACCGCCACCTGGATCGTTTCACCCTTGACCAGGCGCTGTCCGGTTTCGGCATCCCGCACCTGGTAACGGATCCGCATGCGCTGCTCCCACTCGAGCAACTCGGCGGTCACCGTCAGCTTCTGCTCGAAGGTGCTGGGCGCCGGGTAGCGGATCTTCACATCGATGATGGGCCAGACATAACCCGAGGCTTCCATTTGACGGTAGTTGTAATCAAACCGGTCCAGCAGGGCGCAACGGGCCACCTCGAAGTAACGCAGGTAGTTGCCGTGCCAGGTGACCCCCATGGGATCACAGTCATGAAACGGCACCTCGACTTGAGCGCTGGCGCTGACGATCACGGCCATTGGGGCACCGCCCAGTGACGTGCACGGATCCGCTCACAGGTATCGCGCAGGGTCATCTCCAGTGGACGATCCTCGATCAACAGATCAAACTGTTCAGCAACCTGTTCAAACAGTTCGTTGATCCCCTCGGTTGGTGTCACGCTCTGCAGGCGACTGCGCAGCTGCACCCCCTGATAACCCGCCAGCAGCAGGGCCGACGCCACCTGCTCGGTCAGGGTCAGCACCCGCAGGGCATCGCGGGCGGCGATGGTGCCCATGCTCACCTTGTCCTGGTTGTGACACTCGGTAGAGCGACTGAACACGGAGGCCGGCATGGTGTTCTTTAGCGCTTCGGCGGTCCAGGCCGACACACCGATCTGCACCGCCTTGAAACCGTGGTTGATGGCGGCACGAGGACCGGTGGCGGCAGACAAGTTACGCGGCAGGCCGTTGTTGAACTTGTTGTCGACAATATGGGCCATCTGGCGATCCATCAGATCCGCCAGGTTGGCAACCGTATTCTTCAGGCTGTCCATGGCAAAGGCGATATGACCGCCGTAGAAGTGCCCACCGTGCAGAATACGACCCACCTCGCCATCGACGATGGGGTTGTCATTGGCGCTGTTGAGCTCGGTTTCAATGGTCTGACGCAGAAACGGCAGCGCATCGGCCAAGACGCCGATCACATGGGGAGCACAGCGTAGGGAGTAACGATCCTGCAGACGATCCGGGTTGCGGGCCGCATCGTTACCACCGAGATCCTGGTAGATCCAGGCGGCGATCTGGGCCTGGCCCGGGTGCGGTTTGGCGGCAAACAGGCGCTCATCATAGTGGTAGGGGTTGCCATCGAGCACCAGGGAGCAAACGGCGGTCAAACGGGTCGACAGGGCCGCCAGATATTCGGCACGGGCATACGCTTCACAGGCCAGCGCGGTCATCACCGCGGTGCCGTTCATCAGTGCCAAGCCCTCCTTGGGGCGCAGGCGCAGCGGCTGCCAGCCCAGCTCGGCGTAGACATCCTGGGTATCCCTTACCTCCCCCTTGTAATAGACCTGTCGCTCTCCCACCAGTACCGCGCCAATGTAGGAGAGCGGGGTGAGATCGCCGGAGGCGCCCACCGATCCCTCCTCGGGAATGCGCGGGATGATATTGTGGTTGAGCAGCTCGATCATCCGCTCGATCAGGCCCAGCGAGACCCCGGAACGGCCAATTACCAGGGAAGCCAGGCGTACCGCCAGCACGGCGCGACCCTGGCGCACATCCAGGTAGCGACCCAGACCGCAGCCGTGGAAACGGGTCAGGTGCAGGGGCAGCTCATCCACGAGATCACGAGGGATGGACACGGTGCAGGAGTCGCCATAGCCCGTGGTGACGCCGTAGATCTCGCCATCCTCGCGCAGCACCTTGTCCAGCAGATCGGCGCTGGCCTGGATCCGGCTGCGCACCTTGGGTTCGTCGGACAGCGCGACGGGAGCACCGGCGGCGATGGCGTTGATCTGCTCAATGGTGAGCGGTGCATGACCCAGGGCCAACCCTTGGCATTGAGTCTGGGGAGTTTCGAGCAGTTGTTCGGCCACTATGATGGCTCCTTCTTGTTCTGTTGGCCGCCGTCGGACAGCCAGAAATCATAAAAATTGAACCAGTACTGCGGGTGCTTCTGGGCAAAGTGGGCCAGGCGTTCGGCATAGTGTTCGACCAACTGGGCCATCTGCGCCTTACGCTCGCTGCGACTCCCCTGGATCCCGTCGGTCAGCTTCTCCACATGAAGGCTGGGCCTGGGCTCACCGGGCAAGCCCAGCAGCAGGTAGACCGGGCAGCCCAGCAGGGATGCCAACACATGGGGACCGATGGCAAAGGGGGCGGGGGTACCAAGAAAATCGCAATACTGCACCCGACCTGCGCGACCGGCGGAGGTGCGATCGCCGGCGATGATCACCAGTTCCCCCTCCTCCACACGCTGCTGCAAGACGATGGCCAGATCGGGCCCCATCTCATCCACCTGCAGCAGCTCCACCTGAGAGTCCGGGTTGAGTTCACTGAGCAGGCTGTTGAACTTGACCGCGTTCTTGGTCAGCACCAGGACATTGATCCGACGTCGGTAACGGTTCTCCATGACGGCGCGGAAGATCTCCACATTACCCAGGTGGGCAGTAAACAGCACCGCCCCCTGACCGCTCTCGAGCTGATCGACCAGCAGTTGCCGGTTGGGGAAATCCGAAGGACTCAGATCCAGCTGGCCGCTCCAGGCGTCCAACTTGGCCAGGGAGGCCTGACCAAAATTCAGGAACTGGCGAAAGCTATGTCGATGGCCCGGCTTACCCTCGGTGTCGGCGAAGGCAGGATGATCCGGCACCCGATCGGCGACCCGTTGCAGGAACTGCTGGGAGGCGCGACGCGCGTTGCCACCGGTCAGATAGAAATAGCCGATGATCAGTGGCAGCAGGGCGCGACACAGGGGCCGCCCGCCGTGGCGATAGAGCCAGAGCATCAGCTTCATGCCCCCCATGGCACCGCGCTCGCTGGCCCGGCTCCAATGGCGTGGGCGACGGCGCAGCAATAGCCTGGGGGCACGCGCCAGCATGCCAAACACCAGCCGGGTATGCATCTTAGTGATCAACACATTGTCCTCCCACAGGCGAAAATGGGAGCGACCATCCTCCGGGTAGTGCACCCGGATCGGTACCTGCTCTACCGGCACGCCCTGCCAGTAGAGGCGCACCAGGATCTCGGTATCAAAGTCCATACGATCCCCCACCCGGGCGCTGGCAAGCAGCGCCTTGGTGGCCGCCAGCGGATAGACGCGAAAACCGCACATGGTGTCCTTGATCGCCAGGCTCAGGGTCTCCACCCAGACCCAGAAATGGGTCAAGTAGCGGGCGATGTATCGATGACGTGGCACGGAGGCATCGTATTCGGGGATCCCGGTGATCAGCGCCAGCGGATTGCTACGGGCGCGCGCCAGCAACTCAGGGAGTGCCGCCAGATCGTGCTGACCGTCGGCATCCACCTGAATGGCATGGCTATACCCCTCAGCAGTTGCCCACTGCAGGCCGCTCTTGACCGCCGCGCCCTTGCCACCGTTTTGTGGTCGGCGCACCAGGGTCACATCTGCGTACTGTTCCAGCAGCGTCTGCAACTGGGCCCGTTGGCCGGATTCGGAGCCGTCGTCCACGATCACCACGGGCAACTGGTAGGGTGCAAGACCGCCAAGCACCTTGGGCAGTTGTTCGGCATGGTTGTAGTGGGGGATCAGGATCACCGGCTTCATGGGGCGGGCGCCTCGAACAGGATCCGGCCACTGGCGAAGCGTTTCTCGCCCTGGCTGTAACAGAAGCTGATCCTTTGCTCATCCAGTCGGTTGAGCTCCAGGGTGACCACCATCTCCGGCCGCCACAACTGCTGAAATTTCACCACCTCCAGGCGGTGGATGCACTCGCCCAGACCGTACAGGGCCTGGGCCTTGCGCACTGCCCAGTGGATCTGCACGACCCCGGGCAGCACCGGCAAGCCGGGGAAGTGGCCGCGAAAGTAATCCAGCTCCTGGGGCGCACGCAGGGACAAGCGGTGGCCCTGCTCCAGTGCCTGATGATCCAGCCACTGGGGCTCGGTATGTTCAAACATCAAACTGTTTCCTTAATTCCTCTTGGGGCAGTTTTCCCTGGGTCGTGTAAGGCAGCTGGGCCGGAAAACGCCAGCGCCTGGGCAGAGTCACTCGCTCAAAACGACGCAATAGATGAGCCTTGATCCGCTGACTGAAGGCAAAATTGCCCAGGGCTTGGCGTTCATCATCGCCCTTGGGGGAGAGTTGCAATACCGCCCCCAGGGTCGGCCGCCGTCCGGGTAACAGCACCAGGGCCGCTTTTTCGACCTGGGCCATTTCAACCAACCACTGCTCCATCTGCGGCAGGGACAGGCGTTTCTCCGCCAACTTAATGATGCGATCCGCCCGCCCCAACAGCACGAAGCCGCCATCGGCATCGAATCTCACCCGATCCTCTGTGCGATACCAGTCTTGATCGGGCAAGAACGGAGAGCGCAGCGTCAGGCAGCCCTCTTGCTGATCCAGCAGCACCCTGGGCAGCGCCTGCCATGGGGGATCCCTCTGCTCAATCGAGCTTTGACGAAAGGCGATCCCACCGGTTTCGGTACTGCCAAAGATCTCGCAGATCCCGGCCCCCCACTGCTTGGCATACTCTGCCGCCGCTTCGCGCCCCAACGGACCACCGGAGCTGAATGCCAGCACCGGCTGATGAGCCGGATCAGGGCTGTAGCGCTCCAGTTGAGCGGGGCTGGCCACCAGCACGCAGGGCCCCTGTGCCAGTGCCGCATCGATCTGCTCCGGGTAGTTCAGGGTTTCAACCTCGAATGGCCGCCCGGCGGCGAAGGGCCACAGCACGCGAAACAGCAGGCCATAGATATGCTGGTGTGAGACACAGGCACGCACCGGCACCTGCCCCAGGCGGGGGCCAAACAGCCCCTCAAGCACCTCAAGCTCCGCTTCAAGCTGGTTAAGTGACTTACAGACCGGCTTAGCCTGGCCACTGCTGCCTGAGGTATAGAGCACCAACTCGCACTGCCCACACCACTGGATCGGTTCGGGTGTCCCGGCGGGCGCATCGGGGTGCCAATCATCGAGCAAAATCAAGTCCGCCGACTGGCCACACTGAGCCAGGGTGTCTTCCTGGCCATTACCGGGCAGCAAGATGGTCTTCCCCAGGCCCATCAGGGCGAGCAGGCGGATCAAAAACCGGTCACTGCGCTGACTGTGCAGCAGGATCCGCTGACCGCTGTGGCGCAATGTCGCCTGGCACAGGGCCACCTCCTGCTGCAACCGGTCCCGGCTCAAGGTGGCGTCCCGGCCCAGGCAGATCTGCCCGGTATCATCTTGAAATAGTTTTGTTTTTAGCATGATATCAGTATCGGCGGGTTAACCAGGGACGCAGCGCCATCTCGCCCAGCAGCAGAGTCCCCATCAGGCCATAGGAGATCAGGCCGTTGTAGAGGGTCCAGAGTGCCATATCACCATGCCACACGGTCGCCGTGGCGATCAGGGCGTTGATCACGAAGAAACCACACCAGACCTGGGTGATCCGCTGAAGATAGTGGCTGGCCTCTGGGGGCAGATCCGGGTGGCGCAGCCGGGCGAAACGCTCGATCATGCAGGGGCCAAAGCGCAGGCTCCAGCCAAAGAGGCTCAGGAAGGTGAGGCTCATCACCACGGGATACCATTGCAAGAAGCGCGGCTCCCGGGTCAGGGCGAACAGGCCCACCAGCACCAAACCCAGGGCCGCCCCCCAACGGGAGGCGCCCTGACTCGTGATCACCCGTACCGCCAGCAGGATGCCAAGCAGCAAAGCCACCCCCCCCTTGGCCTCATGCTGCAGGCCGAAATAGACCACTAATGGGTAGATCAGCAACAGCGCTGAGCACAGGGGCGTCAGCAAGCGTTTCATCAGGCTGGGATCAGGTTTTCCAGCGCATCCAGCACATCGCTGACCGTGCGCACAGACTTGAACTCTTCGGGCTTGATCTTGACGCCGGTGATCTGCTGCAGGCGGATCACCAGATCCACCGCATCGATGCTGTCCAGATCGAGCTCCTCATACAACTTGGCTTCCGGTTGGATATCGGCGGCGTCCAGTTCGAACTCCTCCACCATGATCTCGGTCAACTGCTGCAACAATTCATCACGACGGGACATGGCTCAGGCCTCCTCTTTGTGGGATTCAACAAAACGTGCCAGGGCACTGACCGAGGCAAAATGCGCCCGGGTCTCTTCGGAGTTGGCGTCCAGCTTTACGCCGTAACGCTTCTTGATGGCCACGCCCAGCTCCAGGGCATCAATGGAGTCCAGACCCAGGCCGTCCACAAACAGTGGTGCATCGGTCTCAATCTCCTCAGGCTGAATGTCTTCCAGCTCCAGAGTGCTGACAATCAGTTGTTTCAGTTCGTTTTCCAGTTGTTGGCTCATAGTGCTCAAGCTCTTGTATAAATTTTGACTCCAGCTGACGCGTCAGCTGCCTTACTTGACGGGCACCGGGCCCGTCTTCGATCTGATACGTCCATTGCGGCAACACCGTCAGGGTGAGATGGATCCGGCTCGGTGCCACCTTGTACCAGGGCTGTCCCTTGGTCAAGGTGGTGGGCGTACAGTGGATCAATACCGGCACCACAGGGCACCGGGTATGGGCCAGGATATGGGCCGTGCCACGCTGCATCTTCAGCGGTTGGCCCGGCACCGTCCGCGTCCCTTCGGGGAAAACGATCAGGTTGTCCCCTCTTGCCAGCTTTTGTTGGCAGATCTGCATCACCGCCTCAGGTTCATCATTGCTGATGTAGCCTGCGGCCTTGATGACATAGCGCATAAAGGGGTTGAGCAGCAGCGCCTGTTTGACGATGCAATTGGTGTGGGGCAGCAGGGCAATCATGGCGACCACATCGAGCAGGCAGGGATGATTGGCGATGAAGATCACCCCTTCCCGGCCCTGCAGATGCTGGGGATTACGCACCTCAAGCTTTGCCACCCATAACGCCCTCATCATGGCGAAAAAACCACGGAACATCAGATGGACACAGCGCTGAGCCCGGCGTTCCCGGGCCATCGGCTTACCGGGCAACAGGGCCAGGACGGGAAACAGTAAGAGGCCTGCCAACAAGCCGCCGATCCCAAATAGGGCGAAACAGAGGCCGGTCGCCAGGACACGATAGCCTTGATATAAGGATTGGATCATGGTGTCCACCGCCACCTCAACAGTCCTTGAGGTCGAGGCTGAGCATAGGCTTCAAGCTGGCCGGACAGCAGGCGGAGCAGGTGCCAGGCCAGGGGAACGGGGTCCAGCTCTGTGGACTCGCCCGCGGGTTCGACCCTTAACAGGCTCTGGGCCGAGTGGGACAGGCGCAGCGCCAAGGCGACCGGCACCTTGATCTCATGATCAAACTCGGCGAAGCGTTCAGGAATGGGATCTTCGACAAACACCACCAGGACATCCTGGGTGGGCGTCAACTGGGCTAGCCCCTCGATCAGGCCTGCAAGCAGGCTGTCCAGCCCCGCCGAGACCGAGGTCGAGGGCGCACGGTTGCCCGTCTGGATCCCATAGGTCCCCGATGCGGTATTGTGAACCGAGTGACTGAACTTGGTGGGCGAGAGAGGCTCCCCCTGGAGTGCGGCATCAAGCAGGGCCACCGTGCCCGCCACTTCGCCATGACGGGACGCAAAAACCGTTGGCAGCTCATGTCCCTGGACCAATGGCTGGGTAACCTGCAGCGCCATCTTAGACAGGCGGGTCATACGCCGCCGTGCCATCGCTGGCACATTGGGCAGGCCTGGCATTGGGCCATCGACAGGCTGCGGCGTTGCGGGCAGCGCACTGAGCTCCTGCGTATCAGGGACCCAGCCGACCCATTGGGCAACGGGGAAAGAATACAAGGCCGACATCACTTCATCCCTTTGTATACAGCCACGGTTCAATCGTCCATGTTAAAGTTATCGTCAACTGCCCGCGAGTTTACTCCTCAACGTGTCAATTTCAAAGCCCTCCGCCGGTTCTATGGCGGGATCCCTTATCATTCGGTCAAAAAGTGGTAATTGCTTAATTGCATTGCAAAAATTACAACCCTGCAGCAACAAGGAGAAGGCCTCCCGAAGAAGGAGCAAAGCGGAACAAAGGAACGCAATCAATGCGTTATATACATCGCTAAGGCAAACGCATGACCTGCCCTTGCGCATAGACCGTGAGGAGAACGGAAAGCCCCGACTCAACGGCACTCCTTGGCAGATCAGCCTGAGTCACAGCGGCGACTGGCTCGCCCTGGCGCTGAGCCGGGATCATCCCATCGGCATCGATGTCGAGCAGCACAAAGCCCGGCGGGACGTGGATCGCCTGAGCGATCAACTGCACTGGCCGCGGGGGCACTTTTACCACAGATGGTGCCTGTATGAGGCCTGGTATAAATGGGGCAATACGGATCTGGCCCGGCTCGGCCGCCAATGTGCTCGCCACTCGATGACCCTAAGGTTTATCCAGGAGCCAGAGCTCAACCTGTGTGCCTGGCAGCCCGCCAAGGGGGTAACCCTGGCCATCGCCGGCCACCCAGACCGGCTTGACCCGGATTTTGTGGCTAAACTGATCTCTCTACGGATCTCCTGACGCGGTAAAGGACTACTGAACGGTCCAATATTGTGCCCGGAGGTGACATGCCAGTCTTCCTTGTGCTGCTTACGCTGGCCCTGCTCACAGGATGCACCAACCCCTTCTATGCACCCAGTAAGCAGATCGGTCGGAGCGCGCACAGCTTTCCCCACCGAGTCGAAGAGCAGTTCCTGCACTCGGCTTCTGGCAATCGACTGCACCTGCAGTACCATCACACCTCCCTGCCCCGACGGGGACTGCTGCTGCATTTCCATGGCAATGCCGGTAACCTAAGCCAGACTTGGGAAAAGGTCGACTGGCTGACCGAGCACGGCTATGACGTCTTGATGTTCGACTACTCTGGCTATGGCCACTCCGAAGGTACGCCGAGTCGAGAGGCTCTGGCCCAGGATGCGAGCAGCGTGCTAGCCTTTGCCGCCGCAGTGCCCCTGAGCAACCAACAAAGTCGCCTGATCATGGCCACCTCAATGGGGGGGGCCGTTGCCCTTCATGGCCTGATGCAAGAAGGCGGGGCATGGGAAGAGGCTTTCGACCTGATGATCATCGACAGCTCCTTCGATCGCTACTCAGAACTCGCCCATGCCGTGATCGCCAGACACCGGCTGGCCAGCCTGCCTGCCCTGTTGGCCCGTACCCTGATCAGCGATGACGATGCCCCCGTGGACAACATTGCCCGACTCAAACACCTCCCTCTGCTCATCACCCACTGTGTTGATGACCAACTGATCCCGATGGAGAGGGGGATAGAGCTGTACCGAGCGGCCCAAACGCCAAAACGCTTCTGGATGCTGTTCGGCTGCGATCATGCCCGCGCCTTTACCCGCGAGTTTCCCGCCCACCAGCGCCAACTGCTGCTGCAACTGAGCCAGTTGGATCGTTACCCAAGCGGGGACGGGATCGCCGTCACCACAGAAATACGCAACACGGATAGATCCCAAGGCGCTCAATGAGTGCCGCAACGCGACAGGCACGAGTGTGAAGGAGTACACTCAACCCAAGACAGGTTTTTGGAGTCCATCATGGAAAAGTGGGAACTGTGGCTACTGATCGCCGTCGTGCTAGGCGTGATCGTCAGCAACATCATGCTGCTCAAACACACGGCCCATATGAAACTGCCCCCCTTCCTTGGCAAGAGCAAGTTAACGCCGAAGGAGAAGGAGACGGTGGAAAAGCGTAAACAGGAGCAGAAAGCGTGGGACAAAGACGACTGGGACAAGGATGATTGGGATGATAAAGGGTGAGCGCCCATAACAGGGCTTTATTTCATCTTTATGACAAACAAGGTTTTTTTGGCTCAGTCACTGGCAGCCCTAGCGCACCTTTGTTACATTTGTATTGCATATCAATATTTGAGGCCCTCGAATATCGTCACGACTGCTTTACAAGGATTGCCTATGACCTGCCTGCACCGCATCAAGATGTTTGCCACCATTATCGAAAGCCCAACCGGTGGCTCCCAATTCGAACCCAATTGCCGCCCGGAGTCCGACCCGCTGCACGACACCCACAGCATGAAAGACCACGGCCGTACCCACCAGTTATGCAAACTGCTTCACTGTGACTATGATCGCGACACCCTGCTCCCCTCGAAATAGCCTTTTCTTCCCCTAAACGGCAGGGCCCCGTTTTCACGGGGCCCTCTTGTCTCCAGAGAAGCTGACACTCGCATTCATAACCGGGGCTTAGCCGGGTTTCTTGAACAGCACCGTATTGCCTTCAGCCAGCTCTTTGTCCAACTGTCGACCGACAAACTCAGGACTATTGGTATGGCGCGCCAGCAGATGGTAGATCACCGGGATCACCAGCAGGGTGAAGGCAGTCGCCACCAGGATCCCTCCCATCACCACCACCCCGATCACAAAACGGGTCTCGGCACCGGCGCCACTGGCCAATACCAGAGGAATGGCTCCTGCCGCCGTCGTGATCCCTGTCATCAATATCGGCCGCAAACGGGCCTGACCGGCCTCCAGAATGGCCGCATCAAAGGATCGGCCCTGATCCCTCAGTTGATTGGCAAACTCAACGATCAGGATGCCATTCTTGGCCGCCAGTCCCACCAACATGATGATGCCGATCTGGGAGTAGATATTGAGGGTCTGCTCGGTAAACCATAAGGCCAGCAGGGCCCCAAAAGTGGCCAGGGGGACCGTAAGCATGATCACAAGGGGATGAATATAGCTTTCGAACTGGGCAGCAAGCACCAGGAATACCACCACAAGCGCCAAGGCGAAGATAAAGCCAATGGCAGCACCGGACTCCTGATGATCCCGCGATGCTCCCTTATAGCTGACGGAAACCTCCTCCGGCAGATGCTGTTCGACCAGCCCGTTGAGAAACTCCAGCGCCTGATCCAGGGTATAGCCTGAGGCAAGGTTCGCCTCCAGGGTGATCGCCCTCAACCGGTTAAATCGATTGAGCCGGGGAGCATCGGCAAACTCCTCCACCCTGACCAGGCTCGCCAGGGGAATGAGTTCTCCGGTCAATTCGGAGCGTACATAGAGGCTTTGCAGGTCGGCTGCGGTGTTCTGCCTGGCCCGCTCGCCCTCCACGATGACATCATACTCCTCTCCTTGTTGGGCAAAGCTGGTCACCAGACGGGAGCCGAGCATCGACTCCAGGGTCCGACCGATATTGCGGATGCTGACCCCCAGATCGGCGGCCCTTTGATGATCGATCACCACCCGAAGCTGAGGCTTGGTCTCCTTGTAGTCATGATCCAGTGCCAGCAGGCCAGGATTGTCCGCCGCCTTCTCCAGCAGGATATCCCGCCACTGAGCCAACTGAGCATAACTGCCCCCCCCGATCACAAACTGCACCGGCTTACCCACCCCCCGGCCGAATGCCTGGCGCATAACGGGAAAGGCCCGCACACCGGACAGATCCGACAACCGGGCTCGTATATCCGCCACCACCTCAAAGGCGCTGCGCCGCACCGACCAATCTTCCAGGGTGACGATCGCCATGCCTCCGGAAAAATCCTCGGTTCGACCGAACGAGCGCGGTGCCCGGACCAACAGACGCTTGACCTCTCCGGCCTCCACCAGAGGCAATAGCCGCCGTTCGATCTCAAGCATGTATTTCTGCATGTACTCATAGCTGGCCCCCTCAGGACCATTCACCACAACGAACAGCGAGCCCCTGTCCTCCCTGGGGGCGAATTCGCTGGGCAGGGTCAGTGCCAGATAACCACTGCCAGCCAAGGCCAGGATCACCAGGCTGATCACCATCACGGGACGGCGTACCCATTGCTTGAGCACCCTCAGGTAGCCGGCCTTGAGCGTCTCCATCCCGGCATCGACTTTACGCACCAGATAGGGGCTCTGCGCTGCGGGACGCAGCAACTTGGACGCCATCATGGGGCTCAAGGTCAGCGCCACCAGGGAGGAGAGGATCACCGCGGCGCTCATGGCGATGGAGAACTCACGAAACAACTTGCCCAGATCCCCCTCCAGGAAGCTGATGGGCAGGAACACCGCCACCAAAAC
Organism: Ferrimonas sp. YIN67; assembly: GCF_057219095.1. Classification (NCBI taxonomy): domain Bacteria; kingdom Pseudomonadati; phylum Pseudomonadota; class Gammaproteobacteria; order Alteromonadales; family Ferrimonadaceae; genus Ferrimonas; species Ferrimonas sp. YIN67. The sequence goes on from NZ_JBXVVJ010000010.1 coordinate 94,102, forward strand.
CAGGGTCGTGGCAACAATGGCAAAGCCCACCTGACGCGCCCCAAGGAAAGCCGCCTTAAGGGGAGGTTCGCCCGCCTCGATGCGCCGGTGGATGTTTTCCAGCATCACGATGGCGTCATCCACCACCATGCCAATGGCCAGGATCATCGCCAGCAGGGTCAACAGGTTAATGGAGTAATCCAGGGCATAGAGCAGGATGAAGGTTCCGATCAGAGAGACGGGTACCGTCAGGGCCGGAATAAGCATGGCCCGAACGCTGCCCAGAAACAGGTAGATCACCACGATCACCAGGCTCAAGGCGATCAACAGGGTCTTATACACCTCGTCGACCGAGGCCTGAATAAAGACCGAGGAGTCATAGGATCGCTCTAACCTCATGCCGTCCGGCAGGGTCGGGTTGATCTGATCCACCAGGCGATTGACCGTCCTGGCCACCTCCAGGGTATTGGCGGTGGATTGCCGGGTGATCCCGATCCCGATCATATCCTGGGTGTTACCCCGAAACATCAGTCGGTCCTCATCGGCCCCCAACTCTACCCGTGCCACGTCGCTCAAGCGGATCCGATAGCCATCTTCGCCAGCCCCCACCACCAGACGGGCAAAATCCTCAGGTTGGCGAAAGCTTCGCTGAACCCGGACTGAAAACACCCGGTCCTGGGATTCGATGTAGCCCGCCGGCAGCTCAACGTTGTCGGCCCGCAGCGCCGCTTCGACATCGCCAACCGACAGGCCACGAGCCGCCAGTTTTTGTCGATCGAGCCAGATCCGTACCGCGTAGTGCCTGGCCCCGCCCAAGTAAACATTGGCCACCCCGTCAAGCACGGAGAAGCGATCCTGCAGATAGCGCCGGGCAAAGTCCGTCAGCACCAGGCTATCGACCCGGTCCGACACCAGGTTTAACCAGAGGATCACCTCAGAGCTGCCGGACGCCTTACTCACCTCCGGCGGCTCCGCCTCTTCCGGAAGGTTATTGAGGATCCGTGAGATCTGATCCCGCACATCGTTGGCGGCCGCGTCGATGTCGCGCCCTATATCGAACTCCAGGGTCACCGATGAGCGCCCATCCTGGCTGGAGGAGAGGATGTCACGGATCCCCTCAACACCCGAGATCCTGTCCTCGATCAATCGGGTGATCCGGCTTTCCACCACCGCTGCCGAGGCGCCCCGGTAGTTGGTCCGGATCTCCACCACCGGCGGATCGATGCTGGGATATTCCCGCAAAGGCAGTTTATCAAAGGCCACCAGGCCAAAGGCGATCAGCAAGAGGCTGATCACCGAAGCAAACACGGGGCGGCGTACTGAGAGATCGGTCAATAACATCAGCCAGACTCCCCAAAGCGCTCAGCACTTTCCACCGTCACGGTCTGGCCCGGGCGAACACTCTGGGTCCCCAGTACCACCACCCGCTCTCCCGGTTCCAATCCGCTGAGGATCTCCACCTCTCCCCGCCGACGTTGGCCCAGCACCACCTCGCGCTGCACCACCCGGTTCTGGGGATCCACCAGATAGAGGTATTGCTTGTTCTGCCTCGGCACCAGCGCTCCCTCAGCCACCACGATGGCCTCACGGCGATCCATCCTTAGGCTCAGGGTCATCAGCATGCCGGGGCGCAGTTTGAGATCCGGGTTGGCCAACTGGGCCCGCACCACCACGGACCGGCTACGGGGATCGATACGGCTGTCGATCCCTTTAACCACACCGGTAAAGATCTGCTCCGGATAAGCCGCCGCTGACGCCTTCACCTCGCTGCCTGGCACCAGGGCCGACAGATAGCGTTCAGGGATGGCAAAGTCCAGTTTGACCACGCCCAGATCATCCAAACTGGTCAGCGTCGTTCCTGGCGTTACCAAGGCCCCCGGGCTCACCTGACGAAAGCCCAGCAACCCGGCAAAGGGGGCCCGAATATAGCGGGCATCCAGCTCGGCCTGATACTGGGCGACGGTAGCCTTCGCCACATCGATGTCGGTCAGCAGCTTATCCAGCTCATTGCTGGCGATGGTCTTATCCCGAACCAGTCCCTCGATCCTTTGATGCTCACGCAATTGCTCGGTCAAGTTCGCCCGAGCCGCCTGCAGCTTGGCCTGTTGCTCGGCATCACGCAGGGTGATCAGTAATTGTCCCTGGGTGGCACGATCACCATCTTCAAAGTGTACTGCCTGCACCCGCTCGGTGATCTTGGCTGCCACCATCACAGACTCCCGTGCTCGCACCGTCCCCAGGGCTTCCACCCGCTGCTCCATTTGTGCCAAGCCGGCCTCGGCCACCACCACCTTGGTCAGCCGCTCTGCCGGCGTCAATGGGGAAGCGCCCTCTTGATCCAACTGCCGGATCGCCCCAATCAGAACCACCGCTACCAGTAGTCCCACTATCCATGCTCCCGCTGTCTTCATGCTTATGCGATCCCTTGCCTCTGACTGACTCAAGTCTACCGAGCAACACAAATGAAACAACCATAAAAACACAAAGTTACATTTACTCTATGACCCGATCGCGAAGCTCCCGGGTGCGCTTCATCAAGCTGAACAGGCGCCTTAACGTAAAACGCCCCGGGCAGTGCCGGGGCGTTATTGAGAGCAAAGCGGACGAGGCTAGGCGGCGTCACTGCCCCGCAGCGGCGCCAGAGCCTTGGCAACCTTGCCACCCTTCTTCTCTCCGGCCAACTGTTGTGCCAGCTCCCGGGAAACAAACTCTGGGCTGGTGGTGTGCTTGGCCAACAGGTGATAAACCACAGGGATCACCAGCAGGGTAAAGGCGGTGGCCACCACGACACCAAACAGCACCACGACCCCAATCACGAAGCGGGTCTCAGCCCCGGCACCGGAGGCCATTACCAGGGGAATCGCACCCGCCGCTGTGGTGATCCCGGTCATGATAATGGGCCGCAAGCGTGCCAGGGAGGCCTCGATGATGGCGTCATCGAATGGCACCCCGTCATCCCGCAGCTGGTTGGCAAACTCGACGATCAAAATGCCGTTTTTGGCCGCCAAACCAATCAGCATGATCATGCCGATCTGCGAATAGAGGTTGATGCTCTGATCGGTAAAGTAGAGCCCCATCAAGGCACCAAAGGCCGCCAGCGGTACCGTTAGCATGATCACAAAAGGATGGATATAGCTCTCAAACTGACCCGCGAGCACCAGGAAGACCACCAGCATGGCCAGGGCAAACACGAAGAACACCGAGGAGCCGGATTCATAGTAATCCTGAGAGGGACCCTTATAACTGATCATCGCATCTTGCGGCAGCAGATCCCGCGCCAGCTCGTTGAGATAGTCCAATGCCTCGCCCAGGCTGTAACCGTCAGTCAAGTTGGCACTGATGGTCACTGCCCGCATCCGCTTGTAGCGGTTCAGGCGGTTGGCATCGGCAAACTCTTCGGTGGTCACCAAGTTAGAGAGCGGGATCAAGGCCCGGGTGCGGCTGGACCGGACATAGATCCCGGCCAGATCCTCGGCGGTGTTCTGCCGATCACGCAGGCCCTCGAGGATGATGTCGTACTCCTCACCCCGCTGTTCAAGGCTGGTCACCACCCTTGAGCCCAGCATGGTTTCCAGGGTCCGGCCTATGTCCCGGATCGAGACGCCGAGATCATTGGCTCGCTCCTGATCGATCACCACTCGGATCTGCGCCTTGGTCTCATGGTAATCGTGGTTAATGTTGCGCAGACCCAGGTTGGTTTCCGCCTCTTCGATGATCAGATCCCGCCACTGGGCCAACTCCTCATAGCTGCCACCACCGATCACAAACTGCACCGGAGCCCCTTCTCCCCTGCCCAGGGGCTGGGGCATGCCGGGATGCACCCGAACCCCGGTGATATCATGCATCAGATCACGGATCTCATTGGCGATCTCAAAGGCACTGCGACGCTCGGACCAATCCGCTAAACGCAGGATCGCCACCCCGTTATTAAAGTCCTGAACCCGGCCCCAGCCACGGGGCGCCCGCATGGAGAGGCTGATCACTTCACCGCTTTCCAGGTAAGGCAACAGTCGATGCTCAACCTCATCGACATAGGGCTTCATATACTCGTAGGTCGCTCCCTGTGGCCCGTTAAGGAACACGTTTATGGAGCCGCGGTCTTCACGGGGAGCAAATTCGCTGCGCAGCATGTTGGCGAAGAAGGCGCTGCCAATACAGGCCACTACCACCAGCAAGGCAACCAGAACCGGGTGTTTGCTCCAGGTCAGCAGCACGCCACGGTAACGGCTCTTGAGGAACTCCAAACCGTTGTCCACCTTACGCACCATCCAGGGGGTGTTGGTGTTGGCCTTAAGGATCTTGGAGGCCATCATGGGGCTGAGGGTCAGGGCGATCAGGCTGGAAAAGATCACCGCGGCGCTCATGGCCACAGAGAACTCACGGAACAGGCGGCCCATGTCGCCTTCCATAAAGCCGGTCGGCAGGAATACCGCCACCAGCACCAGGGTCGTCGCGACAATGGCAAAGCCCACCTGGCGCGCGCCGAGGAAGGCCGCCATCAAAGGCGGCTCGCCCTCTTCGATGCGTCGCTGAATGTTTTCCAGCATCACGATGGCGTCATCCACGACCATGCCGATCGCCAGGATCATCGCCAGCAGGGTGATCAAGTTAATGGAGTAGCCCAGGGCATAGAGCACCATAAAGGAGGCGATCAAAGAGACGGGTACCGTGATCGCCGGGATCAACACCGCCCGCAGGCTGCCCAGGAACAGGTAGATCACCAGGACCACCAGGCCCATGGTCACCAGCAAGGTTTCATACACCTCGTCGATGGAGGACTTGATGAAGACCGAGGAATCGTAATCGGTCTCCAGCGCCATCCCCTCGGGCAGGGTATCGCGCAACTGGTCCACCAGGGTATTGATCCGCTCGGCCACATCCAGGGTGGATGCCGTCGACTGACGGGTCACACCCAGGCCAATCATATCCTGCTGGTTGGTACGGAATTCGCGGCGTTCCTCATCCGCCGCAAGCTCGATGCGTGCGACATCGGACAGGCGGATCAGGTAATCATCCCGCCCCTGACCAATGACCATTCGAGCGAAATCGTCCGCCGATCGGTAGCTGCGCTGGACCCGCAGCGAATACTGCATATGCTGAGACTCCAGAGAACCTGCCGGGAGTTCGACGTTTTCGCTGCGCAGGGCATTCTCAATATCCGAGACGGTCAGGCCACGGGACGCCAATTTTTCACTGTCGATCCACACCCGTACGGCGTAATCCCGGGCTCCGGCGAGGTGCACTTCGGCAACCCCGTCCACCACGGCAAAACGATCCACCAGGAATCGCTTAGCGTAATCGGTCAGCTCCAGGCTGCCCATCTCCTCGGATGTCAGGTTCAACCACATGATCACATCGGAGTTACCCGATGCCTTGGTCACCCGTGGCGAATCTGCCTCACTGGGCAGGCCGATGCGGGACACCTTGTCCCGTACATCATTCGCCGCCACATCAATATCCCGGTTGCCGGAGAATTCGATATTGACCGAGCTTCGACCGTCCCGGCTGTAGGCATTAATATTGCGGATCCCTTCGATCCCGGAGACCCGGCTCTCCACCATCTGAGTGATACGACTGTCCACCACTGCGGCAGAAGCGCCACGGTAGTTAACACTGATGTTGACCACGGGTGAATCAATACTCGGGTATTCGCGCAGGGGGAGCTTTCCGAAAGCCACCAAGCCAAAGGCGATCAACAGCAGGCTGAGGACCGAAGCAAAAACCGGTCGTTTAACCGAGATGTCCGTCAGGATCATCGGCTTGCCCCCATATGGGTAAAGCGCTCGGCGATCTGGGGCACTACCGTCTGCCCAGGCCGGATCCGCTGGATCCCTCGGACCACCACGCGCTCACCCAGCGACAGTCCGGCAATGATCTCCACCTTACCCCGGCTGCGCCAACCCAGTTGGACGCGACGACGCTCAATCACGTTTTCGTCCCCCACCAGGTAAACAAAGTGCTCCTGACGTTGAGCAGTGATCGCCTCTTCCGGAACCACGATCCCTTCCCGCTCATCGGTGATCAGACGCATGGTCATCAACATCCCCGGCCGCAATTTAAGATCCCGGTTGTTGACCTCGGCACGGATCATCACCGCACGAGTCGCCGGATCCACCCGGCTATCGACGCTGATCACGCTCCCAAAGAAGCGATCCTCCGGGTAGGCGGCCACCTGGCCGACCACAGGCTTACCGGGCCGGATGCTTGCCATATGACGCTCTGGAATGCTGAAGTCGAGGTAAACGGTCTGCAGATCATCCAGGGTGGTGATCACGGTATTGGGTGTAACCAGGGCGCCGGGGCTCACCGCACGAAAGCCCAGCAGGCCATCGAAGGGGGCATGGATAGATCGGGAAGCCAGCTCGGCCTCGAAGCGAGCGACCTCGGCCTTAGCCACTTCGATGGCCGTTGCGTATCGGTCTAACTGGCTGCGTGCGATGGTCTGGGAGTGGACCAACTCTTCGATACGTGAATACTCGCGCTGCTGTTCCCTCAGCTTGGCTCGAGCCTCCGCGACACGGGCCTGCTGCACGCCCTGTTCCAGGGTGACCAGCAGATCGCCCTGTTTAACCCGTTGACCGTTCTCGAAGTGAAGCGCCTGGACCGTGTCCGTGAGCTTGGGCGAGATCTGCACCGACTCGCGAGAAAGAATGTCCCCCAAAGCCTCCACCTGGCGGGTCACCGAGGAGAAACCCGCCTCTTCGATGATGACATTGACTGTGCGGTCTCGATTTTCCCGCTCAATACGGTTTTTCACACTGGTTTCTTTGTACCAAACCCCAAGGGAAAGGACTAAAAGCATCACCAGTGCGGTGATTAAACTGTTTCTCATTCTATTTCCAAGCTCAATACGGCAGCCACGCAAGTTTACTGTCTAAAGGGCACGATACAACCGCATTTACGCCGGATTACTCGGCCCACGAGCACCTGGAGCTCACAAAGCGGGATCTCTCCTTCGCTCTGGCATAAAACCTCCCCGGCAGGTTATGCAAAACGAAGACAAAACGCACTGAATGAGGTGAGATTTCCCCCATACCACGGCAGTATCAAGGACCTCGCTTTAGCCCCAAAAAGCCATAGAATAGGCACGCTATATCCCCAATTTGTCAATCGAGGTAAAGATGAACATTGAACGTCTGCAGACCGGCCAACGCATGAGCCGAATCGTCAAACATAACGACACGGTATACCTGTGTGGCCAAGTCTGTGCCGATGCCACCCAAGGGATCACCGAGCAGACTCAAACCATGCTGGATAAGGTGGATGCCCTGTTGCTGGAAGCGGGATCGGATCGCCAGCACATGCTGTCCGCCACCATCTACGTCAAAACCATGGACGACTTTGCCGCCATGAACGCCGTGTGGGATGCCTGGGTGCCCGAAGGGCACGCCCCGGCCCGAGCCTGCGTCGAAGCCGCCATGGCCCGGGAGGCACTGCTGGTGGAGATCTCCGTGGTTGCCGCAGTGATAAAAAGCAGCTAACGGCTAGCAGCTATTCGCTGCTAACAACCCATAGAAAAACCCCCGCTTCTGAGCACCGAAGCGGGGGTTTTTCTTACGAGCGCACTTAAGCCTTAGCCGCGAGCTCCTTCTCCAGTTGTTGGGCCCGGAACTCGGGCGAATGGGTACTCTTCGCCATGAGTCGGTACATCGCCGGGATCACAAAGAGGGTCACCGCCGTCGACAGGGCCATACCGGCGAAGATCACCACGCCGATGGCGTAGCGGCTCTCGGCACCGGCGCCGGATGCGAGTAACAGGGGTACCGAACCAAACAGGGTGGTGAACGCCGTCATCAGGATGGGACGCAATCGCGATGCCGCCCCTTCGATGATCGCCTGTTCGAACGCCAACCCCTTATCCCTGAGCTGGTTGGCAAACTCAACGATGAGAATGCCGTTCTTGGTCACCATGCCGATCAGCATGATCATGCCGATCTGGGAGTAGATGTTAAGACTCTCCCCCGTCAGCAGCAGGCCGATCAGCGCCCCGGCAATGCCCAGGGGCACCGTCAGCATGATGATCATCGGGTTGATAAAACTCTCAAACTGCGCCGCCAGTACCAGGTAAGCGACGATCAGTGCCAGGCCAAAGACCAGCAGAGTATCCGCCTGATTCTCCCGATAACTCTTGGACTCGCCGGAGTAATCGATGGTGATCCCGGGTGGCAGGATCTCCCGGGCGGTCTGCTCCAGCAACTCCAGTGCCTCGCCCAAGGTGTGGCCTTCACCGATCTGGCCACCAATGGTCACCGCCTTGGTCCGCTGGTAACGGCGCAGGACGTTGGCGCTGCCCACCTCCTCGAAACTGGCCAGCGAGGCGATGCTGATCCGCTCGCCATCCGCCGTCGTCAGGTAGATGGAGGAGAGATCCGAGGCATCGTTAAACTGGGCCAGGGCGCCGCGCAGGTACACATCATACTCTTCACCCCGATCCACATAGGTGGTCCGGCTCACCCCACCGAGTACCGCATCCAGGGTCTGGGCGATCTCGCGGGGGCTGATCCCAACCTTGGCGGCGGCATCAAGATCCGGATGCACCAGCAGCTCCGGGGTGTCTTCGTTGTAGTTGGTATCCAGATCGGCCACTTCGGGGCGATCCCGGGTCGCATCGATGATCTTCTTCGCCCACATATCCAGCTCGGGGTAATCGGCCCCGCCGAGGACAAACTGCACCGGATCGCCGGAGCCGCCGCGGAAACCCGGCCCCATGATAAACAGGCGAACATCGGAGAAGCCGCGCATGTCACGACGCAACTGGGCCAGGATCTCTTCCGAATGCTGCTCCCGCTGCTCCCACTCCTTGAGCAGAAGCACGAAGAATCCGGTGGAGTCACCCCGGTTACCAAAGGCCGGCGTCGAGAAGTTCATCGCCTGCAGTGGCCCATCGTCCTCCATCAGGGGCAGCAACTTGGCCTCGATCGCTTCCATGTTCTTCACCATGCGATCGTAGGCAGTACCCTCCTGTCCCTTCACATAGATAAACAACACACCCCGATCTTCCTTGGGCGCCATCTCCGTCTTGACGTTGGGGAACATGGCCACGGTACCTACCAGGGCCACGATAATAATCACCGGACCGGCCCAGACGAATCGCAGCATGGACCGCAAGCCACGCTTATACGCCGCTTCCAGGCGTCCAAAGCCGGCGTTGATCCAGAGGGTGAAGCGGCCGGGTTTGACATTGGCCTTGAGCAGGAAAGAGCTCAGTACTGGCGTCAGGGTCAGTGCCACGATGGAGGAGAAGATCACCGCAACGGACAGGGTAACGGCAAACTCGGTAAAGAACTGGCCCACCATGCCACCGGCAAAAGCGATGGGCAGGAAGATCATCACCAGGACGGCGGTGGTCGCGATCACCGCAAAGCCCACCTCGCGAGTGCCTTCGTAAGCCGCCATCAGTGGCGTCTCGCCCCGCTCCAGGTGCTTAAAGATGTTCTCCACCACCACGATGGCATCATCCACCACCAGGCCGATGGCCAGGATCAACGCCATCAGAGTCAGCAGGTTCAAGGAGAAGCCGGCGAAGGCCGCCACCATAAAGGCGGAGATCAAGGAGACGGGCACAGTCACCGCAGGAATGAGGGTGGCGCGCGCCTGGCCCAGGAAAACAAAGAGGATCAGGACCACCAGGCCAGCGGTGATAAACAGGGTCTGGTACACCTCGGCGATGGATCGGTCGATGAAGATGGTACTGTCGTAGGCCACCTCCAACTCCATGCCAGCGGGCAGCGTCGGCTGTAATTGATTGACCAGGGCGGTAACGCCCTTGGCCACGTTCACCGGGTTGGCATCGGATTGGGCACCGATGGCAAAGCCCAGGGCATTGAGGCCGTTACTCTTAAACGAGGTGGTCTCACTCTTGGCACCGTCGTAGATCTTGGCCACATCGGCAAGGTAAACAGGGCTGCCCTGGGTATTGTAACGGACCACAATACGGGAGAAATCCGCCACGCTGGTCATCACCCGCTCCAGACGCACCGGCATCACCTGATCCCGGCTGCGCATCTGGCCCGCTGGCAACTCCAGGTTTTGGTTGCGCAGTGCCGTTTCCACCATGGCAACCGTGATCCCCTGACCGGCCATGGCCCCCGGATCCAACTCCAGATAGATCACCCGCTCCAGGTTGCCATACAGGTCCACCTGGCTAACGCCAGTCACCAGGGAGAAACGATCCACCAGCACCCGCTCGGCAAAGTCGGTCAGATCGACATTATCCATCTCGGAGCTGCGCAAGGAGAGGCGGATCACCGCATCGCCGCTCACATTGGCCTTCACCACAATGGGCTCATCGGCATCTTCCGGCAGCCGGGACTGAATGCTTTGCACCGCATCCCGTACGTCGGACAGCCCCTCCATGATGTCCCAGTCCAGATCGAACTTGATCACAATGCGGGCGACCCCGGTCCGGCTCATGGACTCGATCTCATCGATACCCGAGATCCCCGACAGCTGATCCTCAATCACCTTAGTGATCTGGGACTCCATCACCGCCGGTGACGCACCGACATAGCGCACCTGCACCGTAACGATGGGAAGATCCACATCCGGCAGTTCACGAACCGCCAGTTTTTCAAAGGCCACCAGGCCGAACAGGGTCATCAGCAGGGACAGCACGATCGCCATCACCGGCCGTTTTACAGAAACATCCGACAGCAACATTAGCGTGCGACCTCATCGCCACCGCCACGAACTTCCGTCACGGTTGCGCCGTCACGGATCGCCACTAGGCCCTGAACCACAATGCGATCACCGACTTCGAGTCCCGCCTCGACGGTCACCCGGTTGCCCTGGCGATCACCGATCTGCACCAGGGTGCGGTGCGCCACGTTATCGCCATCGACGATGTAGACGTAACGATCTGAGCCCGAGTATTCCAGCGCCTGGACCGGCACCACGGGGCGCTCCAGCGACGGCATCTCGAGCGCGGCCCGGGCCATCATGCCCGGCTTGAGGCGGTGATCCCGGTTATCCAGGGCATAACGAACGCTCACCGCCATGTTCTTGCTGTCCACCCGACTGTCGATGGCCACCAACTCGCCGCTGAACGCCTCATTGGCATAGGTGTCGATCCCGATACCTATCTGTTGACCCGGGGCCAAGGCCCCGAGGAAGCGCTGGGGGACAGACAGATCCATCCGCAGAGTATCGAGCTGATCCAGGCTCATCAGGGTCTCCCCCACGGTGATCTGGGCGCCTGCGGCATGGCTGATCAGCCCGACAACACCGGCAAACGGTGCCTTCAGGGTGCGTTTGGCCAACTCGGCATCGGCAATGGCCAGACGGGCCTGAGCCATCGCCACCTGGGCCTCTGCACTGGCAAGATCCGAGGCGCTAACAGCCCCACTGTGCGACAGACGGGTGCGCTCGGACAGTTGCCGCTTGGCATCCAGTAACGCCGCCTGAGCCTCGGCCTGCTGCGCCAGCTGCTGACGATCATCAAGCTTGGCCAGCAGTTGCCCGGCCTCGACTCGATCGCCGCTGTCCACGGCCAACACCGCTAAGCGACCGGCCACTTCCGGTGCGATGGTGACGGCCTGCCAGGCTTCCAGATTCGCGACCAACGCCAAGTTACGGGGCAACTGAGTTGCCTCGACCACTCGGGTTTTCACTTCTGTAGTTTGGTTACGGGGGGCTTCCTGCTTGGCTTCCACGCCAGGTTGCAACCAAAAATAACCGCCGACCACTGCACCCAGCAGGGCGACCGAGAGAGCTTTTTTCAACATGAGGGACAACACTCCAATTTCGTTGCCGCAATGCTACCTGAAACCGCCGACAAAAAGTGTAGGAAACTGTCACAAATGACAAACAGAGCGAAATTACCACTCAAACACCACAAAATAGCAACAGAAGCCAAACAAGACACTGAGCGTCAACTTTTACCATCTGTTATTAAAGGGATTTTTTTCTAAGCCCTATTCGCTTTAGTAACAAAAAAGGGCAGCCAATGGCTGCCCTTTTCATCAAATGACTTGGTTAGAGTTCGCTAACCGCCTTTCTCATGACCTGTTCAAAGTCATTGTAAACTTCAGTTACAATTTCTGCAGGTAAGGGTTGGGCTTCGTTGTCCATCAAGGTAATGGCCGTTCGCTCGCCCATCTCCTCGATACGAACCTGATAGCTGCCTTCATCCAGGGCCAGGTTGTCGTCACCGCCCCAGAGTGCAGACCAGAAACTGCCACTGGGATCGTACTCGACGTAGTAGGTCGCCAGGCTCTTATCCAGATCTCGTACTACGAAACCCAGAGCCGGAAGCACCCGTCCCATACGCTCCCACACGGGATCAAATTTGGCGTCAGCAATAAAAGCTGGGTTACTGTCCAGATCCAGGCCCATCTCCATCTTGAAGCCGCGGCCGTCGCGCAGATCAGCCAGTGCCTTGGCCTTTTGACGCTCGATGTTGATATAGGCAATGGCGCCGTTGAGCATATCGATGGCGTAACGTCGGCGATCGGCGTCCGTCAGGACGATAGAGTCATCGATCCCATCCAATCCCTCTTCATGCTCGATCAGCTCGATGCTGACCGAGCCGGTGCGACCGTGATCCTTAACGACAGACTCAAACTGATAGCGCTGACGCACCTGGTAGACCTTCTCGCGCCACCAGGAGCGACCGATCACCTCATCCGTCTCAATCCAATCGGTTGTCAGCACGCCGTTACCGTCATCGACCAGGGTGATCTCGCGACCGGCGAGAAAATCCTTAAGGGTCTTGTCGATCTCAACCGCCAGATCCACATCATCGTCATTACTTTCGATCAGGATGGTGACGCTGTCGGTACCGTCTTGCAGACGGGTGCCGGATGCCAGGGGCAAAACCTGCAGCGGTGGACGGACATCCAGGCGCTGGCCAACCACATCGCGTTGAGCCTGTTCACCCAAAGCGGGGATACTGAACTCGGTGCTGAATCTCGGCGTATCCAGGTTTTCTGGTACCACCAGCATCGGAGCTTCCCGCTCGTTCAGGTAATCAAAGCCACCACTGGCCTGGCGACGCTCCAGCGGGGTCGAACACCCAGCCAAAGCCAACACCGCCAATGCCACTACAGTCCGTTTCATTCTTTTCCCTCAAGCAGCCGCAGAGGCCTCAATTGCCTCGCGAACAATCGTTTTGGTTGCGTCGGACGGACCGGTCAACGGCAGGCGATAGTGAGTCTGAGACGTCAGTTCCAGTGCTTCCATGGCCCACTTTACCGGGATGGGGTTCGCTTCCACAAACAGCGCGGTATAGAGCGGACACAGCTGGGCATCAAGCGCTCGTGCCGCTGTCAGTTCACCGGACAGGGCGGCATCGCATAAGCCCTTGAACGCCGCTGGGCGCACATTGTTGGTCACAGAGATCACACCATCACCGCCAGCCAACATAAAGGCCATGGCGGTAGGGTCATCACCGGATAACAAAAGAAAGTCATCACCACAGGCTTGGCGCAGGGGGGTTACCCGAGACAGATCGCCGGTCGCATCCTTAATACCTACGATGTTTTTTACCCGGCTTAGTTCCACCACGGTCTCATTGGCAATATCACAACAGGTACGGCCCGGGACATTGTAGAGCAGCTGCGGCTTGTCGGTCGCCGCTGCAATCGCCTTGAAATGCGCCAACATGCCATTCTGGGACGGCTTGTTGTAATAGGGTGCCACGGTCAGCATACCGTCAACCCCAATGGCATCGAGCGCCTTGGTCAGTTCGATAGCCTCGGCAGTGCAATTGGCGCCACTGCCGGCGATCACAGGAATGCGGCCAGCCGCTTGCTTAACCACAGCTTCTACCACGGCAATATGTTCCGGAACGGACAAGGTGGCTGATTCACCGGTCGTGCCCACCGCAACAATACCATCGGTACCCTGCTCAATATGAAATTCCACCAGACGGCTCAAGGCGTCGAAGTCCACCGACCCGTCCTGCTGCATCGGCGTTACCAACGCCACAATACTTCCCCGAAACATGCGTTTTTTCCTTACGACGTGAGGCAGCTATGGTAATGGCGCGACACTGGGATGACAAGGGAGCCTACATCAATCCTCAGTTGTGCTAGCATAGCAGCCCAAGCAGACAAACCCGGTTCGACGCCAAACACTTATGGCGAATAACACACCAACTCCAAACCGTTCAAGAAAAAAGGGAGCGCTATGACCCAGTTTCTGGCCGTCACCGCGATGGGCACCGATCGGCCCGGCATCGTCAACGAGCTGGCGAAACTGACCGCCGCCTGTGATTGTGACATCCTCGACAGCCGGGTGGCCATCTTTGGTAACGAGTTTTCCCTGATCATGCTGGTCGGGGGCAGTTATGGTGCCATTACCCGGTTGGAGAATGAGTTACCCGTTGTCGCCGCCAGCCTGGAGCTGATGACCATCTGCAAGCGCACCTCCACCCACATGGCCGCCGACTTTTCGGGCCACCTGGTGGTGGAGTTTGAAGGCGAGGATAAACGGGGCACCATGCGCCAGATCACCCAGTTCCTGGCCGACCGCGATCTGGATCTCGCCGGTTTCCGCTCCCATGCCCACAAAGGTGAACAGCAAACCGGCGTACAGCAGGTAGAAGTCAGCATCAATGTGACCGCCGGGATCGATCTTGATGCCCTGATCAAGAGCCTGACAGAACTGGCCGACAGCATGGGACTCAACTGCACCATTCAACGTATGGAAAACCAATCAGAGTAAGGACCTTATGATGGATACCCTGCAAGCGGGTGCCAAGGCACCGGAATTTGCCCTGCAAAACCAACATGATGAAACCGTTCACCTGAGCGATTTTGCCGGCAAACGGGTTCTGGTGTATTTCTACCCCAAGGCGATGACCCCCGGCTGCACGGTGCAGGCGCAACACTTGCGGGACATCAAGGCCGAACTCGATGATGAAGGCGTCGTAGTACTGGGGATCAGCCCGGATCCTGTGGCCCAACTGGCGAAATTTGCCGATAAGGAAGCCTTGAACTTCCACCTGCTGTCCGACGAGGATCATGCCGTCGCCGATGCCTTTGGTGTCTGGGGACCCAAGCAGTTTGCCGGCAATCACTTTGACGGCATTCATCGCCTCAGCTTCCTGATCGGCCCGGATGGCATCATCAAGCGCTTCATTGATCAGTTCCAGACCAAAAATCACCACCAGGTGGTGATGGACTTCATCAAACCCGCGCCCGACTTCAGCCTGACCAACCAGGACGGCGACACCGTCTCCCTGAGCGACTTTACCGGCAAGCGGGTGCTTGTGTATTTCTACCCCAAGGCGATGACGTCGGGCTGCACGGTGCAGGCTCAGGGGCTGCGGGACATTCAGCAACAACTGGAGGAGAAGGACGTCGTGGTGCTGGGCATTAGCCCGGATCCGAGCGAGCGTCTGGCCAAGTTTACCCAGCGGGATCAGCTCAACTTTCACCTGTTGTCCGATCCGGATCTGGCCGTCGCCAAAGCCTACGGGGCCTGGAAGCTGAAGAAGGTCAAAGGCGAAGAGGTTCCGGCCATTGCGCGCTTCAGTTATCTCATCGACGGAGATGGCAGCCTGGCTCATAAGCTCACCAAATTTAAGACACAGGACCACCACCAAGCGGTGCTGGATCTGCTCTAACCCCATGCGTTTTCCCCTGCTTCGGCCCCTGGCCCTGATCCTGCTGCTCTGGTCCGTCGGTCTCTCCATGCTGACGACCCTGGCCCTGGCCGAAGCACTGCATGAACACGAGCAGGGGGTGCCCTGCGCCCAGGCTCAACTGATCGAGCACTGGTACCAGGCCACCGGCCTGACCCAACGGGTGCTGCCCTCCCCAACCGGACAGGCCCCAAAACTCAGTCATCTACCCTACCAGGCCCCGGATGTGGCCCTGCGCCAGTTCGGCAATCGCGATCCCCCTCACTCCCGTTGTTAAGAAATTCTGACATTACTTTTTACAACGGGAGTTACCCAATGAGATCACCCATCGCTTTTGCCATCGCCGCCGCCCTGATGCTGGCCGGCTGCCACCCCCATGACCATGATCATGACCATTCGCACGATCATGGTCATGACCATGCTCATCCCCACGGATCGGCCGCCCTGGCGGATCAGGCCCAGAGCCAGGACCACGGCCATGACCACGGCCATGACCACGAGCCGGGTGCCGGCCATGGCGCCCACGCCCACGGTGAGGGTCAACTGGCCCTGATCCAGGACGGAGATGCTCTGCAGATCAGCCTCACCCTGGACACGGACGCCCTGTGGGGCTTTGAGCGGGCCCCCGCCAACGCCGAGGAGGAAGCCTTGGTGCGCCGTGTCCTCGGCCAGTTGACCGCAGGCCACCGCTTCTTTGTCCTCAACCAGCAGGCCGCTTGTCAGCCAACGGACGTCGAGATCCTGCCTCCCGACGGCCTGGATCAGCCTGGCCATGTGGGCCATATGGAGCTGGAAGCGCACTGGCGCTGGCAATGCCAAGCCCCCGACGCCCTCAACCGGCTGCGAGTGGATCTGTTCAAGCACTACCCAGAGATCCATCGCCTGAGCACCCAACGGCTCACGGCGACCGGCAGTGGCGGGGCCAACCTGTCCCCGAACAGCGCCACCATGACCTGGTAAGCGCCCCCCTTTTATGCAAGTAACCAGACAAGTACCAATGCAACAACTGATCATAAATAATCTGGCCTATCGCTGGCCCGGCGGTGAGCGAACGCTCACCGTGCCCAAGCTGGCCCTGGCCGCTGGCGAGCGTGCCATGCTGCGCGGCGCCTCGGGCAGCGGCAAATCCACCCTGCTCAATCTGATCAGCGGGGTGCTCGCGCCCGACAGCGGCTCATTGCAACTGCTGGGCCAGGAGCTGTCCAGCCTCAGCGCCGCCAAGCGCGATCACCTGCGCGCCGACGCCATGGGGATCGTCTTCCAGCAATTTAACCTGCTGCCCTACCTCAACGTTCGAGACAATATCCTGCTGCCCCTCAAGTTTGCCCCACAGCGACGCCAGCGGGTAACGGATCCCCAAGGCGAGATCCTGCGCCTGCTCGAGGCCATGGAGCTGGGTGCCGAACTGCTCGAGCGCCCCGTCACCGAACTGTCCGTCGGCCAGCAACAACGGGTCGCCGTGGCCCGCGCCCTGATCGGTGCACCGGCATTGATCCTGGCGGACGAGCCCACCTCGGCGCTGGATCCACAAGCCCGCGACCGCTTTATGGATCTGCTGGCCAGCTGTTGCCGGGACAGTGGCTCTGCCCTGCTGCTGGTCAGCCATGATCCCGATCTGGCCCGAGTGGTGGACAGTGAATACCTGCTGCACGTCGGCGAGCAGGGAACCGAGGTACTGCCATGCTGAGCCTGATCCTGCGCAGCATGCGCAACCGCCTCACCAGCGTCACCCTCACCCTGACCGTGATCGCCATCTCCGTCGCCCTCTTCATCGGCGTAGAGCTGGTCCGCAGTCAAGCCAAGCAGAGCTTTGCCAACACCATCTCGGGGACCGATCTGGTGGTCGGCGCCCGCAGCGGCAACATCAACCTGCTGCTCTACTCCGTCTTTCGCCTGGGCAACGCCACCAACAACATCGGCTACGACACCTACAGCACCCTGTCCCAGGCCCGGGGCGTCGCCTGGACCATTCCGCTGGCCCTGGGGGACTCCCACCGGGGCTACCGGGTCGTGGGCACCAACGACGACTACTTCCGTCACTACCAGTTTGGTCAGCGCCAGTCACTGTCCCTCTCCGAGGGCCGTGAGTTCGACGGCCTGTTTGAGGTGGTCCTGGGGGCCGAAGTCGCCCGCAAGCTGAACTATGAGTTGGGCCAGGAGATCGTCCTGGCCCACGGAGCCGGTGGCTCCACCAGCTTCTCCCAGCATGACGATATGCCCTTCACCGTGGTCGGGATCCTGGCCGCCACCGGCACCCCGGTGGATCGCAGCCTGCACGTCTCCCTGGAGGCTATCGAGGCGATCCACCTGGGCTGGCAGGGCGGCACCCGTACCCATGGCGTCGACATCGACCAACTCGACCAGTTCGATCTCACCCCCAAGACCATCACCGCCTTCCTGCTGGGACTGGAGAGCAAGTTCCAACTGCTCAACGTCCAACGGGCCATCAATACCCACCGCAGCGAACCCCTCTCCGCCGTGCTCCCCGGCATGGCCCTGGCCGAGTTGTGGACCCTGCTGGATCAGGCCGAGAAGGCCCTGGCCATCGTCGCCGGTTTCGTCGTCGCCGTCGGCCTGACCGGCATGCTCACCACTCTGCTCGCCAGCCTGGGGGAACGCCGACGGGAGATGGCCATCCTCCGCGCCATGGGGGCCGGTCCCCGCCATATCTTCCTGCTGCTGTGGGTCGAGGCGGCGGCACTGGCCCTGATCGGTACCCTGCTGGGCTACCTGCTGGCCCAGGGCGTGATCCTGGCATTGGCCCCCTATGCACTGGCACAATACGGCCTGGTATTGAAGGTGGGCCTGCCCACCGGCACCGTGGCCTGGATGATGCTCTCGGTTCAGATCGCCGGCTCTCTGGCCGGAGTGATCCCCGCCTGGCGCGCCTACCGCACCACCCTGGCCGATGGCCTGACGCAACGACTGTAAGGAAAGAAAATGAAGTGGTTACACACCTTGGCGGCCATTGGCCTGCTGCTACCGGCGATGGCCAGTGCCGAGATCCGGGTCCTCCAATGGGAGGATCTGCGCCCCGCCGATGAACAGGCCCAGATGTTGGCTCCGGCCAACCCCCATATGGGCGACCCCTTTGCCGATGAAAGCGGCCCGGCAGACTGGGTCCAGCCCATCGGCCAGGTCGTCCCCGAACTGGATGGTCAGATCATCAAATTACCCGGCTTTATCGTGCCGCTGGAGGGGGATGAAACCAAGGTCACCGAGTTCCTGCTGGTACCCTACTTCGGCGCCTGCGTCCACGTACCGCCGCCACCGACCAACCAGCTGGTGTACGTCAACTACCCCCAGGGCATTCCCATCGACATCATCTGGGACGCGGTCTGGGTGACCGGCAAGGTCGCCACCGCCACCTTTAACGTCGAGGAGTTCGCCGCCGGCTACTCCATGGAAGCCAGCCTGGTGAACCCCTACGACGAAGGCTGAGACAACTCAGACTCAACGTGAAGAGACAAAGCGGTGCCCAGGGGCACCGCTTTTTGCTATGGCTGCTTTGGCACCCTAGCTAGGTTCTAGGATCGCTGCGCTGCTAGGTTCTAAGAAGAGCCAGAGCAAAGGGCCGGTTGGGCGCCAAAACAGGCCATTGAACTTGAATAACAATGTTTGGGGTAGGTTAGATTAGCGAGCGCTCTTTTCGCGTAATCTGACATTGAGATCTCGGATCGGACCGATGAGCCCGTGCCAATAGCGATGCCGCTATGTCAGATTACGGCGGATCACCCCTTTTCGTTTTGGCCACTTTGGTGCGCGCCTAATCTAACCTACGTCTGGGTAATGCGTACAGGTGCTCAATGACTGCTCCGTGGCGAAACCAGCCCTCCGCTGGCGTGTTCAACAAGGTTGCGCTTCGCTTGGGCTCAACTTCAACCTACAGTCGGCATGGGCGAAACCTTCCCCCGAGCCTGCTGCCCCACCCGTTTCTTCGCCGACTTTGAGGAGGGCCCCCACTCCGAGGGTTGGACCACAAGCTTTTTTTGACGACCGCTCAATCTAATAAAAAGACTCGTCAGGCGCCGCCGCAGTGAAGGCCAAGGGGATTGTGGCGGAGCGCGCAGCCGGGCGAAGCCCCCCTCTCTTCAAAAAACCTGGCTGCCGTCGCCAGCGCGACAACCCAGGTTGGGGAACCAGTTCATAGCCATGTCGCAGCCATCCATTGCATAGAAAATGATGGACCCTTTGGGCCGCAAACGGCCACCGAAAATCAGGATCCCAGTCACCTTGGTGCTGACTTCGAGTACTCCGCAGCCCCCCTATGTTCCCGGCACTCAGGCTTCCACGCTCGACAGAGGAGGAATTTCCCTGGTCATGCCTTGCCCTTTGTTCATCCGTCCACCTGACCGCATTTACATTCTTGCAACCCACCTGTCCCATGTGCCGTCGCAGCACCGCCCCCAGTTGTTGCAAACATGTATCCAATCCACTCACCGCCTGCCCTACCGAGCGATGTGATCCCCCTTCTCTTTTTTCAGCCAACCCCATTGCCCATAAATTTAGAAACCGCTAAATTAGCGCCACTGCATAAGTAGAACGCCTATCAGGGCACAAGGGAGCAAAAAGAATGAGTGTGAAGAAGCTATTGATCATCGGCGGTGTCGCCGGTGGTGCCTCGGCCGCCGCCCGGGCACGCCGCCTCAACGAAGAGGTGGAGATCATTATGTTCGAACGGGGGGACTACATCTCGTTCGCCAACTGTGGCCTGCCCTACCATGTCAGCGGTGAGATCGCCTCCCGTGATGCCCTGGTACTGCAAACGCCACAGAGCTTCAAGTCCCGCTTCAACGTGGACGTTCGCCTGCAGAACGAGGTCGTGGCCATCGATCGTGCCGCCAAAACCGTGCGGATCAAGCACACGGTCACCGGCGAAACCTACGAAGAGTCCTACGATGCGTTGATCCTCTCCCCCGGCGCGGCTCCTGTAACGCCGCCGATCCCGGGTCTGCAGACGCCCCGTACCTTTTCCCTGCGCAACCTGCCGGACATGGATCGGATCATCGCCGCCATCAAGGCGAACCAGCCAAGCCATGCCACCGTGGTCGGCGGCGGCTTTATCGGCCTGGAGATGATGGAAGCCCTGCGCGAGCTGAAGATCAACGTTACCCTGCTGGAGCTGTCCAACCAGGTGATGGCACCGGTCGACCCTGAGATGGCCAACATGGTGCACCAGGAGATCGTCGATCACGGCGTCGATCTGCGCCTGGGCACAGGCCTGCAGGCCGTCGAGCAGATCCAGGGCGGCCTGCAGCTGTTCCTGAGTAACGGTGAGCAGCTCAAGACCGAACTGTTGATCAGCGCCATCGGCGTGAAGCCGGAAACCAAACTCGCGGTGGACGCGGGACTGGCCATCGGTGCGCTGGGCGGGATCGCCGTAGATGACCGCATGCGCACCTCGGATCCGGCCATCTTTGCCGTGGGGGATGCCATCGAAGAGGTGGATCTGCTCACCGGTGAAAAGGCCCTCATTCCCCTGGCAGGCCCCGCCAACCGTCAAGGCCGTATTGCCGCCAACAATATCTTTGGTGCGGATGAGTCCTACAACAAGACTCAGGGCACGGCGATCTGCCGCGTGTTCGGCCTGGCCGTGGCGGCCACCGGCCTAAACGAGAAGCGCCTCGAGCGCAGCGAGATCCCCTTTGAGAAGATCTACGTGCATCCGGCCAGCCACGCCAGCTACTTCCCGGGCGCCCACCCCGTCTCCCTCAAACTGCTGTTTAACCCCGTCGATGGCAAGATCCTCGGTGCCCAGGCCGTTGGCCGCGATGGCATCGACAAGCGTATCGACGTGCTGGCCGTGGCGATCCGCGCCGGCCTGACGGTCTTTGATATGCAGGAGATGGAGCTGACCTACGCGCCGCCGTTTGGCTCCGCCAAGGACGTCCTCAACCAGGCCGGCTTCGTCGCCAGCAACACCATCAAGGGCGATCTGCGGATCTGCCACAGTGCCGAGATGGACGCGCCGAGCGATCAGCAGATCCTGCTCGACGTGCGTAATCCCGGCGAATTGGAGCGCACCGGCACCATCGAAGGTGCCATCAATATCCCGGTGGATCAGCTGCGCGACCGTCTGGGCGAACTGCCTAAGGACAAGGAAATTCTGCTGTTCTGCCAGGTCGGCCTGCGGGGCCATGTTGCCTACCGCATGCTGGTCAACCACGGCTTTACCGCCAAGAACCTGACCGGCGGCTACAAGACCTATCAACAGGTCAACGCCCGCTTCTAAACCGGGCCTGAAGTCCGACTGTTTTGGCCCGCTACAGAGGTAGCGGGCTTTGTTCCGCTAACGAGAAACGACAATGAACGAACTGCTTTCCGCCCTACTGGGCGGTGTTTTGATCGGTATCGCCGCCATCGGCCTGATGCTGTTTAACGGCCGCATCGCCGGGATCAGCGGGATCCTGGCCGGTGCCCTGACCAACACCCCGGGCAATGGCTGGCGCTACGCCTTCCTGCTGGGCCTGATCGGCAGTGGCTCCCTGCTCGCACTGATCGGCGGTACCAGCGCCGACAACCTGGTGAGCCTACCGCTGCTGATCATCGCTGGCCTGCTGGTGGGCCTGGGGGCCTTCATCGGCAATGGCTGCACCAGTGGCCACGGGATCTGCGGCCTGGGCCGCCTCTCCATCCGCTCCCTGGTGGCCACCGCCACCTTTATGGGCAGTGCCGCCCTCGCCGCCACCCTGTTGCACGGATAAGGAACCCAGTCATGAAAAAATTGCTTCCTATGCTGAGCGCCCTGATCTGCGGTGCCCTGTTTGGCCTGGGCTTATTCCTCTCCGGTTTGGCCGAACCGGCCAAGGTGATCGGCTTTATCAACCTCAAAGGCCTGCTGGATGGCAGTTGGGACCCGACCCTGATGCTGGTGATGGCCGGTGCCCTGGGGATCTACGTGCCCACCTACCATTTCATAGTCAAGCCACGCCTGGCCGCCGAGCGCGCCCCTGTACTGGAGTGTCGTTACCATCAGCCCAAATCCACCCGCATCGATCGCTCCCTCTTGGCAGGTAGCGCGCTGTTTGGCCTGGGCTGGGGCGTGGCCGGGATCTGCCCTGGACCGGCGCTGGCCAACCTGGGGCTGGGTAACCTGGGCACCCTCGCCTTCGTCGCGGCCATGATTGTGGGGATCGCCATTGGCTGTGCCATCACGACGCAACGTGACAGGAAGAGCGCGAATACCAATACCCAAACGAGCCAAGAAGCGGCCTGAGGCCGACTCGCACACTCATCAAAAGGGCACCGTGCCAACCGCAGCGGTGCCCTTTCTCCGACGCCCCCTCGTGTCTCGAACACAAATGTCACCTCCCTTCGCCGTGGATCCCACTCACGCATATCGCCTTTCTCGGCAACCACTCTACCGTGTGATGTGTCCGGCCTTTCCTTTCAAATCCGCGTAAAGCAACGTCAGCTCGGCTTTCATGCGGAACCCGACATGCTAATTTAACTCGACTTTTTGTTCCCATCATCAACAGGTAGAAGAACAACTATGATGCCGACCAGCAAAAATGCACTGCACGGCGCCCTCGCGGCCGGACTGCTCAGCACCAGTCCCGTCGCCCTGGCCGACGCCAATGAGCACATCAACTTCATCTGGATCGTCGCCGACGATCTGGGCTACGGCGACACCGGATTTAACGGCTCCACCGAGATCCCAACCCCTTTTATGGATCAGATCGCCGAAGCTGGCGTAGCCATGACCACGGCCTATGTCACGGCCCCCGTTTGCGGTCCCTCTCGTGCGGGCTACCATACCGGTCGCTATCAGCACCGCTGGGGCTATGAAGGCAACGTAGGGCCGGCGCAGCCGGAGATGCGCGGCACCCCGCCCGATATCACCATGATCCAGGAGTACCTGCAGACCCTGGACTACCACACGGGCATGGTGGGTAAGTTCCACGATGGCAAAGGGGAAAAATTCCAACCCTATAACCGCGGCTTCGACTTCTACTTCGGCTTTAATAACGGTGCGTCTGCCTACTGGATTGGTGACAATAAGAAAGGCATGCTGCGCCGCAACGCCGAACCGGTCGAACGGGAAGACGAGTACCTGACCCACGCCATGGGCCGTGAGGCCGTCGGCTTCATTCAGCGTAACGCCGATAAGCCCTTCTTCCTGGAAGTCGCCTTCACCGCGCCCCACGCGCCGATGCAGGCCCCGGATGACTACCTGGAAACGTTTAAACATCTGGGCGATAGACAGAAACTGGCGGCGATGATCAGCGCCATGGACGATAACATCGGCCGTATCCTCAATGAATTGGAAGAACAGGGGATCGCCGATAACACCATGATCGTGCTCTTCTCCGATAACGGCGGCAAGTTCCAGCACGGCGGCAGCAACGGCCCCCTGCGCGGTGAAAAGGGTGGCACCTTCGAAGGCGCTATTCGGGTTCCCTTCGCCGCCAAACTGCCGGACGTGATCCCAGCCGGCACCCGCTCCGACACCATGATCAGCTCCCTGGATCTCTTCCCGACCACGGTCAAGCTGGCCGGGGGTGAGATTGAGCCGGACTGGAACCTGGATGGTAAGGACATCCTGCCTGTGCTGTCCGGTAAGACCACCGAGTCCCCCCATGAAATGCTGTTCTGGCGCTATGGCGACAGCTGGGCCATTCGGGATACCGAGTGGAAACTGGTACAGAACGCGAAAGATGAACCCGGCCTGTTCAACCTGCTCGAAGATATGGGCGAGCAGAACAACCTGCTGCGCACCATGCCGGAGAAAGCGGAAGCGTTGCGGAAAAACTGGCTAGAGAAAAGCGCCGAAGTCGGCCCTGCCGCCTGGGGCCGCCATAAGGGCAAAATCGAGCGGGACTGAGTTCAAACCCGCCCCGGCATGGTACAACG
The DNA here is from genome assembly GCF_057219095.1 of Ferrimonas sp. YIN67. NCBI lineage: Bacteria > Pseudomonadati > Pseudomonadota > Gammaproteobacteria > Alteromonadales > Ferrimonadaceae > Ferrimonas > Ferrimonas sp. YIN67. The sequence continues at coordinate 118,520 of NZ_JBXVVJ010000010.1, forward strand.
GCGATCCTAGGGTCGCCGTTGTACCCTGTGCCCACCATCATCTTGAGTTTCCCCCGGCAAGCCCCCCTGTCTTGCCTACAGCTCCCGCTCTCACAGAGACATACGGCAAATAACACAAATTCAAGTAAACCTATGCCAAGTTAACTGCTTGCCAGCTTTTGTGGTGGTAACTTTGCTTGAAACACCCCTTTGTATAAACGGAAATTCAATAGAGCATGCTGCCATCACGCACAAGTGTCCTGCCCTGGGCCATCGCCACCGCCCTGCTGGGCACCACTCCCATCGCCCTTGCGGAGCAAAGCGACCACATCAACTTCCTCTGGATCGTCGCCGATGACCTGGGCTACGGTGATACCGGCTTCAACGGCTCCACCGAGATCCCAACCCCTTATATGGATCAGATCGCCGAGGCCGGCGTGGCCATGACCACGGCCTACGTCTCCGCCCCCGTCTGTGGTCCATCCCGGGCTGGCTTCCATACCGGCCGCTACCAGCATCGCTTCGGCTATGAAGGGAACGGCGGGCGTAAATGTCAGGATTGCGGCACCGCAACCAGCGAGCTGATGATCCAGGAGTACCTGCAGACCCTGGGCTACCACACCGGCCTGGTAGGCAAGTTCCATGACGGTAAAGATGAAGAGTTTCAGCCCTACAATCGCGGTTTCGACGAATACTTTGGCTTCAACAACGGCGCCTCCACCTACTACATCGAAGACAATGCGAACCGTTTGCTTTGGCGCAACGATCAACTCGTCGAGCGGGAAGATGAGTACCTGACCGATGCCTTTGGTCGGGAATCCGTTGACTTCATTCGTCGTAATGCCGATAAGCCCTTCTTCCTCGAAGTGGCCTTCAACGCGCCCCATGCGCCGATGCAGGCACCGGACGAAGATCTGGCCCGATTCAAACACCTGGGCAAGCGCCAGACCATCGCCGCGATGATCAGCAACATGGATAACAATATCGGGCGGATCCTCAAAGAACTCGAGGAGCAAGGCGTCGCCCATAACACCATGATTGTGCTGTTCTCCGACAACGGTGGCAAATGGGAGCATGGCGGCAGCAATGGCCCCCTGCGCGGTGAAAAAGCCGGTGCCTTTGAAGGGGCGATCCGCGTTCCCTTCGCGGCCAAATTGGCTGAAGTGATCCCCGCGGGAACCCGCTCAGACACCATGATCAGCGCCCTGGATCTCTTCCCCACCACGGTCAAGCTCGCAGGAGGTGAGATCGATCCCGAGTGGCAACTCGATGGTAAGAATATCCTGCCCGTGCTATCCGGCCAAACCACCGAATCCCCTCATGACCGCCTGTTCTGGCGCTACAGTGACAGCTGGGCGATCCGTGACGGTGACTGGAAACTGGTTCAGAACAAGAAAGAGGAGCCGGGCCTGTTCAACCTGGCCGACGACATGGGCGAGCAAAACAACCTGCTGCGCCAAATGCCCGAGAAAGCCGAAGAGCTACGCCAAACCTGGCTCGAGATCAGTGCCGAGGTCGGCCCCTCCGGCTGGGGCAAATACAAGGGCAAGATCGAGCGGGACTGATCTCCCCTCCCAACACAACGGCGCTTCGGCGCCGTTTGTGTTTCTTATCCTGCCAGAAGAGCCATTGTCCCCAAGCTTGCCTGCTCTTCGAAAGCGCCATCGCTCCCGAGTTGGCGAATACCGGTGAAATGCATCTGTGGTGATCGCCCCAGTTGTCACACTCACGTCGGCAATCCCCCTAACCCCCTAACCCAGCAGGGCCGTAATCGGCAGCGGCTTGCGTCCTGCCATGGCGCTGGCCTGGGCCAGCAGCACCTCGGCGCAGGCGATGGCGTCGATCAGGGCATTATGGCCCGGGTAGATGGGCAGGCCATAGCGCTCACGACAGTTGCCCAGGCGCAATTCATCGGATCTGGGCGTATCGCCACGGCGGGCGAAACGACGCTGTTCGATCTTCAGGGTATCCAGGGCAAGCAGTGGCGGGGCGGCGCCGAAACACTCCTGAAACGCCTTTTGCAGAAAAGCGAGATCCAGCAGGGCGTTGTGGCAGATCAAAGTCCGGCCCGCCAGCCGGGGCACCAGAGCCGCCAGGGCTTTACACAGGCTGTCCCCCTGGGCCATGTCCAGATCGCGAATGCCGTGAATGGTGCAACTGTTACCCACCTCACCGTCGATGCGAACGATCTGGTGCCAGGCCCGGTCCAACTGCACCCTGCCCGCTTCCACTGGCACGCAGGCGATGGAGAGGATGACATCCTGCTGGGGATTTAAACCGGTCAACTCCAGATCCAGGGCCAGCAGGGGCGCGCGGCGATAGTCCAGGCTCAGATCCGGCGGGCCCGCTTCGAAGAAGGGGATCAGGGCTGGCACTCGGTTTCGCCGTCGCGCCCAGTGAAATCTCAGGGTGTTGATCATAAGGTGCGCCCGTATTTGAGCTTGACGCCATCCTGGGCCCGGGCAACCACGGCAAAGGCGTCCTTAAGCTGGTGGCGAAGCAGCCCGGAGATCTGCCGGGTAGGGAGCCAGTTACTGGGCATTTCACCCGCTTCCAGTTGTCGTCCTTGATTTTGCAGGCGCAGGTAGGCGATAAACTCCAGGGCATCGGCCAGATTCAGGGCGTCTTTGCGGGTAAGCAATCCCGCCTTCATCGCCGCCTGGATCCGCTTGGGGGTACTGACCGCCGTACTGCCACAGGCCAGGGCATAGATCCGGGCAATGTCATTGATGATCGTCACGCCCTTGTGCTTGAGATCCAGCGCCTTGCGCTGCTCACCGTCCCGCTCCAGCACCAGTTGACGGAAGAAGCCCAGGGGGGGACTGAGCTGTCCGGCATTGGCCGCCATCATCGCCAGGAAGATCTGGTTGCCCTTGCACTGCTCCAGCACCGCATGCTGCAAGTGTTGTCCGAGTGTGATATTACCCGCCACCGGGCGCAGATCGAAGAAGATGCTGGCGTGCATTACCGCCATGGGCTCGGGCTCCTGGGTCCAGCGCCGAAACTGGCCTTCCCAACCTTTGGCACTGAGGCACCACTTGGGGTTCATCGCCATGATCCCGCCAGGACAATAGACGTAACCCGCCTCGTGGAGTCCGTCACAGACTTTGGTTGCCAGTTGATGGAAATACAGGCGTTCCGACTCATTGGGCTCCCTAGCCAGCAGCAAGCCATTGTCCTGATCGGACTTGCCCGCCTGATCCATCCGCGCCTGGGAGCCAAAGGCGAGCCAACACCAGGGCATTGGGGCTGGACCCAGCTCGGCCTGGGCCAGATCCAGCAGACGACGGGCCAGGGTGTCGGTCAGCAAGGTCAACACACGACCTATCTCCTCGGCGCGGGCATCGGCCTGGATCAGCGCGCGCATCAACACGGAGAACTGACCCGCCAGCTTGATCACCTCCTCCCGATCAGTCTGCCGCTCCAATTCGCCGATCAGGTGGAGGGGATCGGAGCGCTGCAGTCGGATCAGATCCGTTACAGTCACCACGCCCACAGGCTTACCCTGCTCCACCACGGGCAGATGATGGATATTGTGCCGACTCATGATCAGCATGGCTTCGAACACCAGAGTCGATGGTGCAACCGACAGGGTCGGCTGGGTCATCACTTCGGACAGCTGGCTATCGGCGGTTCGCCCCTGGGCCAGCACCCGACTGCGCAGATCCCGATCGGTCAGGATCCCCACCAATTTGTCCTCCTGAGTGACCATCAGGCAACTGATCCTATGCTCCGTCATTCGCTGGGCCGCCAGCTGGACACTGCAACCTGGCTCGATGCAGTGGGCCGGGCTGGCCATCACGGCTTTTACCCGGGCTGTGCTCTGATGATCCCGCGCCAGGTAGCGGGCACTGTAGCGTAACCGCTCGGCGTGTTTGCGATTGAAGAAACGATCAAACTCCCGACTTTCGCTGCGCAGGGCCTGAAACGCCGGCTCGCTAAGGATATAGACCAGGCCATCCTCCAGCACCCGGATCACATTACTCACTGCCTCACCGGTCAACAGTGAAGGGAAACCGAAGTAATCCCCCTCTCCCAGACGGTCCAGAAGATCCCCCGCTTCGCTGTGCACCTCGAAGGCGCCGTTGCGGACGATATAGAGATTGGGATGCTGATAATCCACCGGCACCTGTCCCTGGGCCTTGGCATAGTAAGCGATCTCTATTCCCCGGGCGGCGCTGGCCAGTGCCTCGGGAGTAAGCTGATCGAAGGGCACCAGGCTCGCCAGGAAATCCTCGATCGGGGCCAGTTCGGATGTGTTCATGTATGCCTCTCAATTCCCTGAAAAAGACCAATCACACCCAGTATTTACTCATTCAGCTGATAGATAAAGAGCTTTAGGCAAGGCAGTCAAACGACGCTCTAGTGGCTCTAAAGCAAGCTTGGCTAACGCAGCGCTCATTGTGAATTCGGGCGCTTTTTCATCAGCCCTGCGAGAAGGCTTCTGAATCGTTCAAATACTGAGTACGATTGGTATACATAAAAATCAACAAGGAGAGTGTTGTGCTCGAACTCATTCAAGCGTGTTTGTTGCTGGCCGGAGCGGCCATGGTGCTGTTGACTCTGGGGCTCTACATTCGCCGTACCGGTCGTTGGCGGGCCCTTATGCAGATCTGGATCGGCCAGCTCAAAGACCTCAATATGGCTGAGTTTCGCCTGTACCGAAGTGGTATTGTCCTGTTATTTATTGGAATTCTAGTGCGCATCCTTTTTCTCACGTTAGCCGCCTAAAGCGCCAAAGGGCAACCCATAGGGCTGCCCTTTTGATTGAGCGCTATGCCCCTTTTAGTGGTGTGTGGCGGCGCCGGATCCTTTCGGGAAACGGATGCTTTCCACCAGATCCTGCACATCTTCTGGAGTCTCTGCCGTTACCTTGCTCACGGCAAAGGCGACGATGAAGTTCAGCACCATGCCCAAGGTTCCGATCCCTTCCGGGGAGATCCCAAACAGCCAGTTCTCGGGCTTGTTGGCGATCAGCGGCTCGAAGAACACGCCCTTGTACGCCAGGATGTAGCCCGCGGTGAAGGTGATCCCCACGATCATGCCGGCAATCGCCCCCTCCTTGTTCATCTTCTTGGAGAAGATCCCCATGATGATGGCCGGGAAGAAGGAGGACGCGGCAAGGCCGAAGGCAAAGGCGACCACCTGCGCCACGAAGCCGGGTGGATTGATCCCAAGATAACCGGCAATACAGATGGCGACGGCCGCTGCGATCCGTGCGTAGGTCAACTCCTGCCTGTCGGAGATATTGGGCATCAGGTTCCGTTTGAGCAGATCGTGCGAGATGGAGGTGGAGATCACCAGCAACAGGCCTGCCGAGGTCGACAGGGCCGCCGCGATCCCGCCCGCTGCCACCAGGGCGATCACCCAGTTGGGCAACTTGGCGATCTCTGGGTTGGCCAGCACCATGATATCCCGGTCGATCTTCATGTTGTTGCGTTCATCACCGGAGTAGAACATCACTCCCTGCTCGGCCTTCTGCGCGCCATCACCAGTCGCCTTAACCTTGTCATCGGCACCGGAGAAACCGATCAGACCGGTCTGCTCCCAGTTCTTGATCCACTGGGGACGCTCTGAGTACAGGGTCCCCTGACCGTCACTGCCGTTGATGGTGTCAATCATGTTGATCCGGGCAAATGCCGCGACCGCCGGAGCCGTGGTGTACAGCAGGGCGATAAACACCAGGGCCCAACCGGCGGAGATCCGTGCATCGGAGACCTTAGGCACGGTGAAAAAGCGCACGATCACGTGAGGCAGGCCAGCGGTACCCACCATCAGGGCGGCGGTGATAAAGAAGACATCCACAGTGGACTTGGAGCCGTCGGTATACTGACTAAAGCCCAATTCCGCCATCAGGCCATCGAGTTTATCCAGCACCGAGACCCCCGGCTCGCTGAGCAGTTCAGAGCCGAAGCCGATCTGAGGGAAGGTATTGCCGGTCAGCATAATGGAGATGAACACGGCCGGTACCAGGTAGGCGGTGATCAGCACCACGTACTGGGCCACCTGGGTGTAAGTGATCCCCTTCATGCCGCCGAGTACGGCGTAGAAGAACACCACCACCATGCCGATGATCACCCCGGTCGTGACGTCCACCTCAAGGAAACGGGAGAACACCACGCCCACGCCCCGCATCTGGCCTGCCACATAGGTAAAGCAAACGAAGATGGCGCAGATCACCGCCACGGTCCGGGCGGTCTGGGAGTAGTAACGATCACCGATAAAGTCCGGCACGGTGAACTTGCCGAATTTGCGCAGGTAAGGGGCCAGGCACAGGGCCAACAGCACATAGCCACCGGTCCAGCCCATCAGGTAGACGGCGCCGTCATAACCCATAAAGGCAATAAGGCCCGCCATGGAGAGGAAGGAGGCGGCCGACATCCAGTCCGCCGCCGTCGCCATGCCGTTAGCAATGGGGTGTACACCACCACCGGCCACATAGAACTCCTTGGTGGATCCGGCCTTGGCCCAGATCGCGATGCCAATGTAGAGGGCAAAGGTCGCGCCCACCACGATGTAAGTGAGTGTTTGCAGATCCATCGCATCAGTCCTCGTGTACGTTGTACTTTTTGTCCAGCGCATTCATCTTGAATACGTAGACAAAGATGAGCGCCACAAAGACATAGATGGCCCCCTGCTGCGCAAACCAGAAGCCGAGCTTAAAGCCCCCCAGGTGCACCATATTCAGTACGTCGACCAGCAGGATCCCAAATCCGTAGGACACCACAAACCAGACCGCCAGAAGACCCAGCATCAGGCGGATATTTTCCCGCCAGTACGCTTTCGCCTGTTCATTGCTTTCAAAAGCCATAACCGCTCCCCGTTTCCATTTGTTGGAATAGTCAGCAGCTAACCTAGCAAGAGAAAAACTGTGAGGAAGATCGACCTTAGTCAAACATCCGGCGATCCCTGAACAGCCAAAGGATGTTAACGGTATGTTTTAATTGGATTTAAGTTCAATTTCACCGTTATGAACCCGATTCCAGGGTGTTGCTTAGACTTTGGTCGCAACCACTTGACCGACCAGCGTAATTTCCACTTGCTAAGGCTCTGAGTGATTAGGTACTTTGGCTGAAAACGGATGGCCAGACATCCAAATTAGAATAAAAATGCAATAAGGATGATTGCCATGACACAAACTGCTCAAACCCTCGATGCCCCCATAACCCGTCGCGGGGTGGCCATACTGGGCCCGGGGATCATGATGGCCGCCGCCGCCATCGGCGGCTCACACCTGGTGGCCTCAACCCAGGCTGGCGCCCTGTATGGCTGGCAGCTGGCTGCCCTGATTATCCTGGTGAACCTGCTTAAGTATCCTTTCTTCCAATACGGCGCCCGCTACAGCGCCATGACAGGAGAGTCCCTGCTGGCCGGCTACGCTCGGCTGGGCAAACCGGTACTGGCCCTCTTCCTGGGCCTGAACCTGTTTGCCGGGGTAGTAAACATCGCCGCCCTGCTGGGCCTGACCACCGCCCTGCTGATGTGGCTACTCCCCGGGGTACCGCAACAGCTGATCACCGTCTCCCTGGCGGCGATCTGTCTGAGCATCATCCTGCTGGGCCATTACCGCATGGTCGACAGGGTAACCAAATCCGTGGTTGCCCTGCTGGCCGTACTGACGCTGATCGTCGCCGGCCTCGCCCTGAGCCGCACGCCCGTGGCGCCGGCAGACTTTGTCGGCCCCTCGCCCTGGACCCTGGCTTCCCTGGGCTTCCTCATCTCCCTGATGGGCTGGATGCCTGCTCCGGTGGAGATCTCCGCCATGAACTCGGTGTGGTCTCGCAGCCAATACCAGGGCCAGCGCCCCGTTATGAAGAACGTGCTGTTTGATATGAATGTGGGCTACATAGGCACCGCCTTCCTGGCCCTGTGTTTCCTGGCCATCGGGGTGCAATTGATGCACGGCAGTGGCATCGAACTGTCAAAAAGCGGTGCCGGCTTTGCCGGGCAACTGGCCGACGCTTACGCCATGATCTTCGGTGACACCATCAAGCTGGTGGTGATCGTGGCGGCCGTGTGCTGCATCTTCAGCTCGGCCCTGACCTGTATCGACGGCTACAGCCGGGTCAGCTGTGCCGCCTGGGGCAACCTCAAGGGGACGGATCCGGATCATACCGAGAGCCGCCCCCTGGTGCTGACCAACACCCTGCTGGCATTGAGCATGGTAATGCTGTTTCCTGGCAGCCTTTTGGGCATGCTGAAGTTCGCCATGATCATGGCCTTCCTCACCACCCCCTTCGTCGCCTGGATGAACCATGCCCTGGTCAAAGCGCCCCATACGGATCCGGCACTGCGCCCCGGCAAACTGATGCGCGCCTGGTCCCTGACCGGCTTGATCTTCCTGTTCAGCTTTGCCGCCCTGTTTGTCTGGTGGCAGTGGCTCGGCTAAGTCGCACTTTTGCCACGGTAGAAACACGCCGCGCATCTGCGCGGCGTGTTTTTTGACTCCCTCCAGGTCCGTTCCTAGCCCTGTTTGCAATACACCACGCAGCCCGACGCACTGGCCGGACTGTGGCAATGGCCGACCGGCAGTCGGATCAGGGTCTCGGGGCCGTAGGTTTGCTCCCCATCCTGCACCTCCCCCTCCAGCACAAAGATCTCCGCCCCCTTGGGATGACGAAGCTCCCTTAAACGGGCGCCAGGCCTGAGCCGAAAAAGCTGGATCCGCTCTGGAAAACCGGGCTGTTGATAGAGAAGCTTGCTGGAGACGCCGTTGCATGACGTGGGTAGCCAGGGCTGCGTACCACTGTCCAGCACCCACTTCTGCCTTCCTGAGCCTGTGTATTGCCGCAGCTTGACCAGCAACAGGCAACCGGTTTCGGAGAAGGGACGATGGTGGCTACCATCGGGGTTGAGCAGGTAACTGCCCGCAGGATAATTGCCTTCTTCATCGGAAAAGACGCCGTCGAGCACCAGGATCTCTTCCCCATCGGGATGGGGGTGCCGATCAAAGCAGGCCCCGGGTCGAAACTGGACCAAAGCCGTCACCAAACCCGCCTCCGCAGATCCAACATGGCGCAACCGTTTTCGTAATACGCCATGGGCCGGACTGTTCTGCCAGGCCATGGTACCGCCGACGCTGATCACCGGCTCATCGGGGTAATCCGATAACGCCATACCCACCCCACTTAGTCACTCATTGTTCAGCCAGTGTGAACCCCTGAGTAAAAATATCCAGCCCGATTGTTCACCGGCAAAGCAAAGAGCACGGATCCGCGCCTAACAAATGCACTGTCGATCCCGCGTTAAGCTCCGGACATAAGCGAGGCAGACCAACGCCCATCCATTCGCCGTCAATCATTCCAGTGGGCATCAATGATTGACTGAATGTGCGGGTAGTTTTTCGCATCGTCTTCCCCCACCTCCTCCCTCAGGGTGATCAGCTTTTGCTTAAGCCGGACAATCACCTCCCTGTACTCCGGATTATCGTACTGGTTAGTCGTTTCCTCGGGGTCCCGTTGCAGATCATACAGTTCCCAAGCCGCCGGTGTCTGGGGATGCTTGTCATCATGAGGTTTGTTTTGCCGCACCCCGTAATAGAAGATCAACTTGTATCGCTGAGTGCGCAGACCAAAGTGGGCCGGATTGTTATGGTTATGGGCCATATGCATCCAATAGCGATAGTAGGTCGCCTCTCGCCAATGCTCCGGTCGTTGCCCCTCCAGCTCACTGACAAAGCTCATTCCCTGCATCGACTCGGGGACCTCGCCCCCGGCAAACTCAATCAGGGTGGGGGCAAAATCGGTATGGTTGATCAATAGATCACTGCGTCTGTCCCCGGCGATCATTCCCGGGTAGTGCATGATCAGGGGGAGCTTCATCGACTCCTCATACATCCAGCGCTTATCGATAAAGTCGTGCTCCCCCAACATCATCCCCTGATCCGAGGTGTAAACAATCAGCGTGTTGTCCCACTGTCCCGAGGCCTTGAGATAGGCAAATAGCCGGCCCAGATTATCATCGACCCCCTTGACGCAGCGCAGGTAGCGTTTGAGGTACTCCTGGTAAGACGCCTGCATATACGCCTCATCAGAGAGCGCGGGATCGATCTTCATATGCCTGCCCATATTACGCACCGAGTTACGCCTGGATACCGAGGAGCCGACAAAGGTTACCAGTTCCTGATCTTGACCTCGCAGGGCCACGGAGCCGAACTTCTTGTCCATGGTCAACTGCAGGGTCTTTGGCTGCGGGATGACCACACCAGCCAGATAATCTTGATAACGCGGCGCATACTCGAACATATCGTGGGGCGCCTTGTAGTGGTGCATCAGGAAAAAAGGCTTCTCCTTGTCACGCTGAGCCAACCACTCCAGGGCGATGTCGGTGATCACATCACTGGAGTGACCGGGGATCCGCTCTACCGTTCCGACCTGGTTTCGATGCGGTCCCTTTTGCTGTTTGAAGGGCAGTGGCGACTCACTGGATGCAAACCAGGGGTCGAAATAGTCCCCCTGGTGACGTAAAACCTTATAGAAATCAAAGTCAGGTTCGGTACGCAGGTGCCACTTTCCGATCATCGCGGTTTCATACCCCAGCTTACGCATCTGTTGAGGCAGGTACTGCTTGGCTTGGGGCAAATGTCCCCCAAGATCAAAGACACCGTTCACATGGGCATACTGGCCAGTTAAGATCGCGGCACGACTCGGGGTACAGATAGCGTTACTGCTGTAGGCATTGTCAAAGACCACCCCACCGGCAGCAAGCTGATCCAGCACAGGCGTCGGGTTTAACGCGGCAAGCCGCGAGCCGTAAGCGCCGATGGCGTGAGCGGCATGGTCGTCACTCATGACAAAAAGGATGTTGGGCCGCTGTGCGGCTTGCAACGACAGGCTACTGGCCAGCAGCAGCCCGCCAATCAAAGTGAAACAGGGCTGACCATTCATAAAGACCAGACGGCTGTCGCCGCTCCTTGGTTAAGAGAGCCGGGCCACGTTATCACCGTATGCCCGGCCTGCAGGGTTTAGAGATCCTCGGCGTGTTTGACCGTATAGGGGGTCGTAAACAGGGGTGGAAACTCCGGATCCGGAAACGTCTCAATGAGATCCAGATATTCCTTATGGAGCTCCTGGAACTTCTCCGGATACTGGCGCCGAACATCGGTTTTCTGACCCACGTCCTCGTTCAGGTTAAACAACATGGCATTGACCGTATCGAGATCCAGTTTGCCTCGGGAACTGGTCTCCCCGGCCGTTTTAAACTGATCGTTCCAGGTCAGTACCCAGTCCCCCTTACGGTAGGCGACATCATGGACATAACGGAAGAACAGCCAATCATGGGGCGCTTCCTGTTTACTGCCATTGAGATAGGGGATGAGGTTTACGCCATCGTACCCCGTGCTGGGATCGTCCAGCCCAATGGAACGGGTGATGGTGGCCGCAATATCCAAGGAGATCACCGGCTGTTCATATTTCTGTCCCGCCGGCACCACTTCTGGCCACTTCACCAGGAAGGGGATGCGGATCCCGCCTTCATAGGTGTCGCCCTTAAAACCGCGCAGCTCGGCCGGATTCCCGGCGAGATTTTCCGGTTCTTTGCGTCGCAGCTTGGTCTGATAGCCGTTGTCGGAAAGGAAAATAATGGCGGTATTGTCGTCCAGTCCCAGACGCTCAAGGGTCTCATTGATCCGACCCACACCGTCATCCACCGACAGCATCATGGCCGACAAAATGCGGCGCAGATCATTTTCAAACGGCCCCTCCTTCATGGCATCAACCCGATCGATATAGCTTTGTGGGGCCACCCAGGGATAGTGCACGGCGTTGTAGGCCAGGTAGAGGAAGAAGGGATCATCCTTATTTCGTTCGATAAACTCCACCGCTTCACGGCTGAATTCGTCGGTCAGGTAATTGCCTTGCTGGTAATCGACAATTCCCTCATTTCGGTGGATCGGCCATTCATCTTTTTTGGCTTTATAACTGTCACGGGCCACGTAGTAACCGTGTCCACCCGCCAGGAAACCGTAGAAATAATCGAAGTTTCGATTCCAGGGCCGATACTGCTCCTTCATACCAAAATGCCACTTGCCGATGGCACCAGTGCGATAGCCGGCCTCTTTCAGGGTGTCCTGCAACATCGGTTGGTTGAGCGGAAACCCTTTGGTCGCCTTGGACCCAAAGTTGCCCCAGATCCCGATACGATCCTGATAACGCCCAGAGAGAAGCCCGGCTCGTGAAGGGCCACAAACCGAAGAGGTCACATAGCCCTGAGTAAAGTGGGTGCCCTGGGCGGCCAAGGCATCGATATTCGGGCTGAAAATATCGTCCGATCCCATGTAACCCACTTCATCGTAACCAAGGTCGTCCACCAGGATAACGATAAAATTCGTGTGATCTTCACTCGCGACCGCAACGGGCATCGCCAACCCAGTTGCCATTCCCGCCGCAACCAAAGCAGTTGTTAACTTGCTCATACACATTCCTTGTCATTTTTTTGTGGGGCATTAATTGAAGAGCCAGGCGCTTTCTTCCCGGTCCGTCAATCCACTTTCCCGCACCGCCGTCAAGGCCGAATCCTTCGCGTATCATTATGAAGTCACAACAAAAACAAACCACCCACAAACACTTAAAGAATGTTAAATGTTTGCATTGTAAGCAGAGGTCGTCCGGGCCATGGTTGCGTCATATGCGGAAATGCGTTGGCAGCGATCTTGTGATCCCGAACACCGCTTTAGGCGGTAAAGCCGCCAACGTAACAAGAGGTTTCAATCTTTGGCCACATCACTGCCGTATTAAAGCCTTATCTTCCCTTTATCATCTCTTCAACTCCTTGCCTCTCCTGCCTGCCGACGGGGGGAGGTGAAAGGGGACGTCACCAATACGACATCACCGTTTGGCTCAGCCATACCACGGCGTACCAGGTCCAATCCGCCAGCCACTGGCACAGACCGCACGCGGCCGGTTGCCTCGGTTCGACTCGAGATCTGCAAGCAGCAAAAAGCCGCCCTCAGGCGGCTTTACGATTTAGACTGAGAAGATTATTGCGTCATCTCAACCTGACGTACGGAGAAGATCGGCCCCTTTGAGCTGAACTCGAAACGCCAGTTGCGCGCTTTCTGATCGACGGTAAACCCTTGGTTGGCTTGGGATGCCGGCAGGCTGGTCAGCGTCTGCCACTCGCCCTGCTCGTCCTGATAGCGCACCGTCATCATCAACGCATCGAGTACCTTGCCATGGCGCTTAAGGGCCGTGATCTCAGTGCGAATGGACTTAATGTCCACCGCTTCACCGTGATCGATCTCGAACCAGCGCTGCTTCGACTGGCGCGGATGGGGCTGCCAGCGGGTCTCGCTGTCGCCATCCAACACCTTGTCGGCGAAATAGGCCTGCGGATGCTGACCTTTATCGATACGGCTGTGTGCCGCACGGGCGATGGGGAACTGGGTGACTAACGCGGGTTGGTTAGCCTGCCCCTCGTCATGTGCCCCGGCGAAGAAATTGGCTTCGTACAACTCGATGCCATGGAAATCCATGGTGCCAGTGGCCGTCACTTCCATGCGGATCGGCGTGGCACCGGAATCGCTCAGGTTGAGCTGACCAAGGTGAATATCCAATGGCTCAACAAAAGCGCCGGTGGCCGGCAGGGTAAAGTCGTAGCGTTGCTTGCCGACCCAGATCGCCAACTGCTGCGCCTGCTCACTCTGATAGCGGATCACCGCATCGAACTGGCCGGCCTGACGGGTAATGGTGGACACCCAGTTGAACGTCTCTTTTTGACCCTCAAGCAGGTGACGGGCACCGTGACGCACTGGCGCCTTGCCCGAGTACTCGGCGCTGAGCGCGTTGAGGGCGATATTGCCGTCCGGGCGCTGTAGCGCATCGGGCAGGTGCTTGATGGTCAGATCCGACACATTGACCGGCGCGCTGCCGTTGCGCGGCGTCAGGGTCAAGGTTTGCTCACCGCCTTGCTTCACCACCAACTCGCCCACAGTGAAGGGTTTGAGATACTTGTAGCGCATGTTGGTTTCGCCTGTGGCGGGCAGCCACAACTCGCTCTGGTATTCGCCCAGCTCTAAATTCAAATACGCATCGTCGTTGTTGCCATAGAGCATCTCGATGGCGTAGCGGCCCGGCTCGCTAAAGTCTACGGTCCAGCTCAGTGAGGTCTCTTGCCCCTGCCAGTCCATCACACTGTTGTGCCATGGCTCGTACTTGGCGCCTTTTCGCTGGGCGTCCAGCGCCCGCAGGACCATGCCATCGGCGGTCATCACCCCGCCCACCTCGAAGATCTCCAGCTCGCCGGTTACTTCCAGAACCACGGTGCTGCTGTGGGGATCCGGCGCCTCACCGCCCACGGCGATGGTGACGCCTTTGTCGTCGCGGTTGACGCTCAGCGCGCTGCGCTTGTCGTCCGCCAACAGGTAGGCGTTGAGCTTGTCGTTGCCCACACCCAATACGCGCAGCTCGCCATCGGATGGCCAGTCGTAGACGTGCAGGTACAAGGTGGTGCCCTTGTCGTGCTGACGCCGGGTCACCGCACCATTAAACGCCTGCTGGAACTGAAATGGCGTGGCCTCGGTACCATGAATGGCGTCGCCGTTCACCTCCATCCACTGGCCGATCTCCTGCAAACGGTCGATCGACGCCTGCGGGAAGGTGCCATCCGGCTTAGGCCCGATATTGAGCAGGTAGTTACCGCCCTTGGCCACCACACCGGTCAGGTTGTGGATCAAGGTGGTGGTGCTCTTCCAGTCATGATCCGAGATCCGGTAACCCCAGGTGTGGTTCATGGTCATGCAGCTTTCCCAATGGCTGTCCAGCTGAGGGACCGCAGGAATGGACTGCTCATGGGTATCGAAATCGCCGTAGTCCAGGGTGTTGAAGCGACTGGTCAGGCGGCCATTGGAAACGATGTGCGGCTGGTTACCCCAGAGGATATCGGCCAGCTGCTGACCCTGGCGATCGGTAATGTTGGCGGCCATGTCCCACCAGAAGATATCCAGTTCGCCGTAGCGGGTGGTCAACTCATCCACCTGAGGACGGGCGATCTCGGCATGGTACTGCTCCACCCGCTCGGGCCACTGCGCTTTATCCATGTGCGGATAGGGGCTGAAGCTCTTATCCCAGTGGGCGCCACCGGCATCGCCATGGTTCCCCCAATCCATCGACTGGGAATAGTACAAGCCAAAGCGCAGGCCCGCATTGGTCGCCGCGTCTTTCAGTGGCCCCAGTAGATCTTTGCCCCATGGGGTGTCTTTGACCCCCCAGTTCGAGGTTTCGGTGTCCCACAGCGCCCAGCCGTCGTGGTGCTTGGCGGTGATCACCATATAGGTCATGCCCGCCTGCTCGGCCATCTCGGCCCAGGCCTTGGGATCGTAATTGACCGGGTTAAACTGGTTGCCCATCTCGATGTATTCGTTGGCGGGGATCTGCGCATTGTTCCAGATCCACTCGGCGTAGCGCTGGGTATCGTTGCCCTGATACTGGCCCTCCCACATGGCGTACACGCCCCAATGGATGAACATGCCGAACTTGGCATCGCGGAACCACTCGGTCCGCTGGGCTCGGGTGGCATTAAGATCGACACCACCGGCCATCAAGACATCTTGCGTCGGAGCGTCCATGGCCCCATGTGCAGGGGCAGCCACTGTGGGCAGCGAAAAGCTGGCCAGGAGACAGCCCGTCAATAATGACAGGCGGGGAAAGGGAACGGCGTTTGACACGAATAACTCCATTATTCTTTGTTTTATAGTTGTTTCGCCATGGCGCTGGCATTGCCGTCAATCCTAGCAGCAGGGGGGCCACCACTAACGTGATATGGGTGACGGCGTTTCCACTTTTACTCACTATTACCGATCATTACGGTCCGATGCCTGCGTGCCTTGACCCACACACTTGCTCCCTGACAGGGATCTTGGCGGCGGATGTTTTCGGACCGGTCGGCACCCTCTGTCGATGGCCATGCCCGCCATAAACGCACAAGGCCCCGGGAAACATCCCGGGGCCTTGACCGTGATAAGCCCGTGACGGCTTAGAGCAGCAGTTCGGACAGATCCAGCGAGTCGCCCATATCATCCACTAGGATAATGATGAATTTCGTCTGGCCGTGTTCAGCCATCATCGGTGAGACCCATGGGCGCGGTGGCAAGTCGCCCTTGTATCGCCTTATGAGTGCGTGCCACCCACAAAACACCCTTACTATCAATGTGTTAAATTAAGTGGCAGCCTAATAATTCAAGGACAAAGATTGGAAGTGTCTGGCTCACAGACCTGTGTAAACACAGAGACCTACAGCTCGCGAATGTAAGTGCCCGCAAAACGGAAGGATGGATTAATTTACTAACACCATCGATAGGCATACCTCAAAATTCTACCAGGGTGCCAGAATCATCACGACATTTGTTGGGTTCTCCCCTACACAATCGCATTGTGCCGACCAACCGGACCGATAGAATCCCTAAAAAGCGAAATGTCCTGACGCAATCTCAAGAGGAAGAGTGATGACCAAAAAGTCGAACATCAAGGCACTGACACTGGCGGTCATGTCGTTCACCAGTACTGCCACCCTGGCAGCCGTTCCGGCCGATCATCCACTGGCGAAATATCTGGCGGCACCCGGTGCCCAGCTGACCATGCCGGTCACCCAAGCCAAAGAGGGCTTTGACGCGGATTTTATCCAGGGGGCCTACGACAGCTTCGAAAGCTTCCACGCCCAGATGGGCGGCGACCATACCCTCTATTACCTGACCAACTGGTCATCGGTGATGCGCACTGATCTGATCAATCCTCACCCTGAGCAGAAGATCCTCAAGCGCAACCTCAAAGCCGAGATCGGCGAGATCCTGGTGGAGACCGACAGCAAGGGGCCGATGAGCCTGAATGACTATGTGGTGGATCCGCTGTTCCGCAGTCAGGGCGTGATGATGATCCACAAGGGTGAGGTGGTGTACGAATCCTACCCGGGCATGAGCCCAACCGACATGCATATCTGGATGTCCTCCGCCAAGACGCTGACCGGCCTGGTGATGGCGATGCTGATTGAAGAGGGCAAAATCGACGTCAATGCCCCGGTTACCCAGTACGCCAAGGCCCTCAAAGGCACAGCATGGGATCAACCAACGGTGCTGAACCTGCTCAACCACACCGCCGGTCTGGATCACGAAGAGACCAACTCGTCGATCCTCGATCCCGACGGCGTCTTTGTCCGCTTCGTCGGCAGCACCGTCACCTCGACCGACACTTCCATCGAACGTCCCCACTGGCTCGACGCGTTGCGCGACGTCCAACCGCTGCAAGATGAACAGCCGGGCGAGCGCCTGCGCTACTCCTCCCTCAACACCCATGTGCTGGGGATGATCATCCAGGAAGTGACCGGCAAGCGGGTATCCGACGTGGTTGAAGAGCGCATTTGGGGCAAGCTCGGCGCACGCATGCCACTGGCGATGCACCTGTCCCAGGATGGTACGCCGCTCAATCTGGGGATAGTCTCCTCAACACTGGAAGATTTCGCCAAGTACGCGGCGATGTATACCCCAAGCTGGAACAAGGTGGCCCATGAGCAAGTGGTGACCCCAACCTTGCTGGAGCAGATCCGCGCCTCCGGTGACGCCACGGCCTTTGTCGGCGGTGCCAAAGAGGGTCAGGCCATCGCCATTTCCGGTGAGAAGCCGGTGAAGGCGGGCTACCAGTTTGACTGGTTCTATGAGGATGGCGCCATGTACAAGCACGGCAATACCGGCCAGGGGATCTACATCGATCCCGAACGTGATTTTGCTGCAGTCTACTTCTCCGCCGTCTCCTACATCCCGCCTTATGGTGAGATCAAGATCCCGGCCTACTTCCGCCAAGCGGCAGAGATCCTGAACCAAGAATAAGCGCTGACGGCCAGGCATAAGGATCGCCCCTGCCTATAAGCCGTGCTTGGCAGAGAGACAAAGGCTCTATCGCAAGGGGTTGTTGGCGAGCCAATATGCAGATTTTGATGACAAACCTCGATGATCCACCCGTTTTTCGCCGACTTTGAGTCGCCAGAGCGGAATGGATTGAGTCAAGGCCGAGGGCCAAGGATGGCCGGAGCGGTGCGCGGAGGCAGGACGCCGACTCGCACCGGTGCCGCAGAATCAGGCCATGGGAGCAAGGATTTTGCGACGATGGAGGCCGGGAGAGTCCAGAGAGGGCCTGCCCTCTTTGGCTGCCGCCGCCAGCGCGGCATCGGACTTGATTGATGCGTAAAGTCATCACTTAAAAGCAAATTACACATTCAACAACAGATTGGGACAGTGGCAAACAAAGGCGTCAAGCTCACAGCTTGGCGCCTTTTTGTTTCAGCGTTAGAATGATTTACTCCCTAACTCGACCAATCCAGTTGATGATATCGATAGAGCAGATCAACGCCTTTACCCTGGTGTTTCAACACGGCTCCTACAGTGCCGCCGCCCGCGCGACCGACAAGGAGCGCAGTACCATCCGAGAGCATGTAATGACACTGGAGGACACCATTGGCGTCGCCCTGTTTACCATCGAAGGACGCAAAGCCACGCCGACCCCCGCGGCCCACAAGCTCTATCCACGGGCCGCCAATGTCACCAAACAGGTGCAGGATTTTTCACTGGCCGCCTTCTCCCTGCTGGATCGGCCACTGGATGCCCTGACCCTCTACTACGACGCCATGATCCCGCCAGCCTGGATTGCCGAAGCCACGGCGGCGATCAAACAACACTACCCCAGACTCACCGTCCATCTGGTGATGGCCAGCCGCAACGACGCCTACCAGGCCATCGAGTCCGGCGCCTGTCAGCTTGCACTGATGGCGGCAGAGAACAGTCCGCGCACCAAAGCTCGGCTGCAATCCCGCTATCTGGGCAGCATGGCAATGGCCAGCTACTGCCACCCGGACTCGCCGTTGGCCTCTCGGCAGGCGGTCACCATGGATGAGCTGCGACTGTTGTCACAACTGCAGCTGCAAACCACCTCCCCCGGCGAGCTGGCCAGCATGGTATTGGGCAATGAAGTGCAGCGTGTCGCCACGCTGGAGTTGGCGATCGAGTGTCTGAAACAGGATGGCTGGATCCTGCTGACCAACGCCACCGCCGCCCCCAAGGTGGCCGCAGGACAGCTACACAAGGTTGCAGTCAGCGATGCGCAGCGAGATTACCGCCAGGGCCTATGCCTGTTCTTCGCGCTGGGGGACGAACTCAACGATGAGATCGCCACTGCCCTGGCGATCCTGAACCAGCAGGCAGACACCTTGGTGATCTGACCTTTTCCCTATCGACTTAGATACTGAGCAAAACCTGCCTAACTTGGAGCCACAGAGCGCTGGCCAAGGAATATCAACCCATGACGCTTTGTCTCATTTCTGTTTCGATGGGACAGCAGCTCAACAGCGTAGCTTAACCCATTGAGCGTTTTCGGCACGGTATGTCACAGTCCATGCCCGCTATAAACGCACAAGGCCCCGGGAAAGATCCCGGGGCCTTGACCGTGATAAGCCCGTGACGGCTTAGAGCAGCAGTTCGGACAGATCCAGCGAGTCGCCCATCTCTACTTGCAATTGGTGCAGATCGCGTTTCAACCTGTCCATCTTCCCTTGGTATTCCGGGTTGGTGGAAAGATCACTCATCTCCGAGGGATCCTTTTCCAGGTTAAACAGTCGGAAGGGGCGCTTCGCCTCCGGGTAGACGATCAACTTCCATTCATCCTGACGGATCATCCGTTGCAAGTGACGGTAGTGGCCGTAGATGTTGGCGTAGTGACGATCGCTCTCGCCATCCATCAAAGGATTGAGTGGCTTAAACTCGACATGCTCTGGGATCGGGATCCCCGCCCAGTTCAACACCGTGGGCATAACATCCTGCAGGTAGATAGGCGTGTCGATCACCTTGCCGGCTTCAATGCCCGGACCGGTCACCACAAAGGGCACGCGCATGCTGTGCTCGTACATGTTTTGCTTGCCCAAGATCCCATGGTGACCCACCGACAGGCCATGGTCCGAGGTGTAGACGATATAGGTGTTGTCGGCCTGGCCACTGGCTTCCAGGGCATCCAGTACACGGCCGATGTGCTGATCCAGGTAGGTGATGGAGGCATAGTACTCACGGCGATGCACCTGAATGGCAAACTCGGTTCGTGGGAAGGGCGCCAGGCGCTCATCCCGCAGACTCTTGCTCAAGCCCACCTCTTCCAGATCCGGATAGACCGGCAGGAAACTCTCAGGCACCACCATCTCTTCGACCGGGTAGAGATCGACGATCTCCTTCGGGGCCTGGCGCGGATCATGCGGAGCGTTAAAAGCCAAGTACATAAAGAAGGGGGCATCCAGCTCTTTATGTTCCTCAAGTTGTCGAATGGCGATATTGGACACCACATCGGTCCAGTGCTCACCACCGCGCCAGAAACCCAGCTCTTTCGGATCCCACGGCTGCCAACCCGTTTCGAAATCTTCCTGATCCAAGGGACGGTTATAGCTGTTGGGGCTTTGCGGCATGCCACGACGGTAGTTCTTAAAGTCGATATGATTAAAAGCAGGCTCAACCGCCGGGACGTGCCACTTGCCGGTCATATAGGTTTCGTAGCCGGCGTCGTTCATGTAGTCGGCCCACTGCGGATAGGTACGCAGCGCGGACTCGGCGCGATTGAGGAAAGCCCCGGAGTTAAGCATGGAGCGGCTGGCCACGCACACGGCCCCGGCCCAGGCCCCTTGGTTAAAGGTGTGGGTAAAGTGGGTACCGGCTGCTGCTAGGCGATCGATATTGGGTGTCTGAATATTGTCCAGCCCCAGATGCCCCTGGGCCTGGTAGCTGTGATCGTCCGAGATAATAAACAGCACATTGGGTTGTTCGGCGCTGGCTTGAACCTGAAAGGTTGCCGCCAGCACTAGGCTGGGGATCGTACGTATAAAAGTCATAATTGTTTGAGATCTTTAGTTGTTATAATCCGCACCACTGTCACTGACAGCCATGTTCTCGAGCCAGGCGATCAGCGCCTGATCCATCTGCTTCACCCGCTCCGACATCTGCGCCGCCAGATCCTTGGTCTCAGCAGGATCGGCGATCAGATCATACAACTCGTAGGTGGCCGGGCCATCGCTGAGCTTGAGCAACTCATCGGCCTGACGTCTGAGATCACGAGAGACGGATTTCACCAGCTTATAGCGGGTATCGGACCAGGCGGCGGCATGGCCACTGCGAAAGCCAATGGCGCTGTCCCGTTCAAGCGTGGGATTGGCAAACGCCGGGAGCAGGCTGACGCCATCGATGGGGCGCTCGTCCGGCAGACTGGCGCCCACCATCTCCAAAATCGTTGGCAGGTAATCACTGGTACTGGAGTGGAACCGGGTTTCGCTGCCCGCTTCGATCTGATCCGGCCAGACGATCACGCCCGGCACCCGAATGCCGCCTTCGTACAGGCTGCGCTTGCGATCACGAAACGGCCCGGCGCTGCCCGGCTGCATCTTCTCCCCCTGATGGTGACTCTCCGGTCCGTTGTCCGAGGTAAAGGCGATCAAGGTATTGTCCTTGATCCCCAAACGCGCCAGTTCCCCATTGATCCGGGCGATCTGCTCATCCATCGCGGTCACGGCGCCATAGTAGTTGGCATGGTGCAGGCTCGGTGCATCCGGGTACATCGCCAGGTACTCAGGACCGGCCACCACGGGAAGGTGCGGGGTGTGGAACCAGACCACGGCGAAAAACGGTTGATCCGCCTCGACCGCTTCCTGCATAAAGGGGATCACCCGGTCGACAATCACTCGGGAGTCATCCCCCTCGGTGTTATCGGTGACCGACTCGCCCTTCTCATTCCAGTAATGGGTGCCGTAGGGGATCGCATCATCCTTGTTCTCAATGGGGGCCCAACCATACTTGTAGGGGCCCTTCTTGGGTTTCAGCAGGGGATCCCAGGTAGGCACTTTCGACTCGGTGCTGAACACCCGCTCAAAACCGTGCTCCCATGGCGGCGAGTAATGCTCCGGGACTTTGCTCCCCCGGTTACCGTCCAGTACGTCCTTGGTCAGGGTGCCCAGGTGCCACTTACCAAAGTGTCCGGTGGCATAGCCCATGTCTTGCAGCATCTCCGCGACGGTGATCTCTTCATGCTTCATATGGCCGACATTGGCGAAGTAGATCCCATAACGGAACGGATGACGACCGGTCATCAGAGACCCTCGGGTCGGACTGCACACCGGGGCCGCCGAGTAGAAGCGGGAGAACTGCAGCCCCTGCTCCGCCATCTCGTCCAGGCCAGGCGTCGCGATCGGTGTATCCCACTGGTAACCGACATCCCCCCAGCCCAGATCATCCGCCATCATCAGGATGATGTTGGGCTTTGCCGGTTGTGCGACGTCCACCGCCAGCGCCTGGCCGGTGAACAGTGCCAGCGGAGCCAGCATCATGGTGTTTTTTATCATTATGTTTTCCTTGCGCTATCCAATGCCAGCCCGGAATTTTCAGGCTGGCATGCTTGTCATGAAGAGAAAAAAAGCGACATTAACGGCGCACGCTGCGCCCGTCATCAAGGTAGCGCTGAAGCAGCTCTTTCATCTGCTCAGCCCGCTCTGGGTATTGCTGGAACAGGTTGTCCTTCTGAGCCAGATCGACCTTTAAGTTGTACAGGTGACCCTGAGTACTTTTTTCATCCGGCTCGGTACCGCTGAGTGTCCAGTACACCTTGGGCACCTTGTTATTGTGACTGCCTGTGTGGTGGTCGATGAGCAACCAGTCCCCCTGGCGAATGGCGTACACGCCGGGACCGGTATTCTGCACCGTGCCTTGACGCAGCTGAGCCTCGCCCAACTCCCCCATCAGCAACGGGATCAGATCATAGCTGTCCAGTGCCGCATCCTCGGGCAGTTGTGTGCCCGTCAGGCCCGCCATGGTCGCCATGACATCGACGTGGCTGATGGTCTGATCCAACACCTGGCCGCCGGCCAATTTTTCCGGCCAGCGGATGATCATCGGCACTCGATGGCCCCCCTCCCACAGATCCCGCTTCATGCCGCGCAGGCCGCCGGAGCTGTCATGGCCATATTTGTTCCAGCGCTGCACCATGTACTTCTCCGCGCCATTGTCGGAGGAGAAAACCACGATGGTGTTGTCCGCCAGGCCCTGCGCTTCCAGGGTGTCCAGCAACTGGCCAATCACATGATCCGTCTGGTAGACGAAGTCACCGTAAGGGCCCGCCTGGGTTTTGCCGTCAAACTCGTCGTTGGGGATGATCGGCGCATGGGGCGACGGCAAGGAGAAGTACATGAAGAACGGCTGCTTGCCATCCTGCTGCTTCAAGTATTCCACCCCTTTCTCTGCCAACGTCGGCAACACGGTGTAGGGATCCCAGTCCGCCACACTCGGTCCAGGCCGGGCTTCCCAGCCGCCCTCTTTCGGCGGTGTCTTATGGAACTCCTGCTGCTGGGTCGGTGCGGCCAGGACACGGTCATTTTCAAACCAGGTATAGGGCGGGAAGTTGATCACATCCTCACCGAAGTAATAATCGAAGCCCAGATCCACCGGGCCACCGGGAATGCGCTGAGTCCAGTCAAAGGCATCGGCCGGGTAGTAGCGTTGACGCCCTTCCCCGATCTCTTTGGCGCCGGGTTGCTTGATCGCATCCCAGTCCCAGCCCAGGTGCCACTTGCCAAAAGCGGCGGTATGGTAGCCGGCCTGCTGCAACATCCGCGGCAGGGTGTATTCACCGGGATTGAAATAGGAGGGATCGAAGCTGCCGACAATGCCATGGCCCCGGCGCCAGTGGTAGTTGCCGGTCAACAGGGCGTAGCGGCTGGGGGTACACACCGCCGAGGAGGCGTGGGCATCGGTAAAGCGGATCCCTTCACGGGCCAGCTGATCCAGGTTCGGTGTGGTCAGCTTGGCGTTGGGATTCTGAATAGCCAGATCGCCGTAGCCCAGATCATCGGCGTAGATGATCAGCAGGTTGGGGGCCTTCGTCGATGGCGTATGCAGGTGTTGCTCGGCCGTGCCACAGCCTGCCAGCAGCAGGGAGCCGCCGGCGGCCAGGGATAGAGAACGTCCTAAAGTCATTGTTCTGCTCGATAACGGGGTTCAAAAAGAAGCCGCCCAACGGCGGCTTCAACGGCTTATTCCGGGTTACTGGCTCATCTCAACCCGGCGCACGGAGAAGTTGCCGCGCTGCTGGCTGAACTCGAAGCGCCACTGGCGAGCGGTCTTGTCCACGGCAAAGCCCTGGTTGGCCTCGGCCGCCGACAGCTCGGTCAGCGTCTGCCACTGGCCAGCGGCGTCCTGATAACGCACCGTGAGGATCAGCTTGTCCAGCGGGATCCCGTTGTTCTTGGGCGCGGTGATCTGGGTGGTGATGGTCTTGATGGTCACCGCTTCGCCCTGATCGATCTCAAACCATCGCTGCTTGGGCTGACGGAAGTCCGGGATCCAGCGGGTCTCCCGCTTGCCGTCGAGCACCTTGTCAGCAAAGTAGGCATGGGGGTGCTGGCCGCGGTCCGTGTGGCTGTATCGCGCCCGAGCGATGGGGAACTGGGTGGCCAGTGGCTGCCCCTCGGCCTGGGCCGCAGCAAAGAAGTTGGCTTCGTACAGCTCGATGCCATAGAAGTCCAAGCTGCCCTTGGCCGTCACTTCCATGCGGATCGGCGTGGCACCGGACTCGCTGAGGTTGAGCTGACCCAGATGGATATCCAGCGGCTCAACAAAGGCACCGGTGGCCGGCAGGGTGAAGTCGTAACGCTGCTCACCCACCCAGATCGCCAGCTGCTGCGCCTGCTCACTCTGATAGCGGATCACCGCATCGAAGTGACCCGCCTGACGGGTAATGGTGGACACCCAGTTAAACGTCTCTTTTTGCCCCTCAAGCAGGTGACGGGCACCACGACGGATCTCAGCCTGACCCGGGTGATCCGCACTGAGCGCATTGAGGGTGATGTTGCCATCGGGGCGCTGCAGCGCGTCCGGCAGGTGCTTGACCGTCAGTTCGGAGAAGGACAAAGGCGCCGTCCCTTTCACGGGCGACAGACTCAGGGTTTGCTCGCCGCCCTCTTTCACCACCAGCTCGCCGACAATGCCCGGCTTGAGGTACTTGTTGCGCATGTTGGTCTCGCCGGTGGCGGGAATGAACAACTCGCTCTGGTAGTCACCCAAGGTCAGCTTGAGCTTGGCGTCTTCCATATTGCCGTGCAGCATCTCAATGGCGTAGCGGCCCGGCTCGTTGAAGTCCACCGACCAGCTGGCGGCACTGTCAGGGTTATCCCAATCACGCAGGCTGTTGTGCCAGGCTTCATAGCTCACCCCTTTACGCTCTGCGTCCAGTGCCCGCAGGGTCATGCCATCGGCGGTCATCACGCCGCCCACCTCGAAGATCTCCAGTTCGCCGATCACTTCCAGCACCACGGTGCTGCTGTGGGGATCCGGTGCCTGATCTGGGACGGCAATGTTCAGGCCTTTGCTGTCGCGCTCGATCGTCAGCGGTGTCTTGTCCGCATCGGCCAGCAGATAGGCGCTGATCTTGTCGTTGCCGACGCCCAATACCTTGAGCTGCTGATCCGACGGCCAGTCGTAGACGTGCAGGTACAAGGTGGTGCCTTTATCGTGCTTACGCTGGGTCACGGCGCCGTTGAACGCCTGCTGGAACAGGAACGGGGTGGCTTCGGTACCGTGAATGGCCTCGCCGTTCACGTCCATCCACAGACCGATCTCATGCAGGCGGTCGATGGAGGCTTGCGGGAAGCTGCCATCCGGCTTGGGCCCGATATTGAGCAGGTAGTTACCGCCCTTGGCCACCACGCCGGTAAGGTTGTGGATCAAGGTGGTGGTGCTCTTCCAGTCGTGATCCGAGACGCGCCAACCCCAGGTGTGGTTCATGGTCATGCAGCTTTCCCAGTAGCTGTCCAGCTGTGGGACCGCCGGGATGGACTGCTCGTGGGTATCGAAGTCACCGTAATCGACGGCGTTATTCCGACCGGTCAGGCGGCCGTTGGAGACGATGTGCGGTTGATTGCCCCACAGAATGTCCGCCAGCTTCTGGCCCTGGGCGTCGGTGATGCTCTTGGGCATGTCCCACCAGAAGATATCCAGATCGCCGTAGCGGGTGGTCAGCTCCTCCACCTGAGGCTGAGCGATCTCACGGTGGTACTGATCCAGGCGTGCCGGCCAGGTGGATTTGTCCGGGCCGTACTCGGTGTAGCTCTTGTCCCAGTGCACGCCGCCTTCGTCCCCCTGATTCCCCCAGTCCAGCGACTGGGAGTAGTAGAAACCAAAGCGCAGGCCGGCATCGGTCGCGGCATCTTTCAGCGGGCCCAGCAGATCTTTGCCCCAAGGGGTGTTTTTGACGCCCCAGTCGGAGGTCGGGGTGTCCCACAGCGCCCAGCCGTCGTGGTGCTTGGCGGTGATCACCATATAGGTCATGCCCGCCTGCTCGGCCATCTCGGCCCAGGCCTTGGGATCGTAATTCACCGGGTTGAACTGGTTGCCCATCTCGATGTATTCGTTGGCCGGAATGCGGCCGTTGTTCCAGATCCATTCGGCGTAACGCGGGGTATCGTTACCCTGGTACTGGCCTTCCCACATGGCGTACACGCCCCAGTGGATGAACATGCCGAATTTGGCATCGCGGAACCAACTCATGCGCTCTTCGCGGGTGGCATCCAGATCAACACCACCGGCGATCACCGCCGCAGAGCCGACAGGCTGAGCGGCCAAGGCACTTGGCACCATCCAGGCGCTCATCAGGCAACCGGCCAACGCCGACAGCCGGGGCGCTGCTTGCAATTTTTTCACTATCTACTCCAACTCTTTATTGTTCCCCTCACTTGGGAAGGGTTGCCACACAATATCGGAAAGACGACCTCGCCGAGACAGCCAAAGCCTCAAATTTACGTAAATCTCGGTAAGGGTTGATCTAATTCCTTAGCAACTCACCTTTTGTGGATACCTGATCTGCTGTCTCAAGAGATGCCCCGGGGATGGGTGGCTTAAGGTCCTCATGCGCAAGGTATAAGCAGTTCACCTCACCTCATAAGCAAAGCCCTGCTCAAGTGTCTGTCAGGCTTGGTTTCCCCAATCGCCCATGGCAGTCTGAGCCTTCCCCCGAACAAAATATAAAGGTCCAAAGGAGTTGTCCCTATGTGCGGGATCTTTGCCATATTAGAGCTGAAATCGGATCCGGCCCAGCTGCGCCAATCCGCTTTAAAACTTGCGAAAACCTTGCGTCACCGAGGCCCGGACTGGTCCGGGATCTATGCCGATGATCAGGCGATCCTGGCCCATGAGCGGCTGGCCATCGTCGATATCGACAACGGCGCCCAGCCCCTCTACAGCCCGGACGGCAACCTGGTGTTGGCGGTCAATGGTGAGATCTATAACCACCGCGAACTGCGCGAAGAGCTCAGCGTTGGTTACGAATTCCAGACCGGTTCTGACTGCGAAGTGATCCTGGCGCTGTACCATAAGTACGGTGTGGACTTCCTCGATAAGCTCAACGGGATCTTCGCCTTTGTCCTTTGGGACAAGAAGAATCAACGCTATATGGTTGGCCGCGATCACATTGGCATCATCCCGCTGTATCAGGGACACGATGAGCAGGGCAACCTCTACTTTGCCTCTGAGATGAAAGCCTTGGTGCCTGTGTGCACCCAGATCGAAGAGTTCCTGCCGGGTAAATATCTCGACTCCAAGAAGGGCAGCCCGGTGCACTACTATGTGCGCGACTGGGAACACTATGGCGAAGTTCAGAACAACCCGGCCAGTCGGGATGAACTGCGTCAAGCTCTGGAAGCCGCCGTCAAACGCCAGTTGATGTGTGACGTGCCCTACGGGGTCCTGCTTTCCGGGGGACTGGACTCCTCCATCACCTCGGCCCTGGCCAAGAAGTTCTCCGCCCGTCGCATCGAGGAAGATGAAGACACCGCTGCCTGGTGGCCACAGCTTCATAGCTTCGCCATCGGCCTGGAGGGGGCACCGGATCTGGTCGCCGCCGCCGAAGTCGCGGCGCACCTGGGCACGGTTCACCACGAACTGCACTTCACCGTGCAGGAGGGGATCGATGCCATCCGCGATGTGATCTACCACATCGAAACCTATGATGTGACCACCATCCGCGCCTCCACGCCCATGTACCTGATGGCCCGCATGATCAAGGCGATGGGGATCAAGATGGTGCTCTCCGGCGAAGGCGCCGATGAGATCTTCGGCGGTTACCTTTACTTCCACAAGGCACCAAACGCCAAGGAATTTCACGAAGAGACGGTACGTAAACTGGCCAAGCTGCACCAGTTTGATTGCCTGCGCGCCAACAAGTCGATGGCCGCCTTCGGCGTCGAAGGGCGCGTGCCCTTCCTCGACAAGGAGTTCATCGATGTGGCGATGCGGCTGAACCCGGAAGCCAAGATGATCAAAGAGGGGCGGATCGAAAAGCAGGTCTTGCGCGAGTCCTTCGCCCACTACCTGCCCGAGTCGGTCGCCTGGCGTCAGAAGGAGCAGTTCAGTGACGGCGTCGGCTACTCCTGGATCGATTCCATCAAGGAGTACGCGGAGACTCAAGTGAGCGATGCCGATCTGGCCAACGCCCACTTCAAGTTCCCGCACAACACACCGGACACCAAGGAAGCCTATCTCTTCCGTACCCTGTTCGCCGAGCAGTTCCCACTGGACAGCTGCGCCAAATGTGTACCCGGTGGCAAATCGGTCGCCTGCTCCACACCACAGGCCCTGGCCTGGGACGAAAGCCTCTCTGCGGTCACCGATCCATCGGGCCGCGCCGTGCTCTCGGTCCACAACGAAAGTTACTGATCCGTAGCCACACGGCAATAAAGGCCCGCACATGCGGGCCTTTTTGGGGTTTCCCTTCGATCAACCTTGTACCACGGATGGCTCGCCTGAGAAGAGAAACCCGATGGCACCACTTTTATCGGCGGGTTGGATCTGAAGTGGCATAAAAAATCCAAAGCCGTTCCCGGCCTTGGATCTTATTAAGACTCGACCCGCGTACCGGGCGACATGACCGACTACAGCGTAAACTCAACCGCGCTGAGGCTGTACGCAGGCAGCACCACACCGTGCTCTTTTCCGTCGATCTTCACCGTCTTGTGCTGAGGCTCGGCCTCATCGTTTTGCAGGAAGACAACCAGAGTCCCTTCACGCTTCACAGCCATGGCCGGATCGGCGCCCTTAACCAGCACGCTGCTGTCTCCAGGCAAAATATGGCGGCTGAGCAGGGAGATTGGCAGGTAATCCGGATTAAAGGTCACGCTGCCCTCGTCACGGTCCACGGTCACCAGGCTGTTCTGGCGCCAGTTCCAACCACTGGACTGCTCTTCGTTAAGCACCATGTTCCAGTAGGCGAAGTTTTCAGAGCCCGCATTAAACCAACTCGCCACCTCTTCGAAACGGCTTCGCGCCTGCTCGAAGGTGTTGCGGCCGTTGTAGCATTTGCTCTCGGTATGCATGACAGGAATGCCCTGAAAGAACAGGTGCTCCACCTGATCTTCGCGGGCGTACTGCATCCCCACGCCAGCCACTTTCTCCGAGCCAGGCAAGGTAGTAAAGGCCGCGGCATCATCACGGTGACCGCGGAAAGCGCCTGCCCAGATCTCGGTATCCAGTTCCGCCTGCTCGAATGCAGGGATAACATGGTTGAAGGTCAACTCGGCCATCTGCTCCGGCGGCATATCACAGGAGGGGTAACGGGTGACGATATCCGGCTCGTTCTGGATCAACAGACGATCGATGCTGATCCCATGTTTGGCGTATCCCTGCACATATTTGACGAAGTAGCTGCTATACGCTTGGTAGATCTTGGGATCGGACTTCAGCACACTGGTTTCGATATGGCGTGGACGCCCCCGATCCATCATGCCGGACTCTTTCATCCAGGCGGGTGGACTCCAGGGCGAGGCAAAAACCATCATCTCCGGGTTTTCGGCCATGGCTGCCTGCATAAAGGGGATCACCGATTTTTCATCCCGTTCGATGGAGAAATGGGCCATCTCGTAGTCATCGGCCACTTCGCTGTAGCTGTAGGCATCAAAACCAAAGTCGCTGGAGCCAACCGCCGTGCGGTTGACGGTCAGGCCACTGCCCTTATCACGAGAAAAGAGGGCCTGGGCCAACATTTTCTGCTGCTCTTTGGGCAGGCGGACAAAGGCTTCACCGCCAATCTCGTTGAACGCGCCTCCCATGCCGATCAAGTGCTCATTGATCACGGAGCGAGTGCGGATCTGGATAATGTCGGCGCCCGCCACAACCGCCTGGGCACCTTGATCCTGTGTCTGTACCGGATCCGCTGTGATCTGCACACCCTCGGCTAAAGTCACATAATGTACTTGGGCCGCCTGAGCGACGCCGCCGCAGACGAGGGTGGAAAGCAAAGCCAAGCTGACTTTACTGAAACGGCAAAGAGGGGGCATTGGGGAATAACTCCGTTTATCTATTGTTATTTATCGTACGTCAGCCAACCAAGCTGTGAGCGCTTACATGTCCATCAATACAGACCGAAGGAGCCTGCAGAACCAGCGCCATGGTAAGAGATGAACTGCGCTCTACATGCTGTCATAGCACCTGGCCCGAAGGTATAGGGAAAACGTAAACAAGTGACAAGTTCACGTTAGACTTGTCACATTTTTATCGGTGATGGAGCCCCCGAAGCCGCACTTTAGGATATCCCCCATTCCGGTGACGTCCTTTTCTGGCTCAAGTCGTCAAAATTCCGCCAATCTCAAGAAGTTGACGCAATATGCTCACCGACTATATTGAATTAGATTAAGAAAAAGACTGTTCAATGCGAATTTATCGCAAAAACAGTGATCCACACTGACAAGGAGAGTTAAGGGTGGAGAGTCATAAATTGTTTCAACGCACCACATGGCTGCGAGCCACAGCACTCTTTCTGCCGGTCGCCTTACTGCTACTGGTTGTACAACTGATAAATCGTCATAGCCTGCTAGAGTCCGCGCATCAGCAGCAAGAGCTGATGACGGAGATCACAGCCCAAGGCATGGCCCTTGCCCTGGAAAGGATCGGCGATGATATCGCCTATCTCAGGCAGAAACCGGAACTAAAAAACTTTGTCCAACAACCGGATAGCACTAATCGCCAAGCGCTCCTGGAAACATTGCAAACCTTTGTTCGGGGCTCTGGCAACTACTTTCAGATACGTCTGCTCGATAACCAGGGCATGGAAACACTGAGACTGGAGTATTTTCCAAACCTGCAACTGTCGAACATTACTCCTCCCCATAACCTGCAAAACAAATCACAACGTTACTATTTCGAAGCGGGCCGTAGCCTCAATGACGAAGAGATCTATCTGTCCCCCCTGGATCTCAATGTCGAAAACGGCAAGATTGCCGAGCCCATCCAACCCACCCTTCGTTTGATCACCAAGATCCCTGGCTCCACGCCGGAGCAATATCAACTCCTGCTCTTAAACTATCAGGGGGATCATCTACTGGCCCCCATCCAAGCAATCAATCGCCTGACCCGAAACGGTACCATGGAACTCTATGATGCCGACGGTCGGTTGCTGCTCAGTCCGGATCCCACCCTATCCTGGGGCTTTATGTACGACCGCCCCCTGACGTTACAAAGCAACCACGGCGAACTGATGGACGCCATAAACGGCAGCACAGAAGGCATCTGGCGCGGTCCTGATGCCCTCTTCAGTGTGCGACAGATCAAAGCAAACACCCTCGCCCACCAATCAGGAACACATTACAACAACTGGCACCTTATCGCTCGGCTTGAATACGCCAAAGTCGCCCCATTGGGTCTCGCCTGGTTTGCCCAGTTCCTTCCGCTGTTTGCCTTGTGCTTCCTGATCTCCCTGTTTTGGCAAACCCTGAGGCAAAAACTGAACCGCTCTCACCGAATCAACAAGCAACTGCTGCAAAACCTGCCCATCGGTTCCCTGCTGATCGACAAGTCCGGCGTGATACAACGCACCAATACCGCCCTGGACAGCATGTTCGGATACCGCGCCCACGAACTCACGGGGCAATCCATTGAATGCTTGATCCCCAGCGAGCTGCGCCACTCTCATAAGGGCTATCGAGATCACTTTATCAACAACAGTAAGACACGCAATATGGGCCGCCCGCAGAGCACGGTGCGAGGCCTGCGAAAGAGTGGCGATGCCTTTCCGGTGGATGTCAGCATCGCCCCGTTTGAGTTCGAGCAGGATATTGGCGTGATTGCCACCGTCATGGATCTCAGCGAGCAATACCGTTTGGAGGCGAGCGTCAAAGATTCCGCCCAACGCGCCCGCATGGCGGCAGAGGCGTCCAACACAGGGATATGGGAGTTAAACCTGGAGGATGGCTCACTGTACTGGGACGGCCAAATGTGTGCGATCCACGGAACAGGCAGCGAGGAGACATTTACCGGGTTGGAGATCTGGCTGGGGCTGCTGGTTCCGGATGACCGTCCCCTGCTGGAACGTCTGCTCGCCCACCCCCCTCAACAGGGCCGGAAATGGGAGCAGGTGGTACAGATCATGCGAGACGGCAAGCCTCGCCATATCCAACTCCATGCTCAGCTGGTGGAGACCCGGCTCGATACCGAGACCAAACTGAAGATCCTCGGGACCGGTATGGATATAGAGAACACCATCAGTCGGGCCAAGGCTCTGCATCGCGCTGAACTCGCCGCACAGGCCAGAGGCGACTTCCTCGCCAACATGAGCCACGAGATCCGGACTCCGCTCAACGCCATCTTGGGCATGGCCCACCTACTCTCCAGAGAGCCCCTTCCCCCTCGATACGCCGACTCGGTACAGAAGATCATTGTCGCTGGCCGAAGCCTGATCAATATCATCAATGAGATCCTGGATATCTCAAAGATCGAAGCGGGTAAACTCACCGTCGTGCGTCAACCCTTCGAACTGGACTCCGTGCTGGAACTCATGTCCTCGATCATGAGTAACTACGAAGAGAATCCTCACATCGAGCTGGTGATCCAGCCTAAGGTTGATCCGGCGCTGTGCCTTCTCGGTGATGTGGCTCGCCTGCAACAAGTACTCCTGAACCTGGTCAGCAACGCCTTAAAATTTACCGAGAAGGGCCATGTCATGCTCACCATTACCCAGCAGACACGCGGGCCTTCGCATCTCGATCTGACCTTCAACATCTGCGACAGCGGGATCGGGATCCCTCAGGATCAATTGTCCTCCATCTTCGATGCCTTCAGCCAGGTTGACGGCTCACTGACCCGCAGTGTTGGCGGAACCGGCCTCGGCCTGGCCATTAGCCATCGATTGGTCGAACTGATGGGCGGAGAGATTGGTGTGGAAAGTACCTTGGGTCAAGGCAGCAACTTCTGGTTCACCCTGCCTTTCGAGCGCCATGTTCAGGGTGGCTACAGAGTTGACTCCCCCCTGAAATCGGTCTTGATCGCCGAAGACCATGATGTAGCCAGTCAGGCCCTGAGGCAGGTCTGTCTCACCTTGGGGTGGCAACCCACCTGTGTCGAGGATGGGCGGCAAGCCGTTGAGCAACTCAAGGCCCAAAGCGAACAAGGTGAAACCCTTCCTGAGCTCCTGCTGCTCGATTGGAACATGCCACAACTTGATGGCTTGGCGGCGGCGAAGCAGATCCGTCAGTTCGATACCACGCCGGACCGACCCATAGTGTTAATGGTCTCAGCGTACAAACACAACGAGATCCTGAAGCACCCGGATGCCCGCTTTGTCGATGCTTTTGTCGAAAAACCTGTGACCCCGTCCCTGATCCAAAAAGCGGTTGAACAGGTCCTCGAGCGTCGCCACGCCCCGCCTAGCGACTCGACACAGGAGCGGTCACAGGCCCGACTGGCAGGACGCCGGCTTCTGGTGGTCGATGACAGCGAGATCAACCGGGACGTGGCCGAGCGGATCCTGAAAGATGAAGGGGCCAAGGTGGACCTGGCCCAAAACGGACAGGAAGCGGTGACTTGGTTACAAACCCACGCCCAACTTGTGGATCTGGTACTGATGGACGTGCAAATGCCGGTCATGGATGGCTACTCAGCCACCCATGCCATCCGTAACGAACTGGGCTTAGCCGAACTGCCGGTTGTCGCGGTCACGGCAGGCGCCTTCAACGAACAACACCATGCCGCCCTCCAGGCGGGCATGGACGAAGTACTGACCAAGCCTTACGAGCCCGAACAGTTAATACAACGGGTTCTCTCCTTGCTGGAGCCTGCCGGGCAGATCATCACCCTCTCCCAGGTCCCCGCTCCCGATCCCGACAGCCCATTTTTGGTGGAACAGAAAGGCTTACTCATCTGGGGAACCCCATCCGTCTATTGCCAATACCTCGCCAGATTCAAACAAGACTATATGGCGGCCAATCAGACGCTGCTTGAGCAGGAGAGTCCGAAGGCGCGAGAGCATTACCTGCATAAACTCAAGGGTGCAGCCCTGACCTTGGGTCTGGAGGCGCTGGGCGTCCAGGCTGGAGAACAGGAAAGCGTCGCCAATGCACCAACGCCGGCACAACAAGAGGAGTTCGAGCGAGTTTTAACGCAAACACTCGCCGCCATTGAACGCTATCTGCACCAGCACGGTGCCACGGATGGCGAAATAGGCTCTCAAAAGCCCTCTCTTAACCCAGACTCAAGCGATCCCCTGTCCTCCAGACTGACGGCCCTGGGGCAGGTCCTGGCCAGCGGCTCGAGGGAGGAGCTCCTTGCGTCCTGGACCGAGGTCTCGGTCAAGCTTAAGGACAGGTTGCCGACCGAGGCCATGGAGGCCCTCGACGCAGCCATCAACCAGGATAACCGCAGCTTGGCGCAGCAATGGATTCATCGCCTTGACCCAAGCCAAGCAGAACAAGGAGAGTCAGTATGAAGCAGGCCCGCCTCCTGATCGTCGATGACGAACCGATAAACCTGGCCGCCTTGCGACACACCCTGTGCGCCGATTATCAGCTTCAGCTTCTCGAACAGGGAGATCAGGCGTTTCACTGGGCAGTAAGCCATCAGCCCGATCTGATCCTGCTGGACGTGAAGATGCCCGGTCTGGACGGTTACCAGGTGTGCACAATGTTGAAGTCCGACCCCAGGACGGCGAACATTCCCGTGATCTTCGTCAGCGCTCAAAACGATGATCACGATGAGCGTATCGGTTTCGAAGCGGGTGCCGTGGATTACATCTCCAAACCCATAGTCCCAGGGATCGTCCGCGCCAGGATCGCTGCCCACCTCTCTCTGGTATCCCAAAGCGTGGTCCATCAAATCTTTCTCGATTCGGTATTTATGCTGGGCGAGTTAGGCCGGCTCAATGATGACGTCACCGGCGTCCATATCTGGCGTATGGCCTCTTATGCCGGCTACCTGGCCCGACTGGCAGGGTGGACCCCGAGTCAATCGGAAGCGCTGGAGATGGCAGCCCCCATGCATGATTTGGGGAAAGTCGGGATCCCGGACGAGATCCTGAAAAAACCCGCCAGGCTGACCGACGAAGAACGTCAAATCATGAAGCAACATACCCTGATCGGACACGGACTCCTGGCGGCCAGCGATACCAACCTGTTTCAGATCGCCGCACAAGTCGCTCGTTCTCACCACGAGCGCTGGGACGGCAAGGGCTACCCCGATGGACTCGTAGCCGATGCCATCCCCCAAGCTGCCCGCATTGTCGCCATTGCCGACGTTTTCGACGCCCTGACCATGGAACGCCCCTACAAAGCCAGCTGGCCCGCCACCCGGGCCAGGGACGAACTCATCAAAAACCGAGGGAGTCATTTCGATCCCGCCCTGGTCGACCTGTTCGACGCTCACTTCGATGGGTTCCTCACGATCCAGGCACACTGGGACGCAAGCACCTTGCATTGCCTGAATCAAAAAACGCTGGAGCGGATCCGTCAGGAGATCTGGGCCTTGACGACACCTCTGCTGTGCCAGGCCTCGACAGCCCCATACGACCGAGACCCCGGATCTGAACCGGCCTCCATACTGCGCCCAGCCCTAGAACGTTCTTAAGGGATAGCAAGATGTCAACCCGAGCCCATATCACGATAATACTGATACTGGCCGCCCTGGGCAGCAGCCTGCTCGGCCTGGCGGCCTACAAGCTCCACCAGGCGGACGGCCAAAGGCTGGATGGTATGGCTCAGATGCACCAGTTGCATACAATCAGCCATGGGCTCCAAGTCAACTTGGCTCAAGCTTGGGATTCGCTGATCCAATATATCAACACGGAAGAGAGCCACTCCCAGCAAGCCTATCTGAAGCACGCCTCGCAATTAAAATCGCAGATCAAGCTGTTTGATAAAGCCCTGAAAGGAAGGGAAAACGACCGCAAGGCTCAAATGAGCCTCGACCTCTTACGTCGTTTTTATCAACGCCTGGATGAACACTATCACTACACCCAAAGTGTCCCCCATCACCAGGCTGTTAAAACCATCGACCTGGTTCTCAAATCCGAAAAATTTCAAAAAACGCTGGTCGAACTCGAGGAATTTCTCGCAGCCGAAGAGATCCTGCTCAAAGAGCATCAGGCGTCTCTGCGTCGCCAAGCGAACCACTGGAACGGCGTCGCAATCTTAGCCTTTCTCGCCATACTCGGATTGCTTTGCTATGCCAACTGGTACCTTAAGTTCAAGCATTTCTATGCCTTACAAGAGATAATCAAAGAACTGGAGGATCTGGAGTTACCCAGCTCCAAGCCTTTGCGCAACGTCTCTGGCTCACCGGAACTGACCGCCCTGATCACCGCAGTACAACACCAGATCGGCAATATCCACAGGGATCAGGCCTCCCTGTCGGAGAAGCACGAGCGCGATGAACTGACCGGCCTTCGCAATCGAACCTCCCTGGTTGCCCAATTGCAAGGCGGGATCCGAGATGCCATCAGAGAAAAGAGCAAAGTCTCAGTACTCTTTATTGATATCAATAACTTGAAACTGATCAACGACACCCTGGGCCATGACGCTGGCGATACACTTATCGTCAACTGTGCGCAACGCCTAAGGCAATCGGTCCGCTCAACAGATCTGGTCTTTCGCCTAAGCGGTGATGAGTTCCTGATAGTGTTAAAAGACTTATACACGCTGGAGAACGTGGAAGTTGTCGTTAAGAAAATCATCCATAACCTGAGTGTGCCCCTTCCGGCTTTGGAATTAGAAGAGGGGGTCGGTGTCAGTATTGGGCTCGCCATGGCTCCGGATCACACGGTGGACGATATTGAGCTGGTGAAATACGCCGATGTCGCCATGTATAAAGCCAAGAAGCAAAAGGACCGAGGCTCGGCCTATGCGCTTTTCGAGCGTTCGATGCTGCGTAGGGAGGGAGAGTCGGAAGGCCTTCCCTGCTTGCAACTGGTGGCGCAAACTGCTGATAGGGTGAGTTGAACTATCGCCTTCACGGGATGCTTTGCGTTAAGCTGGTGTGGTCAAAGGAGCCTTCCATGAAAAAATTGAAACACGAAAAAGAACTCTTAAAAAAAGCGCTTGAGGTCGGCCAGGATTACGCCGTTAAGCGGGGTTTCAAAACATTTGGGCCAACCGATTCAGCCGATCAAAAAGTAGAGTGTATCTATCGATTGCTGGTCAATGACAAGCTGCTGGTTCCCCTGCCCGAGGAGCAGGAAAATGGCCTGCATATGCGTCAACGCCTGGCAAAATGGATTGCCGGCAAACTGCCCAAAGATCATCC
The DNA here is from genome assembly GCF_057219095.1 of Ferrimonas sp. YIN67. Classification (NCBI taxonomy): domain Bacteria; kingdom Pseudomonadati; phylum Pseudomonadota; class Gammaproteobacteria; order Alteromonadales; family Ferrimonadaceae; genus Ferrimonas; species Ferrimonas sp. YIN67. The sequence continues at coordinate 156,042 of NZ_JBXVVJ010000010.1, forward strand.
CCTGCTGCAATAGCCGCCTATCGTTCCCGGGCCAGCTCGGCCCATTTTCCCCCGGTCAGTCGCACCAGATCGGCCGGGGACAGCTCGATCTCCAAACCTCGCCGTCCGGCTGAAACGTAGATCCGCTTGAAGCTTCGAGCCGTTTCATCCAGAAACAGCGGCAAGCGCTTTTTCTGACCCAAAGGGCTGATCCCGCCCACCACGTAGCCGGTCTGTTTCTCGGCTTCGGCGGGGGGAGCCATCACCAACTTCTTCGCTCCCCAGGCCCTGGCCAACAACTTCAGATCCAGCAATCCGGCGACAGGCACCACCGCGACACACAGCTTTCCCGTCTCATTCGACGCCAGCAGGGTCTTAAACACCTGTCTGGGATCCTGCTCCAACGCCTGGGTCGCTTCCTGCCCAAAGGAGTCGACGCCCGGATCATGGTCATACTGATGCAATGTAAAGGGGATCTTGGCTTTTTCCGCCAGCTTCACCGCAGGAGTCATGGGAACCTCAAAAGCCCATGAGCCTTACTCCAGGCCCTGGGCGGCTAGTGTCGCGCAATCAGTACCGTTCATTCGGGTTGAACCAGCACCACCTCAACATCGTTTTGCGCCAGTTGTTCGGAGTAACCCGCAGGCAATCCGTCATCGGTCAACATGCGATCAAACGCCTCGTTCGGCAATGCCAGGAAGGTACCCGTCTTGCCAAACTTACTCGAGTCACAGACCAGGATCACCTCACGGGACACCATCGCCACCTTCTGCTTGACCATCACCTTGTCTTCACTGGGGGAGGAGATCCCACGATTGTCCCAACAAGCCGAAGCGATAAAGGCAACATCAATATTCAATTGCTTAAGGAATGACTTGGCCTGCTGGCCAACACAAGAGTTATTCCTCCGGTCCACCTTGCCCCCGGTATGGTAGATCTCGCAACGACCGTGTTCGGCCAAATAGGCGGTGATAAAAAAGTCGTTGGTTACCAGTAGGATATCATCACGATCAACCAATTGGCGCGCGACCTCCATCATGGTGGAGCCCGCATCCAGGTAGACGGTTGCCCGAGGCGGGATCATCTGTGCGGCAGCCCTGCCCAAAGCGCGCTTTATCTCTATGTTATGGCTTTTCTTAGTCTGGTGGGTCAGCTCTTCCCGCACGGTTTCGGTACGCTGAACGCCACCGGCGACGGAGAATACCCGGCCCTTGCTCTCCAGCTTGGCGATATCCCGTCGCACCGTCATATGGGAAACGCCCAGTTTCTCGGTCAACTCACCAATGGTGCAGATCTCACGAGACTCCAGCATTTTTAGAATGATTCGTTGTCGCTCCGCAGGGATCATATTGCCAACCTTCAATGCCTAGCCAAAAACGGTAATTAGGTCTTACCTTTCAATCAGTCGGTAGATTTTACCTGAGCCCCGCCGGAACTCAACTCCCGCGATGCGTTTGTCGCGCTTCGCCCAGCCCGATCCCATCGACCCGAGCCACATCACAGCTTTGACGCCCTCCTAAGTTTACAAGCTTTCCCCTAGGGGTTTCGAATTGTGAAACAAGCCCGATTCACGAAGGGTTTTTCCCTTTATGATCATTTCGTTATCCTATGCGAATAGTGCTCTTCCACCACAAGGACTCCAATGTCTTTCACTCTCTGGCTCTCCCTGGCCACAATCTGCACCCTGGGTGCCATCAGCCCGGGCCCCTCCCTGGCCCTGGTGATCCGCAATACCGTTGCTGGCGGGATCAGCCGAGGTCTGCTTACCGCCGTCGGCCATGGCCTGGGGATCGCCCTCTATGCCCTGCTGGTGGCCATGGGCCTGGGTCTGGTGATCACCCAAACCCCTGGTCTGTTCGATGGGATCCGCTATGTGGGTGCCGCTTTCCTGCTGTATCTGGCTTGGCAGGCGATCAAGCCAAAGCCGGCAGCCGCTGCCGCTCAAGACGGGGAAGGCAGCTATCGCCGCTATCAAGGATTCAGCGGCGGATTCCTGGTGGCCTTTCTTAATCCGAAGATCGCCTTGTTCTTCCTGGCCCTCTTCAGCCAATTTGTTCACGAGGATGCAGGGTGGGCCGACAAGATCATCATGATGGCCACCGCAGGCGGTATTGATGCCCTATGGTATGCGCTAGTCGCCCTGGGCGTCGCCCGGACGCCCCTGATGGGCTGGCTCAAGCACAATGGCGTGTGGCTGGATCGGGCGACGGCTTTGATCCTGACGGTGCTGGCCATTCGTGTCGTTTGGATCTAACTGAAGATCCCATCAGCCCCCCTCCCCTAGCACGATAAGGGGAGGGGCTGTGTCATTCTCCAGGTGCAACATAAGGCTTGGCTACTCCTCAAATATTCGCTCATGGCACTGGTGCAGGATCCCCTCAAGCGCCAACATCAGCGGGTGGTTGTACCAACTGCGATGAAAGTACAGGCCATATTCCAGCGCGATGGGCCCCTCAGTGCGCATCAAGGGACGCCAAGTCAGCCGGTCTCCGACCTCTTGCTGGTAGCAATTGGCGGCGATCACCCCGTAATTAAAGCGTTCGGCACAGCGCAATGCCGCCAATACGGTCGTCACGCTGACCGCGACATTGGGTACGGCAGAAGCCGCCTCCCGGGCCAGCGTGCCATAATGGCGGGTCTCTCCGGCCCACTGCCGGACCATGGGCAGATCCGCCAGATCCGCCAGGGTGAGCTGCTCGCGCTGACATAAGGGGTGATCGGGACGCAGATAGACCCCGAGCGGCACCCAGCCCAATCGACGTTGCACCAGATCACGCCCCAGCTCCAGCGGGAACACATCGACGCACAACGCCATCTCACCGGTCACCAAGGGCGCAGGCCCATGGCTGGACCAGACCACACTTTCCAATCGTAGCGGGCTTTTGGCCTGCGCCAGCAATGCCAGCAGCTCGGCCGTGATCAACTCGCCTAAGGTGGCGGGTGCATACAGCCTCAAAGTTCCCGAGATCTGAGCGAGATCGAACTCCTTGCGCTTTTCGTACGCCGAATTCAGGGTCTCCACAGCGGGGGTGATCTGGCCAGCCAGCTCTTGAGCCAGGGCGGTTGGCCGAAACGCGCCATCGACCAAGGTAAACAGCTCATCCTGATAGTGCTCACGCAAGCTTGCCAATCCCCGATTCAGCGTCGAGCGGCTGACTCCCAAACGGTTTAACGCGCTACTCAGCCTCGGGTCGCTGACCAGTACCGAGATGGTATTGAGCAGATTGAGATCCAGTACCGGCTTCATGCCACCTCCCATTCCAAGATTGCCACCGGACTGCGAACGGCGGCACTATCACTATACTTCCACCTGTGCGTACTATTCAATGTTAAGCAGGGCAGGCCAACTTCTGCGCAAATTTGCGCAGGCCGCAAACCAGAATCGGCTCCGATTTAATGACATCATGGCTTCAACGTAAAGCTCAGGACCCCACTGTTTGCCGTATTGGGGAGAGCCGCAACCCAAACTGCCGACAGAGACACTGACCATGAAAACGCAAAAATTTATCCTCGCCACCGCCATCACACTTGCCACTGCGGGCGCCCAGGCACTGCCCTCCCCGATCCCCCAGGAGGCCGGCTTCTCAGGCTTTGTTGGGATCACTGCAAGCCATATGGACTACGCCTCGAATCTGATCGCTGGCAACGGCATGAATAACCTCAGCGACCGTCAGGTCGACGCTCTGGACCATGCACCGGGCAGCCAGTCCACCTCTATCCTGGCTCCCTACCTGGATCTGCGTTACACCTTCGCCAACGGTCGCACCCAACTGGTCTTAGGTAACCGGATCCAAGACGCCGTGCGCTTTGATCTGACCCAGGTACTGGGCGTACGCCACCAGCTTGACGACTTGGGGATCGTCTCTGCCGGACTGGTGTTCTCCGGGCTGCCCACCGAGGTGTGGGCCGATCCCTACCTGATCGGCGCCCCCCGCAACGAAACCGACCGGGGCTCTCGAGGGGTGCGCCTGGAGTGGGAACAGATCGCCAACAGCAACGTCAGCGCGAGCTACACCTTTCGTAACATCGACATCGATGAAGAGCGCAGCGGTGAAGGGCTGGATCTGAGCCAAGCCGAACGCCAGCGCCTCGATCGTAACGGCGAAGATCACCGTTTTGAGCTGAAATACCACCACGGGATCAGCGCCACTCAGTTCCTGACGCCGTCGATCATCTACCGCCAGCGTAACGCCGAAGGTAGCGCCATCGCCAACGATCGCCTGATGGCCGAACTGACCTACACCCACATCATTGGCGACTGGACCTACGTCCTCAACGGCTTTGCCGGACGTGTCAGCTTCGATGAGCTCAACCCGGTGTTCGATACGAAAACCGATTCCAAGGAACTGGGGATCGGCCTCAACACCTTTCGCAACCGCCTGTTTGGTTACGAAAACCTGACCGGATTGTTCTCGGCTGCCTATTACCAATCCGATAACGACGTGGCGTTTCACGACATGGATGTGACCAACCTCACCCTGGGCGTGATCTACCGCTTCTGATATCGCCCCACAGACCCCTTGCCCTGCCCCTTTGGCTGCCTCTCTCAGCCAAAGCGGGTCCGGCTGACCCGACGACCGTCCCTGAATCCTGGATAACCGGAGCAGATCATGACACGCATCAACGCCCTTCCCTCCCTCAGCCTGGCCGCATTACCGCTTCTGGCGGTCAGTGCCCAGGCCCAGCCGCTAAGCTGCGATCTTGAGCAGTTTGCCACCCTGCCCGATGTGCGGCTGACCGCAGCCACCGCACAAGCCGCGCCCGTTCCCCACTGCAAGGTCGAGGGGGTGATAGGACAAGAGATCCACTTCGAACTGCTGCTGCCCCAGGCGTGGAACCAAAAGTTCGTGATGGGCGGTGGCGGCGGCTTCGTCGGTACGGTGCAAAACACCGCCTTGATGTTTGGCGCCTTGCAATCCGGCTACGCCACCGTGGGCACCGACACCGGCCATCAGGCCCACCCCATTGACGCCAGCTGGGCCCACAACAACCTGGAGCGCCTGGTTAACTTTGGCCATAAAGCGGTGCATCGCACCACGGTCACCGCCAAGGCGTTGATCCAGAACCATTACCAAAGCGAGATCGATCGCAGCTACTTTACCGGCTGCTCCCGCGGCGGTGGCCAAGGCCTGATGGCTGCGCAGCGCTATCCCGATGACTTTGACGCCATCGTGGTCGGTGCACCGAACTATGACTTCGTTGGTGTGGCTGCGCTGGCTACCCAGATCACTCATGCGATGTACCCGGATCCGAACGATCTGCGTCAGGCGGTGATCGGGCCGGCCGAGCAAGCGCTGATCGAATCGGCTTATCTGGCCCAGTGTGACGGCCAGAATGGTCTGAAAGACGGTTACCTCAATGATCCCCGCCTGTGCGACTTCGACATTGCCACCTTGCAGTGTCCCGAGGGAGAAACCCAGGACTGCCTGAGCGCCCAGCAGCTGGCCGCCGCGCAAGTGGTGTACCAGGGACCCAGGGACAGCCAGGGCAATGCGCTGTTTTATGGCTTTCCCTTTGGCGGTGAAACCGCCGCCGGTGGCTGGTCGCGCTGGTTGACCGGAGGCTTGGCTGACGGGGCAGAGGACGACGAAGGGTTCCAGGCAGGGATCAGTGTCGGCGGCCATGCCGAGCCCCAGTTGCCCAGCGCCATGTACGGCTTTGGTCTTGGGATCATGCGCCACTTTATCTATCACGACCATGATTGGAGCTATGTGGATACTGACTACGACCGGTTGCGTCAGGACGGTGCGGCGGTGGCCAACACCCTTAATGCCACGGATCCGGATCTCTCCGCGTTTCGTCAGCGCGGCGGTAAGATGCTGGTCTACTCCGGTTGGTCCGATGCGGCAGTGCCGGCGGATGCGGTGATCGGCTACTACGACCAGGTCATCGATCACGACAGCAGCGCCTCCGAGGATGTGCGTCTGTTTATGATGCCCGGTGTGGAGCACTGCTTTGGCGGCCCTGGCCCCTCCTGGGTCAACTTCCTGGATGAGATCGACCTTTGGGTCGAGAGCGGCGAAGCGCCCCAAGCACTGACCGCCCATTGGCTCGATGAGCAGGGCACGCCTGATGGCGCTCGCCCGGTCTGTGCCTACCCCCAGGTGCTGCAGTACAAGGGCGAAGGCGATCCGCGCGCTGTCGACAGCTTCCGTTGTGTCTCACCCTAGCCGAGGACCGGCGTCACTCGCCCAAACCAATGAAAAACGCCGCGCATTTGCGCGGCGTTTAGCTTGCTTTGACGGGTCTAAATCCCGTCGCTGAGAAAGTTCTGATCCATGGTTTCACAGGGCTGATCTCTGGTCGGCTTACCGACAACCCGTGCCGGGATCCCGACCACTGTCGTATGAGCAGGCACGGGATTGAGCACCACGGAGTTCGCCCCAATCCGGGCACCTTCGCCCACCTCGATATTGCCCAACACCTTGGCACCGGCTCCGATCATGACCCCGGAGCGGATCTTCGGATGGCGATCTCCGGACTCATTGCCCGTTCCGCCAAGGGTGACCGACTGCAGGATAGAAACATTGTCCTCAATCACGGCCGTTTCCCCGACCACAATGCCCGTCGCATGATCAAACATCACCCCCTTGCCGATCCGGGCCGCAGGGTGAATGTCGATACCAAACACTTCGGAATTGCGACTCTGCAGGAACAGGGCCAGTGCCTGGCGCCCGCTGTTCCACAGGTAGTGAGCCAGTCTGTGCAACTGAATGGACTGAAATCCTTTCAAATACAATAAAATGGTCAGTTGCTTTTTGATCGCCGGATCCCGATGGAAGACCGCATCCAGATCGAAAGCAGCGTAATCAATGATGCTTTCATCCTTGAGATAGGCCTCCTCCAACAACTCCCGAAGCACTACCGCCGACATCACCTCATCCGCGACCTTGTTGGCGAGGAGAAAACTCAAGGCTCCCCCCAGGCTACGGTGGCTCAACACGCAGGTGTGAACATAACTGGTCAGCAAGGGTTCGTTCTGGGTGACCACCTCAGCCTCGCGACGTAGCTGCTCCCAGATCTGCTTTTTCATTACTTGACTCTCCAACTTCCTCACCAGCCTTCAATAGTAAGGCAAAAGCGGCCTGTCTGACCGCTTTTTATTGGCATGATTTCACTTGCCCGAAAGCAAAAAAATCACACTGCGTGACGGAAGCACTCCTTCAGGTGCGTTGCCACCGCCTTGAGTACCCGAGTACGGTCGATCATACCCACAACCTTGCCCTCATCGACCACAGGATAGATCTTGGGCTTTTGCTCCAACATCTGCTCCGCCAGACTCAGTACCGAACTCTCCTTCGTGACCGTCAAAACGTCGGTACGCATTACGTCGGCAACCGTCGCCGTCAGATCACAGTGATAACTGCTCTTGAGCATCAGTGCCAGGCAATCCTGCTCCGAGGCAAACCCTTGCAAATATCCCTCTGCATCAACGACAGATGCACCACTTTGGCCTGCGGCCAACAGTGTCTCTACCGCAACGGATAAGGGCATCGATGACGTCAGCAACACCGGGTGACGGTCCATGTAGTCCAAAACTTTTACCGATTCCATCGCATCTCCTGTTCGCGTGTTTACTACCTAACCATAGCGCCATCCCGACGCAACGGGCAGCGCAAAATGACGATTGCTGCATTCGAATGACAGCAGGACAAATTTTCACCAGCACGCCGCCCTTAGCCGCCGCGACCAACAAAATCCTTACCCAGCATACTGCCACACTGAAACAAGAAAGACTCCATTGGCGATGGATAACCGCATCAATTTCAGTAAGCTTCGATGACATGGGTCAAATCCATGTGGCCAATGCCTTCGTTCATTGGCGTATGAACGGCTCAACAGCCAGGAAAGGCATCACCCGCCATAAGCCAGCCTCAAGGGCACAGCAAAAAGGGATCCCCTTCGCGGCCAGTAATGCGCTCGACAATGGTGAACACCTCTTGCTGTAACCAGGCGGTACCCCCGTAATGGGGGGCAAACGGGCAGGCCGGTTAGCGCGGTTCTGGTCAATTGTCCTTTTATCAGGCTTTTTGATTGGCTATCAAGGTCTAAGCTTTTAAAATTAACCTGTTTTTCCAACCTCCCTGTTCCCGTGGCCACACCGGGTAGACAGGCACACAGCCGACAGGAGTCGCTTTGCTGCGCGCGTTGCTTATTCTGCTAACCGTTTTTGCCAGCAGCAACCTAATGGCAAAAGCACCCTCCAACGAGCTCACCGGCCCCCGTCCCTCCAAGACTCGGCTGGGGACCCAGTATGATCCCGGCGGCGGACTCAAACTAACGCTCAAGGGGGTCAAGGGTGCACTGGCAAACAACATCAAGGGTCATCTCTCTCCCCTGCCCAAGAGCGCCGCCGAGCGCGCCAGTTTCCTGTTCAGTTATGAACAGAAAGCCCAGGAAGCGATGCAGGCCATGGGCTATTACCAGGCACAGATCACCCCAACGCTGGTCCGTGCGCAGAAAGACTGGCACCTCACCCTGACCATCTCACCGGGCGAAGCGGTCCGGCTCGAACATGTACTGCTCTTACTTGAAGGGGATGCACGCAACGATGCAGCGTTTATCGAGAAACTGGACGAGGCGCCTTTCAAGCCCGGTGACGTTTTGCATCATGGTCGTTACGAGCGTTTCAAAGCCGATCTTATCTCGTTGGGACTGGTACGTGGCTATTTCGATGGGGCAATGCGAGTGCAGCGATTGGAGATCGATCGAGACCGCAATCGCGCCGATCTGATCTTGCTGTATGACAGCGGTCGACGCTACCGACTGGGCGAAGTCAACTTCTGGGCCTCGGAGCTCAACCCGGACATTTTGCAAAAACTGGTCCCCTTTAAGCCCGGTACCCCCTATCACAGCGTCGAGATCGGCAAGCTCACCAACAGCCTGTTCAGCTCAGGCTATTTTAAGGACGTCAAGGTACTGCCTCACCCCAAGGAGGCCGAGGATGGGCTGATCCCGGTCGAAGCCGGCTTGTCGCCCCCGCCCCGCCACTCCATTGAGGTCGGCGTCGGCTATGCCACTGACACTCGAGCCCGTCTCTCAACCACCTGGCGTACTCCGGTCGTCAACCGGTACGGCCACAGCCAGGAGACCAAGGCAGAGCTTTCCGAGCTGAATCCCAAACTCAGTTTCGAATACCGGATCCCCCTGGATCACCCTCTTAACGATCAACTGCAACTCAGGGCCAGTGTCGGTAAAGAGAAGTATGGCGACATCGACAGCACCCAGTACCAGGGGACCATCGGCCGCCGAACCGTGACCAATTCGGGCTGGGTGCGTACCTTCTATCTGCGTTATCTCAATGAGAACTGGCGCCAGTCCACCTTGGACTCCCAGGCCAGTTACCTGCTTCCAGGGATCAGCTTTCTGCGCACCCGGCGCTCAGGGCCTCAGTTGGATCCCAGCCGAGGTTTTCGCCAACACTACCGCTTGGAGCATGGCGAACCTGGTGTGATCGCCAGCCAGAGGATCACCCGATTTCAGGGTCAGTTGCGTTGGGTCACCACCCCCTGGCCTCGCCACCGGCTCAGCTCTCGCCTCGATATCGGAACCAATATGGTCAACGACGATTCCTTGCTGGAGCTGGCGCCCTCCCTGCGCTTTTTCGCGGGGGGGGATCAATCGATCCGAGGATTTCGCTATCAGTCCCTGGGCCCTAAAGTGGTGATCGATGAGGACGCCGAATCACCAACCACCATCAATGCCGGCGGTCGCTACCTGCTGGTGGGCAGTCTGGAGTACCAGTATTACGTCAAAGACAAGTGGCGACTCGCTACCTTTATCGACGCCGGTAACGCCTTTGATACCTACGACTCCGAGGCCTTCAGTATCGTGACCTCGGTCGGCGGTGGCATACACTGGATCTCACCCGTGGGACCCATTCGTCTGGATCTCGGATTTGGGATCAGTGAACCCGATACCCCATGGCGGCTGCACATCACCATAGGGGCGGAGTTATGACCAGGACAAAGAGGCTGAGACAGATCCTGCGATGGCTACTGGCCCTGCCCCTGATGCTGTTGATGCTCTTCGCCCTGCTGGTAGGCACCGCACCGGGCAGTGCCGTGCTGGTGACTGCACTGGATGCCTTGGTGCCCGGCCTTTCCCTGCGCTATCAAAGCGGCAGCCTCAATCGCGATCTGGCCCTTTCCCACTTTGTGCTGGAGCTGGACTCGGTTCGCGTTGAAGTGAAAGACGTCGCCGTTCAGTGGCGTCTGCACTGCCTGACGACACAAAGGATCTGTGCCGACAAGGTTCGCGCGGCCAAGGTCAAGGTGGAGGTGGATCTGGATCTGGATGACGAACAGACGCCGTCCACCCTCTCGTCTGAAGTTGTGGATCCTTCCGGTTACAGCGGGATCCATCTGCCGCTGCGCATCGATGTGGCACAGGCGGATCTGAGCCAGATCCGGGTCCGGGTCGACGATATGCAGTTTAATGCCGAACAGCTTAGCGGCCAGGTTGCCCTCGACAACATCCTGCTGGCCCTGACCGACGCTCGGCTCGATGGTGCCGAGATCCGTATTCCCCTGGCGGAAGGTGATCCCGAGGACGACACCTGGCCCCTGGCCCAGTTGCCCGAAGTCCCCCTGCCCTTCGAGATCCGCCTGCACGGCACCGAGATCCGTGATAGCCGAGTCTGGATCGGTGACCAGTTTCACCACATCCACCACCTCAACACACGAGGGCGTTGGCATCATACCCTCCTGACACTGGCCGATTTCACGCTGGAGCACAACTGGGGAGAGGCTCAGGGAAACATCAGCCTGGACTTCCGCGACAACTATCCGCTGGAGGCGCGCCTGGTGGGTCGTCTTACCGGCCTCCCCTGGCTGCCGCAGCTGACCGACCAAGCCTTCCAAAGCCAGATCAGCGGGGATCTCCAACGCTTACATTTTTCCCTGCACAGTGACAGTGGCTTGGCTGGCGATACGACGGGGTGGCTCTCCCTCACCTCATCCAGCCTGCCATTTGAACTCTCCCTGTCCGGTCACGCTCTGCAATGGCCCCTGACGGGAGACCCCACATGGCTTGCCCAGGAAGTAAGCCTGGTCGCCACTGGCGATCTGGACGCACAGAGTTTCACCCTGGAGGGAAGACTGCAAAGCGGCCCCCTCCCGCCCATCGATATGGCCCTGCGGGGGAAGCATGCCGACCAGATTGTTACCTTACACCGCGCTCAACTCGACAGCGAGATGGGTCATGCCTGGCTCAAAGGTAACCTCGACTATGCCCAGGGACTGCGCTGGCAGGCTTGGCTAAGCGCCCAGGAACTGGATCTGAGCCAGTACCTCCCTAAGCTAAGCCCGAAGCTCAACGGCCGATTACACAGCCGTGGCCACTGGCAAGATCAAGGCTGGGAGATTGCTCTGCAAGACGCCGATCTGGACGGTCAGCTGTTGGGGTACCCGTTGCGCCTCCAGGGCAGTGGCGAGTTGGATTCACAGTGGCGAGGCTACGCCGAACAGATCAATCTCTCCTTCAACGATACTGACTTGACGCTAAATGGGGGGTTGGATCAGGGACAATGGCAGGTCGAAGGTCAACTGATCGGAAGCGATCTCAGTCGCTGGGAGCCCAACCTGGCCGGTGATCTTGAACTGACATTATCGGTTGAGGGAGACGCGCAGGCGCCCCGACTGAAACTCAGTGGCCGAAGCACGACACTGAGCTGGCAAACGGCACACTTCGAGGAGATTGCCCTTCAGGCGAACTATCGACCCCGTCAGAAGCATGAGTTTTCCCTGAGTGTCAGCAGCCAGAGTAACCAATATGGAGAAACCCAGCTCGGGGCACTGTCACTAACGGCTGACGGCGGGGATCTCCAGCAAAAGGCCCAACTGAGGCTTGATGGCGAGGTGCCCGTCAGGCTCGCCTTTGCGGGGCAGTGGCAGGAGGAACCGGCCCTGTGGCTGGGCCAGTGGACTCAAGGGGTGATCTCGGTCAGGGATTGGCCCTGGCGCATGAGTCAGGGCGCCACCCTGCGCCTCGATCCCACCGCGCGCAATCTGGTGATCGGCCAGCATTGCTGGCAAGCCCGAGGAAGTGATCTGTGTCTGACCGGACCGGCCCTGATCGGAGAGCGTGGTGCCCTGGCGGCCACAGTGCAAGCGGATGCAGCGATGATGCTTGAGCCCTGGCTCCCCTCGCGCCTGAAACCACACTCTGCCCTTGAGGGCAGTGCCAGCGTCAGTTGGCAGCCCGGACAATTACCCCGTCTGTTATTGGACTTGAGTACCGAAAAGGGGCAAGTGCAACTGGATCAGGGGGACGGCCTCCCCCCGAGCCTGCTGACCTGGCAACGCCTCGACACCCATCTGCAGCTCGACCCTTCCGGCGTCAGCCTGCAGGCTCAGGCCGATGTCGACCAGGCTCGCAGCCTGGATCTCACGATTAACCTGGGCAGTGAGGCCCCCTATACACTCAGTGGCAGCCTGCAGAGCCAATCGCTGGACCTGGCTCCCTACCTGGCCTGGTTTGACAGCCTGGCGGTGGCCGAAGCCAAGCTCGATGGCCAGCTTGCCTTTTCCGGCTCCCTCCAGGCTCCCTTGCTTCATGGCCAGCTCGCCATTCGGGAAGGGCAACTGCGCTCGATTCGAAATCCTACGACATTGGACGCCGCCTCGATAACAGCCCAGTTTGTTGGCGATCACGCCCAGCTGTCAGGCCTCGCCCGTATGGGGGAAGGAGAAGCGAAGCTGACCGGAACGCTAGCCTGGCAACAGGGGCTGTCGGCAGAGTTACAACTGCAGGGTGAACGCCTGAGCGTGCTCTATCCCCCCCTGCTGGTACTGGAAGCCAGTCCAGATCTCACCCTTGCCCTGACCCCCCAACAGATCCAGCTCACGGGGGATCTGCGCCTGACCCAAGGCAGCCTCATCCTAGAGAGCCTGCCGGAAGGGACAGTTCAGATCAGCGATGATGTGGTGTTTGTCGACGGTCGAGTCGATAGCCAAAGCCCGTTAAGTACCCGCACTGCGATGGATCTTCGCTTGCTGATAGACAACAACATTCAGATCAGTGCGCTGGGGGTGACCGGTACGCTTGGCGGGGATCTGACGTTGCGTCAACGTCCGGGCCAACCCCTGCAGGCCTTTGGCGAATTAGCCCTGGAGAAGGGGCGCTTCCGGGCATTTGGCCAACGACTCGCCATCGAGCGAGGACAGGTCAGTTTCAATGGCCCTCCCACCCTGCCCAATCTTGACGTCGAGGCTTCAAGGACAATTGATGTGGATGATGTGACTGCGGGAGTGCGGATCACAGGTACGCCTGCGACCCCGCAGTTAACCCTGTTCTCCTCCCCGGCCATGGAGCAACAGGAGATCCTCTCCTACCTGACCCGGGGACAGGGGCTCAACGCCTCCGACGGTGGGAGCTCCCTGTTTGCCTCGGCGGCAGTCAGCCTGGGTGTTGGGACCACGGGGGGCTTGGTCACCACCCTTGGGGAGGGGCTGGGGTTTCGGGATGTCTCTCTGGATGCAGAAGGCAGTGGTGAGGAGACCCAGATCACCATCAGCGGCTATGTCGGTCGCCGGCTGTACATCAAGTACGGGGTTGGCGTGTTTGAGTCCATCAACGAGCTAACCGTGCGCTACGATCTGATGCAACGCCTCTGGCTGGAAGCGGTCAGCGCCATGACCGACGTCGCCGAACAATCACTGGATCTCTATTACTCCTTCGATATCGACTGATCTGGGCGCCCATTTTGGCGCGATTTTCGCAGCGTCCCCTCACTGGCCGGTAATTCCACCAAAGAGAGGACAAGGGCATGACGACATCAACGCTGAAAAAATGGGTAAAACAACGAGATAATCCAATCAGTCAATTCCTGTTTAGCAGCTATAAGTCGCTTCGCAATTTGCAACTGCCACGGCTCCCCTGGCTATTTGGTCCCCTCTACCAGATCCATTTGGCCAGCATCGCACTGCTCCATGGAGTTGGGCAGCAACTCTACTTTCTGCCCCTGTTCAAAACCCGGCTGACCCATGATGCCCCTCGACTGCACCTCTACGGCGGCATGCCTCAGGTGGCTGGCCCTCTCGAACTGACCATCGGCGCCGATTGCCGGATCTGCGGCAAGAGCAGCCTGTTTGGCAGGGCGAGCAGTCATCGGCCTCACCTGATCGTCGGTAATAACTGCGACATAGGTTGGCAATGTACCATCTCGGTGGGTCACCGCGTATACCTGGGCAACAACGTCCGCCTGGCAGGAGGGTGTCAGCTCGCCGGATTCCCCGGCCATCCCCTGGGGGCCAGGGCCCGGGCGGATGGCGCACCTGAACTGGATGAACAGTGTGGTGACATCGTGCTCGAGCCAGACGTATGGTTGTGCAGCCGGGTCTTTGTCGGCGCCGGTGTCACCATAGGTCGTGGCACCGTGGTCGCTGCGGGCAGCGTAGTCACATCCGATCTCCCCGCCAATGTGCTGGCGGGCGGTGTCCCGGCAAAGGTGATCCGTCCCCTAAGCCCAGCTCAGCACAGCCTGGAGGAGACAATATGAATCTGCTCACCTTGGCCTATTACTATCCTCCCCACACCAGTGTCGGAACCCTGCGGACTCAGAGGTTTCTCAGCCATATGCACGCCCGTGGACACCAATGCCGGGTGATCAGCAGCGTTGCCGGAGACAGCCCGTTTCATCCCGGTAACGGCCGGATCCCGGACTCCCTGCGCCCGATCCCCTGCGATAGGATCAGCCCCCTGCCGATAGCTCCCCTTTGGCAGTGGCCAACCGCCTTGATTCGACGGGGCCGCAAGGCTCTGGGGCTGACAGAAAAAACAGACTTCGAGATCGCGCGCCGATTCTGGTTTCTCGATCTTGAGTGGGGCTGGATCTGGCCAGCTTACCGGGCCGCCTGCAAGCAGATCCATCAGCAACGTCCGGACTGCCTCTACGTCTCCTGTCCCCCCTTTAGCGCCGCCGTCGTTGGCATGATGCTCAAACGCCGTTTCAACCTGCCCCTGGTTCTGGACTTTCGTGATGGCTGGGGGGGCTCCGGTTATCATGGGATTGGCGCCGATCACCACTGGGAGCATCGACTGGTCACCATGGCAGATGCACTGATCGTCACCTCTCCCAGCGATCAGGCCTACTACCGCCAGCTCACGCCCACTCCGGTTAGCCTGCTCCCCAACGGCTTCGACGCCCCCTTCGATCGCCTTCACCCTGGTCCCGCTCACGATCCCTGCCTTCACATCACCTATCTGGGCGGTTGGGATGGTTTTCGCCGCTCTCCCGAAGCCCTGCTCAAAGCCCTATCTCGGCTTGCGCATCCCTGGCACTTCCACTGTGCCGGCAGCGGTAATGCCATCGTCAGCCATTGGGCACGCACTCTGGGCATTCAGAAAAACATCACTTGCTACTCCAGCCAGCCCAAGGAGGAGTTAGGGCGCCTCTTGGCTCAAACCGATCTCTTGTTCATCAATAAGGGGGAGCCGGATCCCGGCACCCGGGATACCCACATCGCCGCCAAACTGATCGACTATCTGGCCTGTGGCAAACCCATTCTGGCCCAATTGCCCGAAGGCGACAGCCTGGATCTGTTGCGGCAGTACGGCCGGCAATATGAAGTCGCCAACACCCCAGAGCAATGGCAGGAGAGTCTGACACGCCTGGTCCGAGCCAAGGCTCGGGGGGATCTTGACAGCCAAACACCGCATCCCGGGTTCTCAACGTCATTCCACCCTCAGGTGCTAGCTCAGCAGTTCGAACGCCTGCTGATGGAACTCCCCGGTTCACTGCAGGGAAGAGGGTGCATTAAGCACCTGGCATAGAGTTGACCGGCCGATGACAGTGACAACCCCCCAAGGCGGGATCGATCGTCGGATCCCCCCAGGCAACGGGGCTCAACCTTCGCCAGGCCAAGGCCCCCTTGGGCCACTTCGGATCTGAGCATAGGTGCCAAACGGGAAGTGGATGAGCTAACCCGGGTAAGCCCCAGGGTTTTCTCATCAAGCGTGGCCTGCCTCATCCGTGCAGGAAGTGGCCTAAGAGCCAGAGAAAAAGGTATTTTGATTCAGGTGGGTCCCAGCACATCGCCTTACAAGCCAGACTCTCGCCATAGGGAATACCACTTAATCTTTGTGTTGCCCAGCCCGGCCCACGGTATGGAGACACCATTGAGGCAGGCGCCGGCGCCGGTTCAACACCAAAGCAATCAATGCCCCAGCCATTCCAACCAACAGCCCCACAGTCCCATACCAACCACTTTGGTGGCCCGCTATCACCGCCAGCAATAAAGCCAGCGGCAACAGATCAAAGATGGATCGCTGACGATACAGCCACTCATGCCGAAACAAACGCTCTTTATGCTCCGGCGCCGGATAGAGGGTTTGACCACAGGCTGCACAAGGCCAGCATCCGTGCTTGAGCAGCGGAAAGAAGGTCTCAGGCGTCAGGGCTTCAACATGATCACAATGACAGCAATGATAACTGATCCCAGGTTGCATCTTGTCCTCCATCCAACCCGTTCGGCAAGCTCCCAGGGCCGATACGGGAGACCAATCAAGATCTTGAATAAACTAGATTCTCGTTCATAGAACGGGCACAGGGCCAGGGCCTGGTTTTCATCCATTGCCCGCCTGGATGGGATCCAGCACACACTTCTTCGCCCATCACACTGGATTTTAGCGACAAACATGCCAATCTAGCGCCATACACTTCCTTTGCCAGGGCCTTCATGAAAACAAAGCTCAACAAACACGATGAGAAGCGCCTCGGTGCGATCTTACAAGAGTGCGCCTCTCAGGGCGGTATGAATCTGGAGCAGGCCAAGGGCTTCCTCGCACACCTGCACTGCCATCCCAGGACACTGGATCCTGCGATCTGGAGCAGTGCCATCGCGGGTACAGAGCCGGAAAAAGATTACTGGCCGTTTGAAGAGGACACCATGGATCTGATGTTCGTGCTCTATAACCAGATCCACGAAGAGGTCATTGGCAAAGCACGGCCCATACCGACCCTGATGCAGGAACAGCTCGAAGCCCTGCGACAAAGAGAGATCCGCCAGCCTCTGCGCCACTGGCTGGCTGGCTACTATCAGGGTTATCTGTTCCTCAAGGAAGCCTGGCAGGAACTGCTGAGTGAAGAGCAGTTGGATGAACTGGCCTCCTGCGCCGATCTTCTCGGATACGTGGCGACTCTCGGATCCGAAGAGCCCCATGCGCTGCTATGGCGTAACGGCGGAGAGCCCGCGCCGCAAACCCTGATCGAAGCGGTTAATGAAGCCTTGATGCACGCTCGAAGCTGGCATGAGATCAACGACGATAGCGTTCGCCACTAAGTCCCTCGCCTTTATCCGTCGAGATACGCTTATCCACTCGATAAGGTGTGAGTTGGAATAGAGGTATGAAAGATCCCCTGGGTGTAACCCTGCCCAGGGCCTTGATGGCTCCATACGAGAAAAGCCCGGCCGATCTCCTGTTGCTTCAACAACCCTTTCTTTGAAAAGTATCTTATCTGTACTGGTCTCGATATTCCGCTTCCCAAACGGACGAACTGTCATACCAAAAAGGGCACCCCTCGGGGTGCCCTTTTCTGTACAGCTTGCGATTAAACGCGTACGAAGTCTACGTGAGTAACCTTCGGCTTGTACGGGTGACGCTGCATGGCTTGCGCCTTTACTTTCTCTTCTTTACCGTCAACCACCAGGGTCAGCTCGGTGTTGTAGAAAGCCTCTTCGTCCTGAGCGTGCAGAACTTTGTCGTGATCCAGCTCGATGGAAACTGGAGCAGCTTCGCCACCGTAGATGATGGCTGGGATCAGACCAGCGTGACGCAGGCGGCGGCTCGCACCTTTCCCCGCATCGGTGCGGACTTTAGCTTGAAGAACAATAGACATGGTAAAAACCTCAAAATCATAAAAAAGTACGGGCCTTTGCGACCAAGGCCCGTAGCTTGCTTCGAAAAAAGCTGGAGGAGTCTACCATAAGGTCCCAGCACCAACAAGCGACTTACTGCCGCCCTTTTCATCCTCTGAGAACCCGCGCACCGGTCGGCATCGCCCTGTTGTATTTAATGACCTTTGACGCCTGACGAGACGGTGCTTGTTTAAGCGCTTACCAACGCCGAACCGGCCCGGTGTCGACATGGACAAAGCCGGATTTTGGATAATAACCCACACCGCCCAATCCCAACTGAACCGCTGCGCTGCGAACCCTTTCCAATTCGATCCCAGGCATCGCCAGATCGATGGCCTGCGCCTTGGTATGGAAACTCTGTTTCGCCACGCCACCGGAGCGGGATGCCAGCATCTCATTCGTTTTCATACTGCGAAAGCCTGAGATCACATGAATATCCCCCCTGTAATCCAGGGCATTACTCAAGCGATAAACCAGCTGGTACAGGCTGCGATCCATCTGCGCAACCTCATTGGCACGGTGATCTCGCAATACCGTGTCCAGCAAGGAAACACCATCGGCAATAAAGTCCCCCTGCTGCCAGAACTCGGTGCTGGCACGCTCACCGGTATGACGGTTATAGAAGCTCAAGGTTTTTGGTACCCCGGTGCTGGCCAGGCCAAGCCCGGGCACGGTAGCCAAGGCTAAAGACGCAGCTGAGAGCCCAAGAAAGCGACGTCGCTGTCGGCAAACGTTAGTCATAATGCGATCCCAAAAGGTAAATGTCGGATGTGAACGCGCGTCACAATGCGAATCAACCTACTGGTTATTAATTGACCAGGCAAGCCCCAGCAAACCGCTCAAACACGGCATAGCCCAAGATGGGCTCATAAAAAACAATCAGTTCTTAGAGGTCAAAGCGAGCAACCGGGCTGGCCGATTTGTGAACGGGATCACCTTCCCAGCCGTAGATGTCCAATCGAAATTGAGGCTGTCCCTGTTCGATCCAGGCAGGCCAGTAGACCAGATACACAGGTAATGGCTGGGTCAGTGCGATCCATTTCGGTTGCCATACCGCCTGCCAGCGTGCGATGCGATCTGGGGCCGTACCATTGCGCTGCAACAACTGATGCGCAAACTCATCCGCCCCTTCCACTCGAACACAGCCCGAGGAGTAGGCCCGAGTGACATGGTCAAACAGCCGCTGACCCGGTGTATCGTGCAGATAGATGGCCCGGTTGTTCGCCAGATAAAACTTAAAGCGGCCCAAAGCATTGAATGAGCCTGGCTTCTGCCTCAAGCGATAGGGAAAACCTTGTCTCGCCAGCGCCATCAACTCCTCGGCTGGCAATTCAATCACTTGCTCATCGGCACCAATCACCTCGTAGTGATTGTCTTTCACATAGTGCCCATCCTGAGCGATCCTCGGCAGCAGATCCTTGAACAAGATGGAACGAGGCACATTCCAATCCGGGTTTATCACCACATGCCTCAGCTCCGTGTGCATGGTCGGGGTTGGCCTGCTGGGCATGCCCACCACAACCCGGGCTTCGAAGCGCTGCCGTCCCTGCTCAACCCATTGTGCCGAATAATCCGGAATATTGACCTTCAAATAGTCATGCTGAAAATAGTGGCGATCATGGGTCTGTCGCAGCAAAGAACGCGCCAGGAGTCGACCCCGCTCCTCATGGGGCAGATAGAGCCAATAACGGGTCTTGCGGCCGATCACACCATCCGGTGCCAGGCCATGCTGGCGCTGGAATGCCAGCAAAGCCCGACGCAGTGTCTCATCATAGACCTGGCTTGTTGAATCCTCCGGTAGGAGCTTCAGTTGATGCAGCCGCTGACGGATGTGTGCCACTTCGGCATGTCGCTCCCCGGGACGCAATAAATCGGATCGCACGGGCAATGAAGGAGTCTGGCCAGACAGGTAGCGATAGTAGGCAATCCAGTTTCGTCCAGCCAGGTAGTCATCGAGTTCAGGCTCTAGGGTCAGTACCAGCTCGTAGAGCGTGCCCTCATGTGCCGCCCTTGCCAGCTTACCGGTCAAACCCGGACGGGGAGACAGGAGAAAGGGGTCGGACAGGGGCAAAGAGCCCGCAGGCCTCAACAAAAACTCCTGCCAGAACGCATCGATCAGAATAAACGCCTCACTGTAGAGGGCACTGTGTCGGGATTCGGATTGAGCCCCCTCCAGTTTGGTCAGCAGGCTCGAAAACCTGGGATCGACCCGGGCAGCGGCAAACACCTCAAGCTGCCCCCGGATCTCCGCGGCCGCATCCCGTTGAGACTCGGTCGCGAACCAGATAGGCGGCGATGCAGCAAGAGCGGCAACGCTGAAAAGCCAGCCACAAAACAACAGCAAAAAACGCATTCCACCCGGCCTCGACGACAAATTCGATTTTATTATGGCTAATCTGCCTCCGCTTAAGCGACCAAAAACCGATTTAACTGAGGCTGAACAACACTTTTCTTAGGTTACCTATCCTATTAGACCCCTTTAAAGCACACTTTCTTCGATCATGAACAAGATCCCGCCCCTAACAGGCGAGGGTCATGGCCCCTCGCTCGCAAGCCGTTGGCTTCCGCGCAGGCCGGTTAGCGGCTAAGCAGACGCTGCGACGCAGCCAATAAAAAGTCGCCCGCACCTGGGTGCTCACCGCTAAGGTGGGGCACTTCCCCGAGCAAGGGTGCTTCCAGCATCGACACCAGGCTGGCCAGATTTTCCTCATAGCAGGCCATCTGCGGGCTCACTCGGTTGGCGATCCAACCCGCCAGCGTCAGGCCATCGGCGCGGATCGCCTCGGCGGTCAGCAGTGCATGGTTCAGACAACCCAGCTTCATCCCCACCACCAGGATCACCGGCCACCCCTCTTGCTGTACCCAATGGGGTAGGCGCTCGGTGTCACTCAATGGCAGTCGCCAGCCGCCGGCCCCTTCGACGATGCAGAGATCCGCCTGGTTCATGGCATCCCGGGGCATCGCCTGGTGCAGATCATGGATCGACAGACGCAGTCCGGCACGACGGGCCGCGATGTGCGGGGCAATGGGCTCGGCCAGAGCCACCGGATTGATCCGGCCATAGGGCAGATCTATGCTGCTGGCCTGCATCAGTGCCAGGGCATCGCCGTTGCGCAGCCCGTCTGCAGTGGCTTCACAACCTGCGGCTATCGGCTTGAGTCCCAGGGTTGCCGCGCCCTGACGCCCGGCCGCATCGAGCAAGCCGGCGCTGATCACCGTCTTACCGACGTCGGTATCGGTACCGGTCAGAAAATAGATCATCGTTTCTCCTTGTCTGTGGCGATCGCCCGCACCAGGCCGACTCGCCAGCTCAGGGGCAGCCCCAGTTCGGTTCGATGCTGCTCCAAATCCTCCTGTACGCCCTGCCACCAACCCCGCCCCTTCAATCCCGGGGAGCGGCTGCCATGCAGTTGAGCACCGGTCGCCTTGAAGTGCCCCAGCAGCGCACGGGCCGTGGGGAAGTAGCAGGTGTGGCAGAGAAACTCGGTTTCTACCTGGGCAAAACCGCTGTCCTGGAGCAGCTTACCCAGACGGTCGAGTTCATCAAAGGCATGGCAGCCGAGCAAACCACCCTCCACCAAGGCGGTCAGTTCGGGAAAACAGCCTGCCACAGGCAGGCTAAACAGCAGCGGCGCTCCCGGTTTGGCGATGCGGTTCAACTCGGTAAACAGGCCGGGCAGATCCCGGCTCCACTGCAGCGACATATTGGCCGCCAAGGCATCGATGCTGTTGCTGGCCAGGGGCAGCTGATGAAGATCGGCGCACAGGGCCGAATCGATCCGCCCCAGGGTGCGCCCCTGTTGCAGCATGGGTAGGGCCAGATCCAGGGCGATAACGTGCCGTGCCGGCAACTGCCCAGTGACGAAGCCCGTGCCCGCCCCCAGATCCAGATAGAGGGGGGCTGCCGGAGCCAGCTCCAACAGACGTTGCCCTACCAGCTGCTGCAGCTGGGCCTGACTGTCATAGCTGTGGGCCGCGCCGCCAAAACAGCGGGCCACCTCGGTCGATTGCCATCCACGGGTCATCGGCACGCCTCCAGGGTAGCCAACAGCCTGTCCACATCCGCCTCGGTATGCCCGGCATTGAGCACCAGGCGCAAGCGGGCCTGCCCCTTGGGCACGGTCGGCGGCCGGATCGCCGGGCACCAGATCCCTTTGGCCCGCAGCCCCTCGGCCAGTTGCAGGGCGGCACCACTGTCTCCGATCACCAGTGGCTGGATCGGAGTCTGCGAGTCCAGCAGTTGCCACCCCTGGGCCAAAGCGCCCTGGCGAAAGCGTGCAATCAGTCGGCGCAGGTGGGTCCTGGGAGCGGCTTGCTGCAACACCTGAAGTTGTTCCGTGAGGTGCTGGGCAAGATCCGCTGGCATCGCCGTGGAGTAGATATAGTGGCGACAGGACTGCAGTATTGCCTCGATCAGCACACGGGAGCCCAGCAATGCCGCACCACTGGCCCCCATCGCCTTGCCAAAGGTCAGGGTCAGCAGATCCGGCCGAGCGATCTCACTGGCGCCCAGGCCCCGCTCGCCCAAGATCCCAAAGCCATGGGCATCATCGAGCCAGGAGAGGGCCCCATGCCGACGACACAAGGCGACCAGCTCGGCCATCGGGGCCTGATCACCATCCATGGAAAACACCGACTCGGAGGCCACCAGGGTCGGTGCCTCCTGGCCATCAAGCCAACGTGCCAGGGTGTTCATATCATTGTGGGGAAACCGTCGCAATCCGGCTTCGCTGGCCAATGCGCCATCGATGATGGACGCATGAGCCAGCTTGTCCGCCAGAATACGATCCCCCTTTTGACACAGGGCAAAAGGGGCGGAGTTGGCGGCAAAGCCCGAGCTAAACAGCAGCGCAGCCTCATAACCCGTCGCCTCGCACAGCGCCCGCTCCAGGCCACGGTGTTGCGGCTGATAGCCACTGATCAGCGCCGAGGCCCCGGCACCGCGACGGGGATGTCTCCCGCCATCGGCAAAGGCCAGCCCCAGGTAATCATTACTGGCAAACTGCAGGTAGATCTCTCCCCCGACCCGGATCTCCCGGGGGCTAAGGGGCTCGATACAGTGACGCTGTCGATACAAGCCGGCCTCTTTGCGCTCATCGACCACCTGCCGAGTTCGCTCCCGCCAGATCTTACTGAGCGGCATCGTAAAACAGCTCTTCCTGCTCGGACTTGAGCACAGGTTTAAGGGTCTCCAGATGGGTCGGAGCCGCTGCTTCCGGCGTGATCCCCAGACGGGCAAACAGCGCCATATCGTCATTCTCTTTCGGATTGGCGGTGGTCAGCAGCTTACAACCGTAGAAGATGGAGTTGGCACCGGCAAAGAAGCACATCGCCTGCAACTCATCACTCATCTCCTCTCGACCCGCAGACAAACGCACATGGGAGGCTGGCATCATGATCCGCGCCACGGCAATGGCCCGGACAAACTCGATGGGATCCAGATCGGCCTGCTCGGCCATGGGCGTGCCTGGCACCTTGACCAGCATGTTGATCGGCACGCTTTCCGGGTGTTTTTCGAGATTGGCCAACTGACGCAGCAACTCTGCCCGATCCTTGGCCTGCTCCCCCATGCCCAAAATGCCGCCTGAGCACACCTTCATGCCCGCCTGGCGGACGTGATCTATGGTATTCAGACGATCGTCATAGTTGCGGGTCGAGATGATCTCACCGTAAAACTCCGGAGAGGTGTCCAGGTTGTGGTTGTAGTAATCCAGCCCCGCCTCGGCCAGCGCCTGGGCCTGATCCACCGTCAACATCCCCAGGGTCATGCAGGTCTCCATCCCCATCGCCTTGACCTCGCGCACCATCTTGAGCACATAGGGCATGTCCCGCTCCCGCGGATTGCGCCAGGCCGCCCCCATGCAGAACCGGCTGGCACCGGCCTCCTTGGCCAGCTTGGCTTCCGCCAGCACCTTTTCAACCTCGACCAGCTGCTCCGTTGCCAGCCCGGTATGGTAGCGGGCGCTCTGGGGACAGTATTTGCAATCCTCCGGGCAGGCGCCTGTCTTGATCGACAACAACCGGGAGATCTGCACCTGGTTCGGCGCAAAGTGTTGACGATGGACCGTCTGAGCCTCAAACAACATATCGTTCAGTGGTTTAGCAAACAATGCCTGAACCTGCTCTAGGGTCCAGTCGTGACGTATTAAGGTGTGTGATGCAGCCATGCTAGCCCGTTTCCCGTTAAGAATTTCTGTTGGCTAGGATACGGTCAGGCCTTAGACTGTCAACGCCGACCAGAACACCACCTTGACCAATGGATGAATTTTAACCATGAAGGCCGATCTGCAGTTTGACCGGGACCATCTCTGGCACCCCTACACTTCGACCACCGAGCCCCTGCCCTGTTATCCGGTCGCCGCCGCATCCGGTGTCCACATCGAGCTGGAGGATGGCCGCCGCCTGGTGGACGGCATGAGCAGCTGGTGGAGCGCCATCCATGGCTATCAGCACCCGGCCCTGTCTGATGCCGCCAAGGCACAGATCGATCGCATGAGCCATGTGATGTTTGGCGGCCTGACCCATGGCCCGGCCACCGAGCTGGGCAAGAAACTGCTGGCCATGACCGCACCGGCTCTGGACAAGATCTTCCTCGCCGATTCCGGATCCGTCTCCGTAGAAGTCGCGTTAAAGATGGCGCTGCAATTCCAGCAGGGGATCGGCCAGACCGGTAAAACCCGGATCATGACCATTCGTGGCGGATACCACGGTGACACCTTTGCCGCCATGAGTGTCTGTGATCCCGTCGGCGGCATGCACAGCCTGTTTCACGACATTCTGCCCAAGGCCCACTTCCTGCCAAGGCCGCAAACGGCCCCCGGCGCGCCCCTCCATGAAGACGATGCCAGGGCCCTGGAGCAGGCGATGACCGACTGGGGTGACGACACCGCGGCGCTGATCGTCGAGCCCCTGGTCCAGGGTGCCGGTGGCATGCGCTTCTATGGCGCCAGCTACCTGCAGGCGTTGCGCCAGCATTGTGATCGGAATGGCATCGTTCTGATCTTCGATGAGATCGCCACCGGGTTTGGCCGCACCGGCAAACTGTTTGCCTATGAGCACGCCGACGTCGTACCCGACATCCTCTGCCTGGGCAAAGCACTGACCGGTGGCACCATGACCCTGGCCGCTACCCTGGCCACTGATCGCATCGCCCGTGGGGTTTGCGCCAGCGAAGCCGGGGTCTTTATGCATGGCCCCACCTTTATGGGCAACCCCCTGGCCTGCGCCGTGGCCAATGCCAGCCTGGGCCTACTGCAGAAAGGTCATTGGCAAGGCCAGGTGGCGGCGATCGAGGCACAACTCAACGCCGAGCTTGCCCCCTGCCGTGCCCTGCCCGGTGTGGCCGATGTTCGTGTGTTTGGTGCCATCGGCGTGGTGGAAACTCGAGAGCCGGTGAACAGCGCGGTGATCCAGCGCCAGTTCGTCGAGCAGGGAGTGTGGATCCGCCCCTTTGGCAAGCTGGTTTACATCATGCCGCCCTATGTGATCCCGCCCCAGGCGTTGACCCAGCTGACCGATGCCATCCAAAGCGTGCTGGCGCGTCCGGAGATCTATCAGGACGCGATGGAGTGACCGGCCAAAAGCTGGCTGACCAGCTCAGGGACCAGCTCACCGGCCCGTCCCTGGCGCTGAAAACGAAACTGGCTGTGGACCTCGGACGGCGCCAGGTTGATCTCCAGGGTATCCGCCCCGGCCTGATTGGCCTGCTCGACGAAACCGGCGGCCGGATAGACGGTGCCCGAGGTGCCGATACTGATAAAGAGGTCACACCGCTCCAGCGCCTGGTAGATCCGATCCAGGCCAATGGGCATCTCACCAAACCACACCACATGGGGACGCATCACCGCTGGCGGCTCACAGCAGGTACAAAGGTTGTCGGGCCCGAAGGGCTGATGCAGGGGAAAGATCTGCTGGGTACGAGGGCAGCGTCCCTTGGCCAGTTCACCATGCATATGGAGAACCCGACGGCTGCCGCCCCGCTCATGCAGGTTATCGATATTCTGCGTCACCAACAGCAACTCGCCATCAAACGCCTGCTCCAATTGTCCCAGGGCAAGATGTGCCGGATTAGGCTCTACTCCATCCTTTAACTGCTGCCATCGTAAGTTATAAAACCGATTGACCAAATCGGGATCTCGCCAATAACCTTCCGGGGTTGCCACATCCTCAACCCGGTGCTCCTCCCAGAGCCCATCCTCGGCCCGAAAGGTTTTCAGGCCCGATTCGGCTGAGATCCCTGCACCGGTTAACACCACGATCCGTTGATACATATCGTTCAAACTTCCCTCATAGTGGCTAAATCTTTGTCATTCCTAGTGTATAGAATGAATCCATAGATTAGCTAATGGTTTTAACTTGCGGGGAAGCTCCATATAATGGCGAGAGCATATGCCTGGGTTTGACCGCCCGACAGAATAAAGAGAGCACCATGACTGACGAAAATCAGGCCCTCAAAAAAGCCGGTTTGAAAGTGACCCTGCCACGGGTGAAGATCCTTGAGCTGCTGCAAAACCCTAAGAATCAACATATCAGTGCCGAAGAGCTGTACAAGCTGCTGCTGGAGACCGGTGAAGAGATCGGCCTGGCGACCGTCTACCGGGTTTTGAACCAGTTCGACGATGCCGGCATCGTCTCCCGTCACCACTTCGAGAGCGGCAAGGCCGTATTCGAGCTGGCCAGCCAACACCACCACGACCATCTGGTGTGCCTGGACTGCGGCAAGGTGATTGAATTCAGTGATGACGTGATCGAAAGTCGCCAGCAGGAGATCGCCATCAAGCACAACATCAAGCTGACCAACCACAGCCTCTACCTCTACGGTCACTGCACCAACGACCAGTGTGATCACAACACCTGAGCTGATAGCTGATAGCTGATAGCTGATAGCTGATAGCTGATAGCTGATAGCTGATAGCTGATAGCTGATAGCTGATAGCTGATAGCTGATAGCTGA
>NZ_JBXVVJ010000011.1:0-147824 GCF_057219095.1 Ferrimonas sp. YIN67
CCCTGGCCGAAGAAGAGGGCAGCCGCTTCCCCTACGTGTTCTGGGGCAGCAAGAACATCGTCGGGATCGCCGACAATAAGGATGTCCAGGATCTGACCGACAACGACGGCATCAGCTTCGTCGATGCCATGAAGCAGTGCGGCTTCGATTTCGCTACCGAAAAGACGGTCCGCAAGGACATCAAGGCCTTTATCGAACTGCATATTGAGCAGGGCAAGGTACTGGAGACCGAAGGCAAGCAGCTGGGCGTGGTAACCAGCATTGCCGGTCAGCGTCGCTACAACATCACCCTCAAGGGCGAAGCCAACCACGCCGGCACGACCCCCATGGGCTACCGCAAAGATACCGTTTACGCGCTCTCGAAGATCGTCAGCCAATCCATCGCCAAGGCCGAGGCCGCCGGCGATCCCCAGGTACTGACCTTTGGTCGGGTAGAGCCCAAGCCCAACACCGGCAACGTGGTGCCCGGCGAAGTCCTGTTCTCCATGGATTGCCGTCATACCGATAAGCAAACCTTGATCAACTTCAGCGAAGAGATCATCGGCGACATTCGCCGGATCAGCGCCGAAATGGGGATCGAGTGCGACGTCGATTTCTACATGGACGAAGAGCCCATCCCGATGGATCCCAAGTTGGTGGATCTGATCGATGCGACCCTGGCGGACAGCGGCGCAGACTACATCCGCATGCACAGCGGTGCCGGTCACGATGCCCAGATCTTTGCCCCCCGCATTCCCACCGGGATGATCTTCATTCCCAGCATTGCAGGGATCAGCCACAACCCGGCTGAGCGCACAGAGTTGGACGATCTAACCGTCGGCGTCGAAGCCCTTATCAAGGTGCTGTACGAGCTGGCGTACTAATAAAACAATAGGTGATGAGAATGGAAACAAATCAACAATCCGGTATGGAATACTGGAAGAAAATTGTTATGGTGATGAGCCTCGGCTGGGTCGCCATCTGGATCTACCGTACCGTCCTGACCCCGATCTACCCCGAGATCCAGGCCCACCTGGGCGGTGCAACCGATGCGCAAATGGGGGCTGTCGCCAGCTTCTACTTCCTGGCTTACTGTACTCTGCAGGTGCCCTGTGGCTACCTGGTCGACAAGATCGGCCAGCGCGCCGCCCTGGTTGCTGGCTTCAGCATCTTCATCATGGGTTCGCTGTGCATCGCTAACGCCATGCACATCAACATGATGTATATCGGCGCCTTTATGGCGGGTACTGGCTGTGCCACCTTCTTCTGCTCCGCCTACTCGCTCTCCAACGAGAATGTGCCGGTTGAGCGTCGCGCCTTGGCCAATGCCTTCATCAACAGCGGTTCTGCGGTGGGGATGATGATCGGCCTGATTGGCTCCTCCATCCTGGTGAAAAACCTCAGCGTTGGCTGGCAAACCGTGATGTTTATCGTCGCCACTGTCCTGCTGCTGACGGTGCTGGCGTTCTTCTTCACCATCAAGCCCAACGCCGAGCGCAAGGCCGCCCATGAAGCCAAGCTGGCTGCCGAAGCCAGTGACAGTGCCCCTGCGGCGAAACTCTTCTCCGCGAAGATGATCTCCGTGTACTTCCTGTACTTCACGACCTGTTATGCCTACTACATGATCGTAACCTGGCTGCCCTCCTACCTGCAGTCCGATCGTGGCTTCGAAGGGGCCGCCATTGGTTTCGCCGCGGCGACCGTGGCCCTGGCCAGCATCCCGGGTGCCCTGTTCTTCAGCAACCTGTCCGACAAGTTCCGAGACAAGAAGGTGAAGATCATCCTGGGCCTGGAACTCGTTGCCGCCCTGATGCTGGTGACCACCGTCTGGGCAGGCAGCGTACCGGTACTGATGGCCTCCCTGGCCCTCTATGGTCTGCTGGGCAAACTGGCCCTGGATCCGATCCTGATCTCCTATGTATCTGAGCAATCGGACAAGCGTTCCGTCGGTCGTAGCCTGAGCATGTTCAACTTCTTCGGTATGAGCTCCTCGGTGATCGCCCCAACTCTGACCGGTTACATCTCCGACCTGTCTGGCTCCACCGCGACCAGCTTCGTGATGTCTGCCGTCATGGTCGTCGTTGCCACAGCGCTGTTCGGCATCATCGCCACACGTAAGGCAAGCCCGGCTCAGGATACCGTTACTGCTAACTGATCTTTGATAGTCAGCACTTAGACTCTGGCCCCTCGGCGACACTCGACACTCAGCCTGCTGTCGAAATGATCCCGAGGGGCCAGCCATTTTCCCCTTGCTTCCAGTGCTGCCACTCCCGCTCTTCGCGACATGAAAACCTTCAGTCCGGATCCATCACTTGACCCTTCGCTTCCCCACATATGGCGTTACGCTTGTGTCGAAATGAGCATAATGCTTCGGCTTAAACTCCGCATAAGCGGTAAAACCACGGCACGAGTCAATCATCGAAAGCGTCTTGGTTCAGATCGAAGCGAGGTACGCCAACCCTGGGCGCGGATCCGAAAACCACATGTAGGCCAATCGCGAAAAGGAGTAGCCGAGGAAGGGATAAGTGAATGAAATACTGGTTAGCAAACGGTAAGAACCGAAATATGTTTCAACAATGTAACGGGGCATTTAGCAGTTTGTGCTTATTGTGCCTTCTCTAATCTTGATCAATTTTTCCCTTTCCACATTCTCTTATAAAGGATATAACTCGGGTTAAATAAAGGAAATAAGAGCTGACTATGCTTGATAAGGAAACCATCCGGTCCTTCATGAAAGTGGCTGAGTACTCCAACTTTTCAAAAGCAGCCGAAGCACTGCATAAGACTCCGGCCGCCATCAGCTATAGAGTAAAAGTACTAGAAGAATCTGTCAAAACTCAATTATTTATTCGAACGACTCGAAGTGTGCACTTGACGGAAGCCGGTGAACATCTGCTTAGTCAATGCCAGAGGTGGCTCGATTGGATGGAGGACATGCCCAACGAGTTACGTCAGATAGCCGATGGTGTGGAGCGGCAGGTCAACATTACCATTAATAATGTCTTATTTGATGAAAGCACGGTATCAGAGTTGGTCTTTGCACTGCACAAGGCTTTCCCATTCACTCAGGTAAATATCTCCAAAGCGGTATATATGGGTGTATGGGATGATCTGCTTCATAATGACTACCATTTTGCCATTGGAGTACCAGCATTCGATACCATCGACAATGCAGTCATGTTGAAACCATTGGGTAAGATAAGCTGGACCTTTGTTCTTGCCCCCGATCATCCCCTGGCAGCCATTAATACTCCCTTGAAGGAGTCTCATCTTAGAAGTTATCCGGCAATCAATGTCGAGGACACGTCACATAACATCAATAAGCGTACGGCATGGCTGCTGAGGAACCAAAAAGAGATCCGGGTACCCGACCTGTCCACCAAGGTCGCCTGTCATGTCAAGGGGGCAGGCATTGGCTTCCTTCCGACCAACCTGGCCGCTCCCCTTATCGAGCAAGGCAAGCTGGTTGAACGGCAAGTCCAGTGGAGCCGTCCGCCATCCCCTTTGTCGCTGGGTTGGCGTTTGGACTCCACCGGACAGGTCACCCAATGGCTCATCGAACAGTTCAAAAGTCAGCATCCGACGATCCAGGGCTTTATGAGAAATATTGACCAGTTAGACCGCTAAGGAATAATCCGGTGTTTTGATCTCCTGGGGACGGATACAGGTGCCCTTATCTCCCGCCAGGATCTGCTCAACATCCTGCAATGCGCCAATGTAGGCGGTCTGGCCGGTACGCTCAACGAACTGGATCACCGCCTCGGCTTTTGGCCCGATAGCGCCATCCGGCACGGCAAAGGGGCGCAGTTCTTCGATGGTCACATCGCGCAGAGCGCGTTGCTCAGGCGTACCCCAGTCCTGATACACAGCATCTGCATCGGTCAAGATCATCAGGTAATCCGCATTGATCTGCTCAGCCAGCATGGAGGCGACGAGATCCTTATCGATCACCGCTTCTACGCCCTGATAGCCGGCTTCATCGGAAACGACTGGCATACCGCCACCACCGCAACAGATCACCGTTTGACCTTGCTCCAGCAAGTTTGAAATGGTCCCGGCTTCCAGTACCTGTACCGGCTTGGGAGAAGCCACAACACGACGGACATAATCACCATCGGCACGCAGTTGCCAACCGTACTGCTTCTCCAACTGCTCTTTCTGCTCCGGCGAGTAAACCGGTCCGATAAACTTGGTCGGATCGGCAAAGGCAGGATCAGAGCTGGACACTTCCACCCGAGTCAGCAAACAGGCAACATCATTCATCCCATTAGCGGTCAGGGTCTGAGTCATCATATAACCCAACATGCCCTGAGTTTCGGCAACCAGTACATCCAGCGGATAGGCGGGCACGTCCTGGTAGGCCAGATTTTGCAGTGCCAACAGGCCGACTTGCGGGCCGTTCCCATGCACCAGAGTAATATCATAATCATCGCTTAACTGTTGGATCAGGGCAGAGGCTTGATTGATGTTTTTATATTGGCTCTCAACAGAAAGGACTTCACCACGCTTGATGATGGCATTGCCACCTAAAGCAATTACAATACGCTTTTTACTCATAAATCACCCTTAGACGTTATATCAATAACACATGTCATGACGATGGATTAGCAGTTAGAGTCTCCAACTGTATGAAAGAAAACAGCCATAACTCATACCGAGTGACAGAAATGTGCGCCCTCAATCTGTAGAGTATTAAGTAGGAGCCCTAACTTTGGAGCCCATCCCTAACGCAGAGTAATCGACCAGACAGACTCACACTCGGAGCAACCATCATCCACTTTGATGTTGACACCTTAATAATGGTACGTTTATGTGTCCACCGGAAAGATGCCTCCCCGCCCTTTATCAAGCATTTTTAGTCAATGGTTTATCCACCTTTAAATTAGTCATCAAGACACAGTTTTGGATGTAAAACTTGCTCTCCTAAGGATAAACTAATCTTCGTCAACACTATTTTTGTTCCTTTACTTGGCCAGGGTTCTCGTTTGCTCCATCGACCAAGTAATGTTTTTGAGGTGGACTATGGGTTATTTAAACAATAATACTGGATACATTGACGACTTGCTGGCATCACGGGCTATCATTAAGAAAGACAACTACGCCGTTTTGCCGCCAGATGGACTCGTGCGCAACATAGTGCCAGGTTTTGAGAACTGCGACATCACAGTGCTTGCCTCGCCGAAACTCGGCGCCAGCTTCGTCGATTACCTGGTAACCCTGCACGATGGCGGCAACAATCGTAGCGGTTTTGGTGGCGAGGAGATTGAATCCTTCTTCTACGTCATTGAAGGCCAAGTTGTGGCCGAAGTCGAAGGTAATCGTCATACCCTGACATCCGGTGGCTATATCTACTGCCCGCCTGGCAGCAAGCTCTACTTGGAAAATGACAATCAGGCTAAAGACAGCCAGGCTTTTCTCTATAAACGCAAATATCAGGCAGTCGATGGTTATCAACCCCGCGTCGTAGTCAATCACAGAGATAATCTGGAAAAAGTCCAATACGAAGATATGAGTGATGTCATTGTCGAAGATCTGCTGCCTAAAGATCTCGGTTTCGATATGAACTTCCACGTGTTGACTTTCGAACCCGGTGCCTGCCATGGCTACATCGAAACCCATGTTCAAGAACACGGCGCTCTGATCCTGAGCGGAGAAGGTGTCTATAACTTTGACAACAATTGGGTCCCGGTGAAAAAAGGCGATTACCTGTTTATGGCGGCCTACTCTCCTCAGGCTTGCTATGCAACAGGTCGTAAAGAAGCGTTTAGCTATATCTATTCAAAAGACTGCAATCGCGATATCGAACTGTGAGTTAATGCCGCTAGCGACAGTACTGTAGGAAGCCCTAGATCACAAATGGGCTTCCTTTTTGTTTAAAAAGCCCGTCGAATATTATAAAAGAAGTAATAAAGCGGCGACATGGTTACGCCCCCTTTACCTTTACCATAAAATATATACCGTAAATGTTCTCCCGTGTTGTCATAACCTTTGGCCAGGTTTGCAAGGAAAGCCCGTTTAAACGGTATCGCCAGTCAAAGCATATTTAAAGGAGATAATGACAAATGCAGCCTCAATACGAACTGTTTGAAACATTAAACCCACCCCAGCGTCTGCTGATGGGACCCGGTCCGATCAATGCCTATCCCAGGGTACATCAGGCGATATCGAGCCAGCTCATTGGTCAATTCGATCCCGTCATGACTGACTATATGGTGCAGACCCAGCGTCTTTACCAGCAAGTCTTTCATACAAACAATCCAGCTACCCTGCTGATTGATGGCACGGCCAGGGCGGGTATTGAGGCAGTCCTAGTATCGATCCTCCAACCCGGCGATAAAGTGTTGATCCCGGTAATTGGGCGCTTTGGTCACCTATTGTGCGAAATCGCCCGACGCACAGGTGCAGAGATCTCCACCATTGAAGTGGAATGGGGACAGGTCTGCGATCCACAGCAAATTGAAGATGCGATCCGTCAGATCAAACCTAAGCTGGTTGCCACCGTACAGGGCGATACGTCCACAACCATGAACCAACCGCTCAAAGAGATCGGTGAGATCTGTCATCGCCACAATGTCTTGTTCTATTGCGATGCAACCGCTTCCGTAGCGGGTAACACTCTGCTGGTCGATGAATGGCATCTGGATGCCGTCTCAGTCGGTCTACAAAAATGCCTGGGCGGCCCTTCCGGTAGTGCACCTATCACCCTGAGCCCTCAGTTTGTCGAGCGCATCAACCGTCGCAAGCACATTGAGAAAGGGATCCGTGCCCAGCACCATCGCGATGGTCAAGAAGCCATGATCCAGTCCAATTACTTCGACCTGCCGATGATCCTGGATTATTGGGGCGAGGAACGCCTCAACCATCACACGGAAGCAACTTCCATGCTGTACGCTGCGCGGGAGTGTGCTCGTTTGTTCCTGGAAGAGGGTCCAGAAAAGGTCATTGAGCGCCACCAGCAGGCCGGCGATGCTATGGCCAAAGGCCTCGAAGCGATGGGGCTGACCCTGTTCGGCGACCAGAAGCACAAGATGAATAACGTGGTCGGCGTCTATATCCCGGATCAAGTGGATGGTGAAGCCATTCGCAGTGAACTCCTTCTGCGCTTTGGCATTGAGATCGGCACCTCATTTGGCCCACTCCAGGGCAAGATCTGGCGGATCGGCACCATGGGTTATAACGCCCGCCAGGAAGCGGTACTGCACACCTTGGCCGCACTCGAATCCGTACTGATCCAACACAAAGCACCTATCCAGGTAGGTGCGGCAGTCGCAACGGCGATGGCCTTCTACTGATTCGCTCTCCCAATGCCGCAAGCCCGCTTGCGGCAACCTGCGAACCCAGATAAAGATCCAGACCGGGAGCCGCTTTAAGGCACAACTTGAAGGCTCCCCTATCCCCCGGAACCCCCGCCAGAAGAACGCCATGGGTCGATCTGCCCAACGCATTCTCCCCGGTTCGTCCCAATGCCTCACCCAGTGTCGGCGCCTCTCTGCATAACTAAAATATTGACGTGATTATGGTTAGCCGTGGGTCATTCCTCCCGAAGCGACTCTGCTCACCTCATTCAAAACCATCACGCATGAACCATGCTTCCCAATATGCATAAAATTAAACAACGGGCAACAAGTCATTAATTAAAGCTTATGGTAAGGAGTAATAATCGTGAGCAGTTAACCAAGATAATCCTAGCTCTTTTTGCATGGATTAAATAATTCCAGCTCGATTATCAAAAAAATTTAATAACTAGCCATTTCTTGTACGAAAACAGTGTAAAGACAATGGCCATTGCGTATCTTCGAATCAACAAAAGATATAGAAGAAAGGGTTCGACATTATAAGAATAAATAAAAGACAAACCGTGAGCCGAATCAATAATTTATAGTCAACAGCGGAATAGTTGTACAAACTGGTATGACAACATTCCTGGCACTTATTATTGAAAGGACTGCATTGTCCAATAGGTAAATGGTTGAGCAAGAAAGGCATGATCGCCCATTATCTGCGATCTGTCTGTTGATGAATTAGGTAGATGTAAATGTAAACCGAGCGATTTAAACAAGGATGAGGGGCTGAACAATGTCAATCAGCGTAGCGCAAAGTAAACCCAAGCAAAAAATGTCCCTGACCACACAAATTCTCATTGCAACCTTTGGTGGTATTGCATTTGGGGCTTTGGTTGGTCCATGGGCAGAGAACATAAAATTTATTGGTGACATCTTTATTCGTTTGATCCAGATGTCAGTCGTTTTACTTGTCATGACAGCCGTAACGGCAGCAATCGGCAACGTGGATGGTAAGGGTGCTGGCAAAATGAGCCTGCACACCTTTAAGTGGATCATTTCACTGACCGTTGTTTCCGCATTCGTAGGATTGGGACTTGCCCTGGTCTTCCAGCCCGGTGCCGGCATCGTGATCCAAGGCGCGGCAGAGGCGGTTGCAGCCCCGGAAACCTCGTTGAAGGAGACCATCCTGGGATTCTTCTCCACCAACATCGTGAACTCGATGGCCAGTGGTGCCATGATCCCCTGTATTGTCTTTGCTGTGATCTTCGGCTTGGCAATGGGCGCTTACACTCGCACTTCGGGCCAAACCATCATTCGTGATTTCATCGTGGCCTTGAATGCCGTCATTATGAACATCATCAAGATGGTGATGAACCTGGCTCCCATCGGGATCTTCTGTCTGCTGGCCCACGTTTCCGGCGCAGTTGGCTTCAAAGTCATCTTCCCCATGCTCAAGTTCCTGGGTGCACTCGCCCTGGGCTGTGCCATCCTGCTGGTGGTCTACGGCTTCATCACCGCCATGCTGGTTAAGGTAAACCCGCTGAAGATGCCCAAGAAGTTCGTCAAATTGTCCATCATGTCAATGACCACAACTTCCTCCGCCATCTGTCTGCCAACAAAAATGGAAGACACGGTGACCAAGTTTGGGGTCAGCCGCAAGGTGGCTGATTTCACCGGTCCCATCACCATGTCCATGAACGCGAACGGCGCTGTGATGTGCTATGTACTGGCCATCTTCTTTATGAGCCAGTCAACCGGCATCGTGCTTGAGCCAATTCAGATGGGTATGGCGATCTTGCTGTCTGTCCTGATGTGCATGGGAACCATCGTTGTTCCTGGCGGCATGATCATCGTCTACACCTTCCTGGCCACTTCCATGGGCCTGCCCCTGGACAGCGTTGCCATCCTGATCGGTATCGACTGGTTCTCCGGCATGTTCCGAACCCTGCTGAACAATACGGTAGACGTAATGATCGCCATGCTGGTGGCGGACAAGATTGATGAATTTGATCGCGACGTTTACAACGAAGAAGCCACGGCAGAGTACCTGCAGGCGGCTTAACGTCAGCCACACTCAGTAAGGCGTAACACCTTTTTGAGAAAGCCAGCGGGTATGCCCGCTGGCTTTTTGCTGCCTGTGTCCCCATCGTGACGACAAAGCCTTCTCCCCTCGAGGGCGATGAGTTCGGTCAATTCAAGCATTCAACCCCTGCCAACGGGACCCAAGGATCTGCCGAGTATCTGGATCTGCAGGGAACAGAGAGAGGCAGAAAAAGCAGAGAGCGCAGAGAGAGCAGAGAGAGCCCAGAGCGCAGAGAGCGCAGAGAGAGCCCAGAGCGCAGAAAGCCCAGAAAGCCCAGAAAGCCCAGAAAGCGCAGAGAGAGCAGAGAGAGCTGAGAGAGCAGAGAGAGCAGAGAGAGCAGAGAGAGCCCAGAGCGCAGAAAGCGCAGAGAGCAGAGAGCAGAGAGCAGAGAGTGCAGAGAGTGCAGAGAGTGCAGAGAGAGAGCAGAGAGAGCAGAGAGAGCAGAGAACGCAGAGAGCGCAGAGAACGCAGAGAGCGCAGAGAGAAACAGGAAAAAATAGGCGGGAAGCGGCTAGTCAAGAGCGCCACTTTCCCACCTTGAGTACTAGATCCTAGGGCCTGAGAGCTCCCAGTAAGCCTGCCAGTTGGAAGGCCGCCACTTTAAGGTTCTCCTCCGCTTCGGCCAGGGCCTCAGGCAATGAACAGGGCCGATGCAATACCGAGAAACAGGCGACGATCCCCACCTCGGTCAGCTTGTCACAGCCCGAGCCCAAGGAGCCAGCCAGAGCAACCGTCGGGATCCCCAGGGAGTGGGCCAGTTTCGCTACCCCCGCCGGTGTTTTGCCTCCCAGGGTCTGGCCATCCACCCGGCCCTCTCCGGTGATCACCCAGTCGGCGCCCTGCATCATCTCCTTCAGTGCCACGGTCTGAGTCACCAGATCGATGCCCGGCTTGAGCTCGGCGCCCAGGAACGCCAGCAGGGCAGCTCCCATTCCACCCGCGGCACCGGCACCGGGTGTATCGGCGATCCAGATCCCCAGCTCCTGTTCAATCCGCTCGGCATAACGAAGCAGCGCCTGATCCAACTGAGCAACTAACGACTCGGATGCCCCCTTCTGTGGCCCAAATACCGCCGATGCGCCCTTGGGGCCCACCAGAGGATTATCCACGTCACAGGCGGCCACTACGGACACTTGGGAGAGACGCGGATCCAGGCTCCGGCAGTCGATGCTGGCCAGGCGAGCGAGGGCCAGCCCGCCCGGTTCGAGTTCATGCCCCTCGCTGTCCAGGAAGCGAGCCCCCAGGGCCTGCATCATCCCGGCGCCACCGTCGTTGGTTGCGCTGCCGCCGATGGCGATGATCAGCCGAGTGGCGCCCCGATCCAGTGCAGCCCGGATCAACTCTCCTGTGCCATAGGTGGTGGCAACGGCCGGATCACGCCGCTCGGGTGCCAGCAACTCGATGCCGGAGGCGCGCGCCATCTCGATGACGGCCGTTTCCCCATCCCCCAGCAAGCCATACTCGGCCTCGACGCGCATGTCGGCCAATGGTCCGGTGACTTCGGCGGCATAGTGCTGGCCTCCGGTGGCGGCGATCAGCGCATCCAGAGTGCCTTCTCCCCCGTCGGCCACTGGCACGCACACCAGTTCACTGTCGGGCAGACGCGCTGCGATCCCGCTGCGGATCGCCTCACAGACCCCTTCGGCCGACAAGCTTTCCTTGAATGAATCGGGTGCAATGACGATCTTCATTCACCTTTCTCCTTTGCAAAAAAAAGCGGGCACCCTGTGCCCGCCATTGCTGCTAGTCACGGATGCTGTGGTTGCTCATGTGCTCCAGCGCCTTGATCATTGCCGAATGATCCCAGCCACTGCCATCCAGGGCCGCACAGGTATTGAACAGCTCCTGGGCGGTGGCCGTATTGGGCAGGTTGAGCTTCAGCTCACGGGCACCAGTGAGCGCCAGATTCAGATCTTTCTGATGCAACTGGATGCGGAAACCAGGATCAAACGTCCCCTTCACCATCCGCTCACCGTGCACCTCCAGGATCTTGGAGGAGGCAAAGCCACCCATCAGGGCCTCACGGATCTTGGCTGGGTTCGCCCCGGCCTTGGAGGCAAACAGCAGGGCCTCACCCACAGCTTCGATATTGAGCGCGACGATGATCTGATTAGCCACTTTACAGGTCTGGCCGTCGCCATTACCACCCACCAGGGTGATGTTCTGACCCATCACTTCCAGCAGGGGCTTCACGCGGGCGAAGATCTCCTCACGACCGCCGGCCATGATAGAGAGGGTACCCGCCTTCGCACCCACTTCCCCGCCGGAAACCGGTGCATCGATATACCAGGCGCCCAGGGCTTCAACCTGCTTCGCAAAGGACTTGGTGTCCATGGGAGAGATGGAGCTCATGTCCACCACCACCTTGTCGGCCGCCAGGCCCTTGGCCACACCGATCTCGGAGAACAATACATCCGCTACCTGCGGGGTATCGGGCACCATGGTGATGATCACATCGGCGGCTTCGGCCACCGCGGCCGGCGTTGGGCAGGCAAACCCTTTGTCCCCCAGCAGTTCGGCCGGAGCTGGCTCATAATGCTCTGAAAAGTAGAGAGTGTAGCCCGCATCCTGGAGGTTCTTTGCCATCGGCTTGCCCATGATACCGGTGCCGATAAAGCCAATATTCTTCATTTTTTCGCTCCCTAAACCAGATTAAATTCTTTGAGCCAGCCCAAACCGGCTTCGGTGCCGTTGGCAGGCTTGTATTCACAACCGATCCAGCCGTCATAGCCGATCTTATCGAGGTAGCTGAACAGGAACCCGTAGTTGAGCTCACCGGTGCCAGGCTCATGACGACCCGGGTTGTCAGCCAGTTGGACATGGCCGATCTGCACCAGGTTGTTGGCCACGGTGCGGGCGATGTCGCCCTCCATGATCTGCATGTGGTAGATGTCGTACTGGTAACGCAGGTTGCTGGATCCCACCGCCTCGATCAGACGCAATGCCATAGCGGTGTTGGAAACAAAGAAGCCTGGGATATCTATGGTGTTGATCGCTTCAACCACCAGGGCGATACCTGCATCTTCCAGCTTTTGAGCGGCAAAGCGCAGGTTGTCGGCCAGCACTTGGAACGCCTCTTCATCACTGACGTCACTGGGTTTGATCCCGGCCAGGCAGTTCACCTGACGGCATCCCAGGGCCTTGGCGTAGTCAATCGCCGAGTCGACCCCGTCTCGAAACTCCGTCACCCGATCGGGGTGACAGGCGATCCCGCGCTCACCGGCGTCCCAGTCGCCGGCGGGCAGATTGAACAGCACCTGAGTGAGACCGTGCTCCTCCAGTGCTGCGGCGATATCCTTGGCCGGATAGTCGTAAGGGAACAGATACTCCACCCCGCGGAATCCCGCCTTGGAGGCGGCCTCAAACCGGGCCATAAAGTCATACTCGGTAAAGAGCATGGACAGATTCGCTGCAAGTTTTGGCATGGAAACTCCTTGTCGCCGCGGCCTAGGCCGCGGCAAGCCTTTTAAAGATCAATGGTTTCTTCGAATTCGGTGACCTTATCGATATCCGGCCCCATAGCGATGTTGGTGACCCGCTCGGTCATCACCTCAACCACCACCGGTACCTTGTACTGCTGCAACCAGGCCTTGGCCTGCTCCAGTGCCGGTGCGATATCCCCGGGCTCAAACACGCGGATCGCCTTACAACCCAGGCCTTCGACCACTCGCTTGTGATCAACCCCGTACTCCTTCACTTCCGGTGCATTCTGGTTTTCAAACGACAGCTGCACGCAGTAGTCGATGTCGAAGGCACGCTGAGCCTGGCGGATCAGGCCCAGGTAGGCGTTGTTGATCAGCACATGGATATAGGGCAGCTGGAACTGGGCACCGACGGCCAACTCCTCCACCAGGAACTGGAAATCATAATCCCCGGAAATGGCAACCACCGGCTTGCTAGGATCGGCTTTCACCACCCCCAGTGCCGCAGGCATGGTCCAGCCCAGAGGGCCTGCCTGGCAGGCATTGATCCAGTGACGAGGCTGATGCACATGGAGGAACTGGTTGGCCGCGATCTGGGCAAGGCCAATGGTGGAGACATAGCGGGTCTCGGGACCAAACGCCTTATTCATCTCGTGATAGATACGCTGAGGCTTGATCGGCGTACAGTCGAAGTCATCCCGGCGCAGCAGAGTACGCTTACGCTCGGCACAGGCGGCAACCCACTCGTTACGAGGCTTCAGATCCCCTTTAGCCTTCATCTCCTTGGCCACTTCAACAAACAGCTTCAGTGCCTCATAGGCATCAGAGGCGATCCCCAGATCTGGCGAGAAGACTCGGCCAATCTGGGTGGGCTCGATGTCCACATGGATAAACTTACGGCCCTTGGTGTAAGTTTCCAGCGCGCCGGTATGGCGGTTGGCCCAACGGTTACCGATCCCGAAGACAAAGTCGCACTCCAGGAAGGTGGCATTACCACAGCGGTGATTGGCCTGGCAGCCCATTCTTCCGGCCATCAGCGGGTGCTCATCGGAGACGGCCCCCCAGCCACGCAGGGTCTGGATCACCGGCACATTGACCAGCTCCGCAAACTCTCGGAACAGATCGGCGGCATCCGCATTGATGATCCCGCCGCCCGCGACCAGTACCGGCTTCTCGGCTTCGTTGAGCATCGCCAGGGCCCGCTCGGCCTGGGCTCGGGTAGCCGTGGTTTTCGATGGTGTCATCGGCTCATACAGATCGATATCGAATTCAATCTCGGTCAGCTGTACATCCATGGGCAGATCCAGCAGGACTGGACCGGGACGACCCGAGCGCATCTCGTAGAACGCTTTTTGGAAGGTGCCCGGCATCTGACCCGCCTCGCGAATGGTCACCGCCATCTTGGTCACCGGCTTGGCAATGGCTTCAATATCCACCGCCTGGAAATCTTCCTTGTGCAACTTGGCAACCGGCGCCTGACCCGTGATGCAAAGAATGGGGGTCGAATCTGCGGAAGCAGAATAGAGGCCGGTGATCATATCTGTGCCGGCAGGCCCAGAGGTGCCAATACAGAGGCCGATATTACCGGGTGCAGCCCGGGTATACCCCTCAGCCATATGAGAGGCCCCTTCCACATGGCGAGCCAATACATGATCGATGCCCCCCAACTTCTTCATGGCGGCATACATGGGATTAATGGCGGCGCCAGGAACACCAAACGCCGTATCAATGCCCTCTTTTTGTAAGATTAAGACAGCCGCCTCAATTGCACGCATCTTTGTCATTTTATTATTCACCTTTTGATACGAGTAATATTTTTCGAAATACCTTCATCATTTCTGACGGATTAGAAATTGATGGTGTACTCCTTGGATAGTTTGTTGACGATGCAGTTATCTGCACCGGCCCGATCAACGGTCAGGAAGTCTGTGTCCTGATCTTTTGCAAAGAGCAGGTAATGCCAAACATTGGCGTCATAGTTCACGCCCTGTTTGCCATCAGTGATAAATGCGCGAATGCTGGACTCATCGATGGCCTCGTCCCCTTTGGCCACAATCACGATGAATTGCTCACCCCTGAGTGGGAAGAAAGCCTGGCTGCCCTTGGGGTGCTTCTCAAGCAGATCGAAGGTCAACGACTTCTCGAAAGCAAAGGCACGAACAATGCTGATGGAGGCATTTTCAGTGTCTGTGACGTCTACTGTACCCAAGGCATGAAAACGCTGGCCAGTGCGATCATTAATATAGAAATAGTCTGATTGCTCTGTTTCTATTACTTGGCCAAACGGTGCAAATGCTTCTTTCGTCAGTGGCTCTACGGTCAAAACTGGCATAACAAAGACTCCTAGATTTCAATTAACAATTTAAATCTGATTCACGGGCTCATCCCCACTAATGCGTCATGCAAAAAGCAATGGCCAAATTTCATCCTGTAACGAATAAACCAAAGATCACGACGGTATAATTTGATGTAGAGCAGACTTTTTGTGCTCCATGCATTTTTCAAACAATCAAAAATCGTTTAGCAAAATTTATTTACCATTGCTTTTTTCTGGCAATATTAATGAATTTGGTAAAAAAAACTTTCAACTGCATCCACGACAGATTGCCAAGGCGGAGAAGCGGAAATGGCCGCAATCCCGGTGGCTAGGAGCCCCCTTTTTCCCGACCAGTGGGTGGCCTGCACGGCCGAAAGACACAGGCATGATGCTGGGAGCTCCGGAGGCGCTCACTGAGTTCATTCGGATAGGGGATAACCAGAACAATCAACGGATCCCATGGCATTTTATGCCCGACTCGATGCGCACCTTGCAAAAGTGGCGATGGTTCCAATTGGGTGCTGCGCCCAAGGTTCGGCTCAGGCGCTATCGATCCCTAGCCGACAAGGCGATGACAGCAAAGATCTCAAGCCACAAACCGTTCCTCAAACCCATCACGTTCGCGGCCTGATGCAGATGATCCCGCTCGAACCCCAGGAGCTTGAGCCGTTTACCGAGATGAAGGATGCGACCAATGAACGGGACCGGGCTTGTGACTAAGGCACTCCCACTCGGTCCCTCACCCCGGCTCCCCTGCCGCCAACAGGGCTGCCAGGGCATCCAGCTGCGTTTCATTAAACACCAGGACCCCATGCTGGCGCAGCAATGACGCCGTCACCCCCTCGCCGATCACAAGCTGACCATCGAAGCGCCCGCTATAGACGCTGTCATTGCCACAACTGGGACTGTTGGCCTTGAGCAGGGCGTATTTCAGTTTATAACGCTGCACCAGCCCCAAGGCGATCTCGGCCCCTCGGTAAAAGGGTCGGCTGACATTTTCCCCTGCCTGAGTCACCACTCGCCCATCTTGCTGCAACTCTGCCGCAGCCCTTGGCACAGGTAAACCGCCACTCACTTCCGGACAGATCCCTAGCAACCAGCCCTGGCGCTGCCATAGTCCGATCCGGGGATCCACCACCCCTTTGCTTGCCCCATCATAGCGCACAGGGTCGCCCAGTAAGCAGGCACTGATCAGCAGACGTGGTGACCGAACGAGCCGGTCTTCCTCAATTGATTGTCGACAATCGCTCAAAGTTTCCTCTTTTTTGATCTGGATTAATTTTTAAAAAAATCACCAAAACACTGACCAGGCTGTGACATAGCGGGCATTTCGCGAGCGAATAAGACTAACGTCCAGGTCAACACTTTGTTGACAATTGAGCAAAATGCACGCACATTGCCTCCAGTTGGTCACTTTTAGTGCAGTTGAGCAAGGATCCTCATGGAAACCAGGCAACAAACCCTCGCAGATCACATGTTGACCCAGCTGCAGCACGCCATCATTGGCGGTGAACTGCAACCGGGCAGCAAGATCAACGAGCAGGAGATCGCCGCCCGCTACGGGGTCAGCCGCGGTCCCCTGCGCGAGGCGATGCAACGCTTGGAGCAACGCAAACTGATCGAACGCATCCCCCACGTCGGCGCCCGGGTTGTACGCCTGACCGAGGAGCGTCTGGCCGATCTGTATCAGGTTCGGGCCGAGCTGGAAGCCATGGCCTGCCGCCTGGCTGCCGCTCGGATCAGCCCGATCCAGCTGGATGCCCTGCACCAGCTGCTGGAGCGCCAGGAGGCGGTATTCTCCCAGCAGCCCATCACCGAGTTCCAGGGCGATATCGACTTCCACTTCGGCATCATTCAAGCCAGTGGCAACCATACCCTGATCGCCACCCTCACCGGCGATCTTTATCACCAGTTACAGATGTACCGCTATCAGTGCAGCAGTGGCCGCCGCCCCCTCGAGGCGCTGGCCCAGCACAGGTCGATCCTCGCCGCCATCAAAGATGGCGACGGTGAGCTGGCCGCCTTGCTGATGCGGCGTCATATCGAAGCCGGAGCCCGTCATACCCAGCGGGTACTCAGGCAAAAAATGGAGGAGTTTTCAGGATGAGTCACCCAACCCCAGGTCAACGTTTCCGTACCGCTTTGGCCGAGGCCAAACCCCTGCAGATTGTCGGCACCGTCAACGCCTACTTTGCCCTGATGGCCGAGCGCGTGGGCCATCAGGCCATCTATCTGTCCGGCGCCGGGGTGGCCAACGCCTCCTACGGCCTGCCCGATCTGGGCATGACCTCGCTCAATGATGTGCTGATCGACGCCGGCCGCATCACCTCCGCCACCGACGTTCCCCTGCTGGTGGACATCGATACTGGCTGGGGCGGCGCCTTCAACATCGCCCGCACCATCAAGGAGATGGAAAAGATCGGCGTGGCCGCCGTACACATCGAAGATCAGGTTGCCCAGAAGCGTTGTGGCCACCGTCCCAACAAGGCCTGCGTCTCCATCGAAGAGATGTGTGACCGCATCAAGGCTGCCGTGGACGCTCGTACCGATGAAAGCTTCGTGATCATGGCCCGTACCGATGCCGTGGCCGGTGAAGGGGTTGAATCTGGCATCGAGCGGGCCCAGGCCTACCTGGAAGCGGGGGCCGACATGATCTTCGCCGAAGCCCTGACCGAGCTGGATCAATACCGCCAGTTTAAGGCCCAGGTGAACGCGCCGATCCTGGCCAATATGACCGAATTCGGTAAGACCGAACTGTTTAATAAAGAAGACCTGTTCGAAGCCGGTGCCGACATGGTGCTCTACCCGCTGGGGGCCTTCCGCGCCGCCAACGCCGCGGCCCTGAAGGTCTACCAGGCGATGATGACCGACGGCCACCAGCGCAGCCAGGTCGACAACATGCAGACCCGTAAAGAGCTGTACGACTTCCTCAAGTACCACAGCTTCGAGGACAAGCTCGACACTCTGTTCGCTCAGAACAAGGGTTAACGGTTGAAAACAATAAGGAGATTGTACAATGACTAAACCTAT
The DNA here is from genome assembly GCF_057219095.1 of Ferrimonas sp. YIN67. Lineage (NCBI taxonomy): Bacteria > Pseudomonadati > Pseudomonadota > Gammaproteobacteria > Alteromonadales > Ferrimonadaceae > Ferrimonas > Ferrimonas sp. YIN67. The sequence goes on from NZ_JBXVVJ010000011.1 coordinate 18,115, forward strand.
TGGTGGCGCCGGCCTGCGAGGCCAGAGCGCAGGTGAAACCGCCCTGTGTACCGTGGGCAAATCCGGCTCCGGGCTGACCTACCGCGGCTATGACGTGGCCGAGCTGGCCGAAAAGGTCACCTTCGAAGAGGTCGCCTACCTGCTGCTCAAGGGCGAACTGCCCAACGAGGCACAGCTGTCGGCCTACCGCACCAAACTCAAGGGGCTGCGCGGCCTGCCCCAGGCGCTGAAAACCGTGCTGGAGCAGATCCCCGCCGACGCCCATCCCATGGATGTGATGCGCACCGGCTGCTCCATGCTGGGCAACCTGGAAACCGAGCAGGATTTCTCCGAACAGTCCGACAAGACCGATCGACTGCTGGCCGCCTTCCCCTCCATCATCTGCTACTGGTATCGCTACAGCCATGATGGCGTGCGGATCCACACCGAAACCGACGATGAGCAGATCGGCGCCCACTTCCTCCACCTGCTGCACGGCAAGGCCCCTTCTGAGCTGCACGCCAAGGTGATGGATGTTTCGCTTATCCTCTACGCCGAGCATGAGTTCAATGCCTCCACCTTTACCGCCCGGGTCTGTGCCTCCACCCTGAGTGATCTCCACTCCTGCATCACGGGTGCCATCGGCTCCCTGCGTGGCCCACTGCACGGCGGCGCCAACGAAGCGGCGATGGAGCTGATCCAGGAGATGAAGGATGAGCAGGATGCCGTGGCCACCCTCAAGCAGAAGCTGGCCAACAAGGACAAGATCATGGGCTTTGGCCACGCCATCTACCGCGAGTCCGATCCCCGCAACGTGGTGATCAAGGCTTGGTCCGAGAAGCTGGCTGCCGAGTTCGGCGATGACCGTCTGTACAAGGTCTCCGTGGCCTGTGAAACCCTGATGTGGGAAGAGAAGAAGCTGTTCTGCAACGCCGACTTCTTCCACGCTTCGACGTACCACTTTATGGGCATTCCCACCAAGTTGTTCACGCCGATCTTCGTCTGCTCCCGCCTTACCGGCTGGGCCGCACACGTCTTTGAGCAGCGTGCCAACAACCGGATCATTCGCCCAAGCGCGGATTACACTGGCCCAGAGCCACGTCCGGTCACCGCACTGCAGGAGCGGTAAGAGACAATGCTGGAGGCGAACGCACGTTCGCCTGTCTGAAGCGAGGCGCGGCGACAGCACAGTCCGTTGCCGCGATCCCGCCCCGCTTCATCAAATTAAAGTGGGTTCGACACATGATGAACACCGAATACCGTAAAGCCCTCGCCGGCACCTCCCTGGACTACTTCGACACCCGGGCTGCAGTGGAAGCCATACAGCCCGGCGCCTACGCCACCCTGCCCTACACCTCGCGTGTTCTGGCCGAACAGCTGGTGCGCCGCTGCGCACCGGAAGCCCTGACAGATTCCCTCAAGCAGTTGATTGAGCGCAAGCGCGATCTGGATTTCCCCTGGTACCCGGCCCGCGTGGTCTGCCACGACATCCTCGGCCAGACCGCCCTGGTCGATCTGGCTGGCCTGCGCGACGCCATCGCCGAACAAGGCGGCGATCCTGCCAAGGTCAACCCGGTCGTACCGACCCAGCTGATCGTCGATCACTCCCTGGCCGTGGAGCACGGCGGCTTCGATCCCGACGCCTTTGAGAAAAACCGGGCTATCGAGGATCGCCGCAACGAAGACCGCTTCCACTTTATCGAGTGGACCAAGACCGCGTTTAAAAACGTCGACGTCATTCCCGCCGGCAACGGCATCATGCACCAGATCAACCTGGAGAAGATGTCACCGGTGATCCAGGCCCGCGACGGCGTCGCCTTCCCCGACACCTGTGTCGGCACCGACAGCCACACCCCGCACATCGATGCCCTGGGGGTGATCGCCATCGGCGTCGGTGGCCTGGAAGCGGAAACCGTGATGCTGGGTCGCCCCTCCATGATGCGACTGCCGGACATCATCGGCGTCGAGCTGGTGGGACAGCGCCAGCCGGGCATTACCGCCACCGACATCGTCCTGGCGATCACCGAGTTTTTGCGCGAGCAGAAAGTGGTGTCCGCCTACCTGGAGTTCTTCGGTGAGGGGGCTCGCAGCCTGACCCTGGGGGATCGCGCCACCATCGCCAATATGACGCCGGAGTTTGGTGCCTCGGCGGGCATGTTCTACATCGACGAGCAGACCATCGAGTACCTGAAGATCACCGGCCGTGAGCCCGAACAGATCGCCCTGGTCGAGCAGTACGCCAAGACTACAGGCCTGTGGGCAGATGATCTGGTCGACGCCCAGTACGAGCGCACCCTCAGGTTCGATCTCTCCAGCGTCTGTCGCAACATGGCGGGCCCCTCCAATCCGCACCGTCGACTGCCCACCACCGACTTGGCCGAGCGCGGGATCGCCAAAGATCTGGCCAGTGCCCAGGCCCAGGAAGCGGATGGGCTAATGCCCGATGGCGCGGTGATCATCGCCGCCATCACCAGTTGTACCAACACCAGTAACCCGCGCAACGTGATCGCCGCCGCGCTGGTGGCCAAGAAAGCCAACGAGCTGGGCTTGACCCGTAAGCCCTGGGTCAAAACCTCCTTCGCCCCCGGCTCCAAGGTGGCACAGCTCTATTTGGAAGAATCCAAGCTGCTGCCGGAGCTGGAGAAGCTCGGCTTTGGCATCGTCGGCTTTGCCTGCACCACCTGTAACGGCATGAGTGGTGCGCTTGATCCAAAAATTCAGCAGGAGATCATCGATCGGGATCTCTACAGCACCGCCGTGCTGTCCGGCAACCGCAACTTCGATGGCCGGATACACCCCTACGCCAAGCAGGCCTTCCTTGCCTCACCGCCCCTGGTGGTGGCCTACGCCCTGGCCGGTACCGTGCGTTTTGACATCGAACGGGACGCACTGGGGCAGGACAGCCAAGGCAACGACATCACGTTGAAGGACTTGTGGCCAAGCGATGAGGCGATCGATGCGGTGATCGCCCAGAGCGTCAAACCGGAGCAGTTCAAGGCGGTCTATGAGCCGATGTTTGATCTCAGTGTCGACTACGGTGACAAGATCAATCCCCTTTACGACTGGCGTCCGCAAACCACCTACATCCGCCGTCCACCTTACTGGGAGGGGGCACTAGCGGGCGAGCGCACCCTCAAGGGGATGCGGCCGCTGGCGCTGCTGGGGGACAACATCACCACGGATCATCTATCCCCCTCCAACGCCATCCTGGCCAGCTCCGCCGCCGGCGAGTACCTGGCGAAGATGGGCGTACCGGAAGTGGACTTCAACTCCTACGCCACCCACCGCGGCGACCACCTGACCGCCCAGCGGGCGACCTTTGCCAACCCCAAGCTGTTCAACGAGATGGTGTTGGACGACAGTGGTGAGGTGAAGCAGGGCTCCCTGGCGCGGATCGAGCCGGAAGGCAAGGTGACCCGCATGTGGGAAGCGATCGAGACCTACATGGATCGCAAACAGCCGCTGATCATCGTCGCCGGTGCCGACTACGGCCAGGGCAGCTCCCGTGATTGGGCCGCCAAGGGCGTTCGTCTGGCCGGGGTGGAAGCGATCGTGGCCGAAGGCTTCGAGCGCATTCACCGCACCAACCTGGTGGGCATGGGCACGCTGCCGCTGGAGTTTCAGCCCGGCACCACCCGCAAGACCCTGGGGCTGGATGGCACCGAGACTTATGACGTGATCGGTGAGCGCACCCCTCGAGCGACGTTAACCCTGATCATCCATCGGGCCAACGGCGAAACCCTGGATGTGCCGGTCACCTGCCGTCTCGATACCGCCGACGAGGTGTCGGTGTACGAAGCCGGTGGCGTGCTGCAACGTTTTGCCAAGGACTTTTTGGCGCAGAGCTAGGTACTAGGAAAGAGCCTAGGTACTAGGTGCTAGGAAGAGCTGCGCTGGCTTTTTCTAGTACCTAGCAGGGCGAAGCCCGCCCTAGAACCTAGCAACCTATGGAGAATTCTATGAGCTTTAAACCCCAGATCCGTGTCCCCGCCACCTACATGCGTGGCGGCACCAGTAAGGGCGTGTTCTTCAAACTGTCCGATCTGCCCGAAGCCGCCCAGGTGCCGGGTGAAGCCCGTGACAGCCTGCTGCTGCGGGTGCTCGGCAGTCCGGATCCCTACGGCAAGCAGATCGACGGCATGGGCAATGCCAGCTCCAGCACCAGCAAGGCGGTGATCCTGTCCGCCAGCACCCAGCCGGATCATGACGTCGACTACCTGTTTGGCCAGGTCTCCATCGATCAGCCTGTGATCGACTGGAGCGGCAACTGCGGCAACCAGACCGCCGCCGTCGGCGCCTTCGCCATCAGCAATGGCCTGGTCGACGCAGCACGCATTCCCGACAACGGCGTCTGCGTGGTGCGGATCTGGCAGGCCAATATCCACAAGACCATTCTGGCCCATGTGCCCATCACCAATGGCCAGGTGCAGGAAACCGGAGATTTCGAGCTCGATGGTGTCACCTTCCCTGCTGCCGAGGTGAAGATCGAATTTCTCGACCCCGTCGATGCCGCCAGGCCGGGAGAGCCCGGCATGTTCCCCACCGGCAACTTGGTGGACGACCTGGAAGTCCCGGGGATCGGCACCTTCAATGCCACCCTGATCAACGCCGGCATTGCCACGGTCTTTCTTAATGCCGAGGAGCTGGGCTTTACCGGCACCGAGCTGCAGGAAGCGGTCAACAACGATGAAGCCCTGCTGGCCAAGCTGGAGAGCATTCGCCTGCACGGTGCGGTCAAGATGGGCCTGGCCAAGGATCTCAGCGACGCCAGCCGCCGGGGTCACACCCCCAAGCTCGCCTGGGTGGCGCCACCGATGGCGTACACCGCAGCCAGCGGCAAGGCGGTCTCGACCTCAGAGATCGATCTGAATGTGCGAGCCCTCTCCATGGGCAAACTGCACCACGCCATGATGGCCACCGCCGCCGTCGCCATCGCCACCGCGGCCGCCATTCCCGGCACCCTGGTCGCCCTTGCCGCAGAGCCGGCGGCGGGCGGACAGGCACGCAGCGAAGTGCGCTTCGGCCACCCCTCCGGTACCCTGAAAGTGGGCGCCGAAGCCGAGCAGGTGGACGGTCAGTGGCTTGCCAAAAAAGCGATCATGAGCCGCAGCGCTCGAGTATTGATGGAGGGTTGGGTGCGGGTGCCCGCATAGGCAGTGCTGACGCACGGCGAAATTGCGGACGGCTGCGCCGTGGGAAATTTGTGGGGCACCACACTCCCTTGTCGCGTTGGCGACGACAAGGAGAGGGGCTTCGCCCCTCCCCACTCCCCTTATGCCTCCAGCTTCGGCGTGTTTCCTCACTCTCGCGGATCTGCGCTGCGGCAGCGGCCCGATGCGCCTTTATGACTTAGCAGTCCCTGCTGCATCATAAAGACCGGCTACGGCATCCATGCCTAAGCGTTCAAGCCTTTGGCTTTCACCCATGGCTTGGCGGGCCTCTCGGACAGTCCCTGTCCTCGGCCTTACTTCAATCCACTTCGTTCGGCGCCTCAGAGTCGGCCAAAGAGCAAAAGCCAAAGCCGCTGGCCCCCAGCCTTTCGTAGGGTTGGTTAGCCGCGCAGCGGCGTAACCTAGCATTCCCGCTTGAGAGCGGCACTCCAATGCCGCCCCCCCCAAGAGAAAAATAAAAGGCGGCCAAGGCCGCCTTATTACTCGGAAAACCGCCAGCGTTACTCGACGATCAGGGTGTACTCGATATCCTGCATCATCTTGCCGTATGCGCCACCGGACCGCAGAGAACGTCAATTGATGGGTCCCCTTCGGCAGGGGTTTCAACATCATCCAGTTCCCACCCAATCTCGACGCCCCGCGCGAGAACGCCGATCCCAAGCCACTGCTTTACGTAACATGAAGCTGGGTCGAGGACGTCAGCGCCCAGCCGCAGCCTTCTCTATCGCTGGCCGGAACTTCTCCAACGCCGCTCCGATCACCGGGCTGCCATGGCTCGGCAGCAGGTGTTCAAAGTTCAGCTCCAGTATCGCCCGCAGTTCGGCGGCACTGGGTTTGGCGGCTTTCACCCAGCCCGGTCCGACATTGCAGGTTTTGAAGAAGCCCATCATTCGCATCAGCAGACGCGCTGGCCAGTTGAAGTAGGGATCGGGCCCGGCCCAGTTCTGCAGGCTGTCGCCGCTGATCAGGACGCCGCCCTCAATGGGCAGGCGGATCAACCCCTCGCCACACTGGCAACTGTCAAAGTTGAAATAGGTCGCCCCCTCGATGGGCAGGACGCTGTCATCCTCGAGCACCTCGTCGGCACAAAAGTAGGGCTTGGCCTTGAGATCAAAGCCCTTCACATAGGGTGCATCCACGGACCAGATCTTGGCGCCATATCGCTCCCGATAGAAGGGATCGTCCATGCCATGAAACCCCGCCAGGCGGATCACATGATTCACCCGCCCCAGGGCCTCCAGCTGACTCAGCCCCGCTTCGTCCAGCCGCACCGAGTTGATCAGGATCACTGCCTCACCCTGTTTGATCACCACCATATTGCGACTAAAACGCATCGGTACGGGGGCCACCATCGCCACGGTTCCGGTGATCAGATAGATGTCGGGGAAAACGGGCTCGAGGGCACCGTGAGGCTGGGCGGGGGGGAAGGTATAAGCCATCGTCTTCTCTCTCAAGCCGAAGAAAAGTTACCCGGCGGGTCGAATGGATCCCCCGACCCACAGGGCCACTCCCTTCAGCATGGCAAGGGTCTTAGCCCCTCGCAACGCTTGTTAGACCGACGGCAACCGTTGGATGGCAGGCTGCCCAAGAAAAAACGTCAGGCATCACTCGTCAACAAAGGCTCAAAGGCGCTGCTGGGCAAACCCGCCAGGGCTGCCAGGCGTTCGAGCTCCTGCTGGGTTGACTCCGGCCCCTGGGGAAACAGCACCATCCCCCGGGACAGGGCCACCAGGGCCGCCGAGCGCACCAGAGGATCCGGCGCCTTTTCGGGGTAGACGTGATGCTCGCAGGCATCGGCCAGGACGCTGGGAAACTTCCAAAGGCTAGCCAGCTTGGCCCCCACCTGACCATAGTGGAAGCCCAGCAGACGCGTTTGCGCCTCCGACCGCTCCATGCCACTGTGCTCCATCGCCAGCAGGGTCTTGGCATCTTCGGGCAGGATCAGGTGGATCAGCAGCTGGCCTATGCTGTGCAGCATGCCGCTGGTCATCAGCTCATCGGCATTCACCCTTGCCTCCTTGGCCAGCACTCGGCTGATCTGGGCGATCTTCATATTGCTGCTCCAGAACTCCTCCAGGGCCAGGTGGGGCACATCTTGACAGGCCGCCTGCACTCCTCCCGCCAGCACCAGCATCCGCACCTGGGCCAGACCCAGCATGATCACCGCATCATTGATGCTGGCGATCTGACGGGCACCGGCGAAGTGGGCGGAGTTGGCCATGCGCAGCACCTTGAGGCAGAGGCCGGGATCCTGATCGATCAACTTGGCGATCACCATAAGATCGGCGTCGGCACGATCCATCTCGACCATCAATTTCTGTACCGTTTCCGGCAGGCTGGGGATCTGGGTGGGATTGGCAAATAGCCGGGACAGTTCCATTGTTATCATCCTTGTTGGTAAGTCACGGGGCATCGAACAAGGAAAGTATGGACACGGATGAAAAAACCGGCAAATTCAAAGGCAACCAAACCTCTTAAGCCAGATCACAGATAAAAAAACACCGCCCGGAGGCGGTGTTTTCGGTGGCTTAGGCCATTAGCCCGCTTCAACGATGCGCTTCATGGCAGTCATGTAGCCACGCAGCTCCTTACCCACCACTTCCACAGGGTGGTTGCGGATCGCCTCGTTCACCTCAATCAGGCGCACGTTGTCGACACCGTTGCTGGTGTCTTTGAGGCCCTGGCCCATCTCTTCCAGGGTCAGCTTGCCAGCGAAGTCACGCAGCATAGGTACCGCAGCATGGCTGAACAGGTAGTTACCGTACTCGGCGGTGTCGGAGATCACCACGTTCATCTCGTACAGCTTCTTACGGGCGATACAGTTGGCGATCAGCGGGGTCTCGTGCAGGGACTCGTAGTAGGCGGACTCTTCGATGATGCCGGCGGCAACCATGGTTTCAAACGCCAGCTCGACGCCGGCCTTGATCATGGCCACCAGGAAGATCCCACGATCGTAGAACTCCTGCTCGGCGATCGGCTCGTCAGAGGCGCTGGCTTGCTCGAAAGAGGTCTCAGCGGTCTCTTCACGCCACTTCAGCAGGTTGGCATCGTCGTTGGCCCAATCCGCCATCATGGTGCGGGAGAACTCACCCTCGATGATGTCATCCATGTGCTTTTCAAACAGCGGACGCAGGGTCCCCTTCAGCTCTTCGGCCATGTCAAAGGCGCGGATCTTGGCCGGGTTGGACAGACGATCCATCATGTTGGTGATGCCGCCGTGTTTCAGGCCTTCGGTTACCGTCTCCCAACCGTACTGGATCAGTTTGCCGGCGTAGTTGCTGTCCATGCCCTGGGCCACCATCTGCTCGTGGGCCAGGATGGCACCGGTCTGCAGCATGCCACAGAGGATGGTCTGCTCGCCCATCAGATCGGATTTCACTTCGGCGATGAAGGAGGACTCCAGGACGCCGGCACGATCGCCACCGGTGGCGGAGGCGTAGGCCTTGGCCACGTCCCAACCGAAGCCCTGGGGATCGTTCTCAGGGTGAACGGCGATCAGGGTCGGTACACCGAAGCCACGCTTGTACTCTTCACGCACCTCTGTGCCTGGACACTTGGGCGCCACCATGATGACGGTGATGTCGTCACGGATCTGCATCCCCTCTTCAACGATGTTAAAACCGTGGGAGTAGGAGAGGGTCGCACCCTGCTTCATCAGCGGCATCACGGCGTTAACGGCGGAGGTGTGCTGCTTGTCCGGGGTCAGGTTCAGGACCAGATCGGCCTGGGGGATCAAGGCTTCGTAGGTGCCTACTTCAAAGCCGTTTTCGGTGGCGTTGATGTAGGACTGGCGTTTCTCGGCGATGGCGGCTTCACGCAGGGCAAAGGCCACGTTCAGACCGGAATCACGCATGTTCAGGCCCTGGTTCAGGCCCTGGGCTCCACAGCCTACGATGACCACTTTCCAATCCTTGATGAAGTCACAGCCGTTGCTGAACTCCTCACGCTGCATAAAACGACATTTGCCCAGCTGCGCCAACTGCTCGCGCAAGCTCAAGGTATTGAAATAGTTAGCCATGATGTACTCCGTGTACTGCTGTCTGTGTTCGGGCCAAAGCCCAGAAAAAAGTGACCGTCGTGTCGATCGTTGGGCCCAGCATACGACAGGCATTCCGTTGCATAAATTGATATATTCACAATGAAGCGTTGCAATAAGTGCAACGATGTCGGCGGCACAAGGGGATGGGACCGAATGGACCTCAAATCACTACAACTCTTTTATCATCTGGCCCAGAGCCTGCACTTCGGCCGCACCGCCGAGGCCAATCATGTCAGTCCCTCGGCCCTGAGTCGCTCCATTCAAAGGCTGGAGCAGGAGTTGGGGGCCCAGTTGCTGCAGCGGGACAACCGCAGTGTCAGCCTGACCCCCGCGGGCGAGCGCTGCAAGCAGTTTGCGGCCACCCAGCTGGCCCAGTGGCAGGAGCTAAAACAGGCCCTGTCCAAGCCGGATCAGGCCCTAAGCGGTACCCTTAAGATCTACTGTTCGGTCACGGCCGCCTACAGCCACCTGCCGATGGTGCTGGATCCCTTCCGCCAACGACACCCAGGGGTGGAGATCCAGTTGGTCACCGGCGATGCCGCCAGTGCACTGGAGCGGCTCAAGCAGGGAGAAGCCGACATGGCCATTGCCGCCAGTGATGGCGAACTGCCCGCCCAGTTCCACTTCAAGAACCTGGGCCAGGTGCCGGTCGCGATCATCGCCCCCAACTTTTCGGCCATCGGTCCCTGTCCCCTGCAGCAACAGTTGCTGGCCCCGGAGCCCGACTGGTCCCGCATTCCGCTGATCCTGCCAGAGCACGGCCAGACCCGGCGTCGATTGGAGAGCTGGTTTCGACACAAGCGTGCCGGCAAACCCAGGATCAGTGCCACCGTGGCCGGCCACGAAGCCCTGATCAGCATGGTGGCCCTGGGCTGTGGTATCGGGATCGCCCCCCAGGTGGTGATCGATAACAGCCCGCTCAAAGAGCGGATCCGTCATTTGAGCCAGCCCGGTGAGATCCCCCCTTTCTATCTGGGGATAGGCTGCCTGAGTAAGCGGCGTCATGAGCCCCTGCTCGATGCCTTTATGGCCTCGGTGATCCCCGAAACCTGATGCCAGGCTAAGGGATATACTCACATTATCGCCCCCGTTCCGGACCTCCCATGCTCTACGCTCTGCTGGCCGATCTGTTGCTACTGCTCCACACCCTGCTGGTGTGCTTCGTCACTCTGGGGCTCGCACTGATCGGTCTGGGAGGCTGGTTGCAGTGGACCTGGATCCGCCACCCCGGCTTTCGCTGGCTGCATCTGTTGGCGATGGCCGTGGTGGTTGCCCAGGCCTGGCTGGGGCAGATCTGCCCCCTGACCTTGTGGGAGCAGGCGCTGCGCCGCAAGGCCGGGGACGACAGCTACCCCGGCAGCTTCGTCGCCCACTGGCTGGAGCGCCTGCTCTACTACTCCGCCCCCGAATGGCTTTTCGTACTGGCCTATAGCCTGTTCCTGGCTCTGATCCTATTGGCCTGGTGGCGCTGGCCGCCCCGTCACTGACTCAAGGCCGATATCACCTGATCCATCTCGGCCGCCGTGCCGATGCTGAAGCGGATGGCATGGGTCATGCGATGATGGGGGCTTTGCCTTGCCACGATCCCCGCCGCTGCCAGTGCCTGCCAGGCCTGATCCACCACATCAAACTCCACCAGGACAAAGTTGGTGTGGCTGCGATGCACCCGGAGGACGCCGGGCAGCTGACTCACCGCAGTGCGGAACGACTCCCGGATCCCGATGATCTCCGCCACCTCCGCCTGCATCAGGCTGATCCCCGGTGCCTGCAAGGCCGCCAGCGCGATCTGTGCACAGGGATCGGCCAGCGGATAGGGGGCGGCGATCTTCAACAACACCGACATCACCATGGGATTAGCCAGGGCAAAACCGACATGCACCCCCGCCAGGCCAAAGGCCTTGGACAGGGTGCGGATCACCACCAGATGGGGGTGCTCGTCCAGCAGATCCGCCAGGGTCTGCTCCGGGCAAAATTCAATGTAGGCCTCATCGATCACCACCAGCGCCCTGTCCCGGTAATGCGCCAGCAGGGTGAGGATATCGTCCCGGTAGAAGGTATTTCCGGTCGGATTATTGGGGTTACAGATGAACACCAATTTGACGTCCTGATCCAGCATGGCCGGGATATCCAGCTGATATTCCTCGGTCAGGGGGCAGTCCACCACCTCGGCATCCTGAATGTTGGCGCACACTTCGTACATGCCGTAGGTTGGGCTGCTGATCAGGATCCTATCCTGCCCGGCCCGGCAAAACCCTCGTACCAGCAGATCGATCGCCTCGTCCGCCCCTCGCAGCGCCAGCACCCGGTCCGCCGGCACGCCCGCCCACTCGGCGTAGGCCGCCTGAACCTGATCCGGCAGACGATCCGGGTACCTGTGATACTCGGAGGGATCCAGGTTCATGGGGGCACGGGCAAAGGGCAGTTCATTGGCATTGAGCCAGACATTGCCCGCGCCGCCGATCCGACGGGCCGACATGTAGGGCTCCAGATGATCGATATGGGGACAGGCCAGGGTGTTGTGTTTGTTTGTCATAGAAGCACTCACTTATCCGATCATCACATGGCCAATGGCGGCAAACAGGGGCAAGGCAAGTACGCTCCGGAGCAGGAAGATCGCTGCAAGGTGGCCGATGTTCGCCCCAATTTTAGACTTAAGAATGATGGCGCCGATCTCCGACAGGTAGATCACCTGCACCACCGCCATGCCGGCAATGACAAACCGGGTCAATTCACTCTCGATCCCCTTGCCCAGCACGGCAGGCAGGATCATATCGGCAAAGCCGACCACCATCGCCGGGGCCGCCTGCGCCGCTTCCGGTATGGCCAACAGCTCCAGGTAGAGGAAGAAGGGGTAGGAGATCCATTGGAAGATCTGGGTGTGCTCCGCCACCGCCAGGGAGAGGGTACCGATGGCAATGACCGTTGGTATCAGACCAAACCAGAGATCCGCCAGGGCCAGTCCGCTGCCCTTGAGTTGGGCCGGTACGGGTTTGGCCTGCTCTGCCCGCTGTGCTGCCTGGGCCAGGGCCCACTGGAAGCGGGAGAGGTGTTCAGGCTTAGTGGCCGCGGGCTGGGCACCGGGCTCATAACTGTCTGCCATGTTCCGCAGCGGCGGCAGTCTTGGGATCACCATGGCCAAGACCAGGGACACCACCACGATAGAGAGATAGAGCAGGGGGAATTGTCCCTCCACCCCGAGGATGGTGGCAATCAGCAAACAGAAGGCAACCGACGCCAGGGAGAAGGAGCTGATGATGGTCAACGCTTCCCGCTTGCTGTAGTGGCCCTGCTCATACTGCTGGGTGGTCACCAGGGTGCCCACTGGCGCCGCGCCAAACCAGGACGCCATGGCATCGATGGCCGCCCGGCCAGGCAGCCGGAACAGGGTACGAAACAGTCCGGCGATCAATACACCGACAAACTCCATGATGCCGTACTGGGTCAGCAGTGGCAGCAGGAAGATCACCGCCAGGAACAGGGTCATCACGGTCGGTACCAGCTCATTGACCATGGTGCCACCGGTATACTGCCCGGCCAGCCAATCCGGTCCAACCTGCATATACACCATCACCGCCACGGCGGCGCCCAGTACCCGCAGCAAAAGCCAGCCCCAGGAGGCGTAAAAGATCTGGCTGAGCTCAGATCCGCTCGCCCCCACAAAACGATACCCCAGGCCCAGGACCGCGGAGCTGACCGCGACGAAAGTGATCAGCTCAGCCAACAGTGGGGCCATGCTGGCCTTCAGCCAGCTGGCCAGGGCGGCAACCGCGATGGTGCTGCCGTTGCCCAGATCGAGGGGGACAAGGAAAAGAGCTACCCCCAGCAACGAAGCAAAGAGAAACTTCCACACGGAAGCAGACTTGGCTGATGGCATCACCGCCATCGGTATTGGGCTCGTCATCCTGGATACTCCCTAAAAACCATGATGTTTTAATTATTTATACTGACTAATTATGCACTGAGGATTGTAAAGCCAAGCACGAAGATGTAAAGCCCAGAAGTGACTAAAAACTCAATTAAAATGAATTATTTTGCACAATGGAGATCGGCATCAAATTTGGCAGACAGAGAGGGACTGGATCACAGTCATTACATTGGGGGAGTTCAGTGGTCACGCTCCCCCTGGACCATTCAATGCTCGGCCAGCAGCACCCGGTCGACGAAACGCCGTAACAGGTCATTGGAGAGGGGCGTGTCCCGGGCACTGTCGAGCACCTGCTGCAGATGATCCGCGCCATCGGTGTAATGGTGGGCAAATTGGGTCAGGCGCTCGATCAGTACGGGCTTATCCACCTCGGGATGGAACTGAGTGGTCCAAAACGGTGCCTGGTCGACCTTGAAGCTGTGAGTACAGGGCTCGGTATAGGCCAGCAGGGTACAGCCGACCGGCACCTCGGTGGCCCGCTCCCGGTGAACACTGACTGCGGCAAAGCTATCGGGCATATCATGGTAGAGCAGATCGCTGCGGGCCGCCTCGGTCAAAAAGATGGGCGGGGTGCCCATCTCGAATTCGCCCTCGTCCCGGATCACTCGGCCCCCGAGGGCCTTCACGGCCAGTTGGTGACCAAAGCAGGAGCAAAACACCGGCAGGCGAATGTCGATGCAGTGGCGCAACAGGGCCATGGCAGGCTCGATAAAGGGGTAGCGTTCCGGTTCCAGTACACTGGCTTCGGAGGAGCCGCCCACCAGCAAGCCATGGATGCCCTCCAATTGATTCGAGTCGAAGCTGGGGGTATCGAAGACATTGAGGATCGCGATCTGTGTCGGAGCCAGGCCGCAAAAGCGGGCGAAACTGCGCCACTCCTCATCTCGGGTCTTGGGATTTTCCCGGATCTGCAACAGCAGCAGCTTCAACTCGTCTCTGGCACGTCCCACTGTGATCTTATCCTTATGATCCCCGATGCATAACTTCTGTTATACCCTGCCAAAGATCTCGAAACAAACCTCAGTTCATCCACCGGATGTGGCAATCACCGATCCCCTCTGCCCGATCTGCTGTAGGCGGCGCTGGCCGTTGAGCCAGGCAAAGAGCCGGGGACAATAACGATCCAGTGCACGGGCCAGCCCGCCACACAGAATAATGGTGAGCAGGGGAGCCAACAGCCAGATCGCGATCTGACCCGGAGCCGCCTGGCTCGACGGCCACTGCGCCATCCCCCATTTGATCCCGACTACCAGAGGGTAGTGAGCGGCGAACAGGAAAAAAGCCCAGCTTCCCTGGCGTGCCAACCAGTCCAGCAGTTGTGGCCACTGCTGCTGGACCCACAGGGCACAGTGCCAGAAACTGAGCACCCCCAGGATCCGGATCCCGCACTCCAGTTGATGCTCATAGGGCATGCTGCCCAGGGGCTGCTGGGTCACCGGAAGGAGAACGCGCAGGGCGATTAAAAACAGCAATAACAGGGGCCAGACCCTGCCGGCCCGGTGTTGAACCCATCGCCAGCCAACGGGGGGGCCCAACAGGGCCGCCGCAACGCCCAGGGTGAAAAAAAGCGGCACACTGAACCGAAAGAAGCCGGGGGGCACCAAGCCGTAAAGCCACAATGGAATGAGGAGCAAGACCCCCCACCAGCGCAACCCTCGGACCCAGGCGAAGATCAGGGGAGCAAGAAGTACCGTCAGTAGCAGATCATGGATAAACCAGAACTGCTGCGCCACCGGCACTTCGGACAGCTTTTTAAAATTAAAATAGAGCGCCTTGAGGCTCTCACTCTCAAGCAGTGCAGGCAACGCGGAAAAATCGAACCCCGTCAGCGCCTGGACGATACGCATGCTATCCATCGGCTGAGCAAAAAAGTCCACAAACCGCTCCTCGACTGACCAGCCCAGGATGGCGACGAATACGCTTCCCAGCAGCAGCCACAGCACCAGCCAGATCAGGGAAGGCAAGGCGACGGTGCGCACCCGCTTGCCCACGGCCTGACCATAGCGAAAGGGGGGCCGTACCCCCATCAGAAAACCCGAAATGGCACTGAGCAGGGGAACCGCCGCAAAGAATAGATAGAGGGTGGCACTGTTGAGCAACTCCGGCAGCGCGTTGTCCCAACCGGACAGCCCCCGGAAGGGGTTGGCAGAGGAACCTGGCAGACGGCCAAAATGGACAAACACCAGGCCGGCGATCAAAAGCCAGCGCAGGGCGGCGATCCTTTGACTGAGTGAGGGGGACATGACGGCTCCCACTGGAATTGGAGTATTAACTATAAGCAAAGCTGGGAAAACCGCCGGATCGCTCAGAGTTTAAGCAAAGCATGACGGACTCGGTGAATTGCCTCCAGCCAGGCATATCCCAGGCCGGAGGAGGTTGCTAGAATCGGCACTCAATTGGAAGTAAGGACTGACCTATGAGCCTGGAGTTACTTGAAAAGTTGGAATCCCGGGTGCACAACGCCCTGGAAACCATGGAGCTGATGCAACTGGAACTCGAAGAGGAAAAGTTGCGTGGAACTGAGCTGGCGCAGGAGCGTGACAACCTGCAACGGGAAAACGAAGCGTTGAAACAGCAGCTAGCCACCTGGAACAGCAAGATCCAGGGCCTGCTGGGCAAGTTGTCGGAAGAGGCTTGATCCTAGGGCGCAAAGCGCCATTCCAGACGCGAAAAAGGTGGGCCATGCCCACCTTTTTGTTTGGTGCCTATCGTCGCGCTTACGCCGGCGCCACCGGTGGCCGCAACAGCTCATTAAGCTCTGCGATCACTTCACGTAAGTTGGGCCGACACTCCCTTGGCATCAAAAAGCGTCCGTTGCGAAATTCCAGTTGACCCAGATCTTTGATCTCCACGACACCGTCGCGGAAGATCCGTGCATGCTTGGCGATAATACGCGGCGCATAAATGGGAAACTCTCTCACGGGTAAATCCTTAGGCTTTTGCACTTCTTCCCTGAAGTCAGACAAAATATCCACCTTATTAAAAACGGGCAAGCATCGGCAGCCAGAAACCGGGGGAGCCAGTGTCTCCCCATCTTGACGGTACTGGCCTGATCACCGAATGGCCAAAATGCCTTTAGCGTGCGGCCAGATAGTTCAGCAGTTCACTCAACTCATCCAGGCTGCCGACCGAGCCGGTATCCACCAGGTACTTGTTATTGACCATCATGGCCGGTACGCCCCGGATCCCACTCTCAGTCTGAGCCTTCTTCCACTGCTTCATCATGGCATTGACCATAAAGCTGGCTGCGGCCTTATCGTAGTCCGCTTCGGAGATGCCGTTATCGGCAAACAGGGCCTTTACGTCACGAGCAGTCGCGAAGTTTCTCTTGGCATCATGGATGGCAGCAAACATCGCCGGCTTGATGCGACTTTCCACCTTCAACACCTTAGCGACGGCAAATGCGCGGGTCATCTCGATCCCCATTGGGCCACCGATGAAGTCCACATGGTGTTGCTCGAACTTCACGCCTTCCGCCAAACCCGCCTTGATCGGGCCGACAAAGCTCTTCTCGAAGTTGTAACAGTGCCCACAATAGAAAGAGAAAAACTCAGTCACCGTCGGCGTACCGTTGCTCGGGGCCTGATTGAAGGTGGTGTAGTGGGTGCCTTCCTTAAAGTCAGCGGCAAAGACGCTCATAGGGGCGATCACCAGGGCGAAGGCAATGGATAGCAGCTTTTTCATGATTAATACTCAATTATTATCCGTTGTGTAATGTTCAGATGGCCACGGGCAGTCCGGACTGGCCCCGGCTTCTACCAGCCGGCTCCCGGGCTCAGGGACAGCGGAGGTTCATCCAGTGCCGCCAGCTGTTCCTTCAATGCCAGGATCTGTTCTTCCCAAAATTTGTCCGTACCAAACCACGGAAAGTTCCTCGGGAAGGCCGGATCTTGCCAACGTTTGGTCAACCATGCCAGATAATTAATCATTCGAAGGGCCCGCAAGGGCTCGATAAGTGCCAACTCCTGGCTGTCTAACGAGGCAAAAGTTTCATATCCCTCGAGCAATAGATCCAATTGTAACAAACGGTTAGATCTGTCTCCCGACAGCATCATCCAGAGATCCTGCACTGCCGGTCCCATCCTGGCATCATCCAAATCGACAAAGCTTGGGCTGTCGTCCCGCCAGAGGATATTCCCCGGGTGCATATCTCCATGCAGGCGCAACGAACGATAAGAGCCAGACAATGGCTCGGCAATGCGCTCAAGTAGCTGGTCAACAACAATAAAAAAGTTGGTCTCCAGGTAGCCACTCAACCCCGCCTGCTGGGCCAGCACGGACCGTGCTTCATAACCAAACTCTTGGATCCCCAGGCTGGGCCGATGGACAAAGTCCTTTTTACGCCCCTCCTGATGCAACCGTCCCAGGAAACGCCCCACCCCCTCCAGCTGGTCCAGATTATCCACTTCAAATTCCCGACCGCCGACGCTATGCCAAAGGGCAAAGTGATAGCCCTGATGGCTAAACAGGCTCTCGCCATCCAGGACAATGGGGGGCGCCACCGGCACTTCTGCCTCGGCCAACTCCAGGGCAAATTCATGCTCCTCACGGATCTGCTCCGTACGCCAGCGCTGAGGCCGGTAAAACTTGGTCACATAGCGTCGACCATCCTCGGCCCGAAATTGATACACCCGGTTTTCATAACTGTTGAGTGGCAATAGGCCGGTTTCGGGAAAGACCCCCAGGGTCTCGACGGCATCGAGTACCAGATCCGGGGTCAGAGATTGAAAATCAAATTGGGCATGGCTCAAGGGGCGCTCTCCTGCACCAGGGAAATCAAATATTGGATCACCGCTTCTCCTTCTGGAGACGCCAGGGGCGCCTGGATCCAGAGGCTGTCACACAATGCCTCGAAGTGCAGCTCAAGCGCCGTCCCTTCGAAGTCCAGCGGCCAGTACAGACGGTCGGCACCCTGCTCCATTGGCCCAAGACGACAATCCAGGCGTGCCATCAGCTCGGAGACAAGTATGGGAACCTGTTCCTGAACGAGCGGACAGTGCCAGAGCAGTTGCCCTCGTTTAAGATCGGGGCGAGCTGGGCCTAGCTGGAGCAGGAGAGCGTCAGGGAGTGGCTCCATGGCGGGGGATCCTCGGTAAAGGGGTGATCCTGTTGCAGCGGATCATAGGGGCGAGTCAGGGCCCGGTGCAAGCGGATCAGGGGGCGAACATTGCCCGCCTCCGCCGCCACTATGCTCTGCTGAGCCAGGTGGGTCCTCAGGATCACCGCCGGATTCGCCGCCGCCCGAGCCCGCTGCCAGCTGGCCAGATCGCTCACTCCTCCCAATCGAGCCTGATACTGCTGCCACCAGTCACGGAAACCGGGCTGGTCCCCAAGTTGCCGGTGCCAGGGCGTATTCCCACTGCCGGGATCCACCTGGGTCAACGCCCGAAAGCAGCCGTGGTAATCCACCCCGGCTCCCTGCATCCGTTGCAGTAACCCGGTGATCAGCGGCAGATCGGCCGTGCTCACCGCCTCCAGTCCCAGCCTTGCCCCCATGCGCGCCAGGTAACGCTGAATTAAGGCTGGCTCATACTGAGCCAAGGCCGCCCTCAGAGCCTTGGCCTCCACGAAGGGCGTCAGGGTCAGGGCCAGCTTATTCAGGTTCCACAGGCCGATCCCCGCCTGCTGATCGAAAGCGTAACGCCCCTCCGTATCCGAATGGTTGCAGCGGTGTCCCGGCTCGAAGCGATGAAGGAAGGCAAAGGGGCCGTAGTCGAACGTTTCCCCCAGGATCGACATATTGTCGGTATTGAGCACACCATGACAAAAGCCAAAGGCCTGCCAGTCTGCCACCGTTTCCGCGGTCCGCCTTACCACCGCCTGCAGCCAGTCTGCGTAGGCCGTGGCACTGCCTGCCAACTCGGGAAAGTGGTGCGCCAGGCTATCCTCCAATAACGCCTGAAGCCTGTCATGCTGCCTGGAGTAATAGAGATACTCGAAGTGGCCGAAACGCAGATGGGAGCGGCTCACTCGCACAGTAATGGCGCCGGTCTCCTGTTGCTCGCGCCACACCGGCGTGTCGGATCCGATCACCGCCAGGGCCCGACTGGTCGCCACCCCCAGATGGTGCATCGCCTCGCTGATCAGAAACTCCCGCACGGCGCTGCGCAGCACCGCTCGCCCATCGCCTCCCCGGCTGTAGGGCGTCGGGCCGCTGCCTTTGGTAAACAATTCCCAGCCATCGATCTGCCCCAGGTGCAGCCCCCGGCCGTCCCCCAGCCTGGGACTGTAGCCACCGAACTGGTGGCCACTGTATACCTGGGCAAACCCTTCGGGCTCGCCCAGACCGGAGAGACGGGCCAACAGTTCGGGCGTGCGTGCCAATCCCAGAGTCTGCGCCATGGCCCCGCTCCATCCCAACCAACGGGGGGCATCCAGAGGCTGGGCCGCCACCACCTGCCCCAGCCAGGGCAGGCGAGCCTCAATTCCAGGATGAACAGGCCAGACAGGCATGGTACCGCCCCCTCTTTAACTCCCATCAAAAATGGGGTCTTCTACACTTGCCCTAATGATCAGGCACCTTGATCCCGCTCACGGACTGGGCGAGTTTCAGTTACGTGAGGATCCAACTCTGGCTATCATGACAACAAAATCCGACAGACGCACTAGGTTATTCCATGACTGAGCTGACCGGCCGCCTGGCCCGCGAACATCAAACTCTGGGCAAGATGATGGTGATTTACTGCCGTGCCCACTGCGGCCAAGGCCCGCGCCATAAAGGCCTATGCGACAACTGCCAGGAGTTATTGACCTACGCGGGTCAGAAGCTGGATCGATGCCCCTACGGCCAGGACAAGCCAACCTGTGCAAAGTGTCCGATCCACTGCTACAAACCGGCCCCCAGAGAGCAGGTTAGAGCCGCCATGCGTTACGCAGGCCCTCGCATGCTGCTGCGCCATCCAATCGCCGCCATTCGTCACCTGATCGACGACCGTAAAGTGGTACCGAAAAAGCCACCGATGAAAGCCAACCGGGCGCGGCGACGCCCCACCGAGTGACCCCTATGGTGCAGCAGCTGCAAGACGTCACCATCTTGTTGCACCTGGCCATCGCCCTGTTTGGTGGCCTCAACTGCCTGCTGCTGGCGTTATTCCTGCGCTACCTCTACCGGGATCCCTTTCAGTCCCAGCGCTACCTGGCGATCTGGTTTGCCCTGATGGCCCTCTACTTCCTGTATGAGCCATTGCGCCACTGGGCCGCTCCCTGGCTCGGCCACAGCCTCGGTGCCCTGCATTTTTTTGCCCTGCCCAGTCTCTACCTTTACCTGGCCTGCCAGCTTAGGCGGGAGTGGGTCGCACCCGGCTGGCACTGGGGCGTGGCCCTGCTGTTGTTCCTGGCCGTACCCACACTTATGTGGGTTCGAGGCGGCAAGCCCTTTCACCCCTCCGCCCTGTTGCTGCTCGCCCTGATCGCCCTGCTACAGCTCGCTACCTATGCTGGACTTACAACCCGGCTTTGGCAGCAACATCAAGGCTCGTCTCGCCTCACCAGCGGACAAGACCTTCGTCTGCGCTGGCTACTGCTCCTGTCCATCGGTGCTATCGGGGTATGGCTACTCAGGTTACTGCAGCTGTTTCGCCTCGGATTGTCCCATGTCCCGCCAGAGCCCATGCTCGATCTGGCGATCCGGGCCGCAGTCCTGGCAATTTTGATACTCAGCTGGTTATTGGCCCTGCGCCAGATCACCCAGGCCGCCTGGCAAAGACGAATGCAGCCCGCCCCTGGAGAGAGCCCGTCCGCCAAGGAGAGTGACTCGATACTCAGTACGGAGGAGTTGGCGTTTTTAAGGGAGTTACACCGTCCTCAGGCCGAAGACGATGAAAAGGACGCCCCTCACGGGGAGGGGCAAAACGGGACCGGCAAGTAAGGAGAACCGGCAGTGTATCGCGGACACTGGCCTGCCCCGAAAGACAAACTGAGCCTCCCTGCCCGGCCCGCGATACATCAATATAGAGCGTCCACCGGCTGCCCAGACTTTAACCATCACACTCTTTTCTTGTCTTTTCTTCCGATCCTGAACTGGCGGTGTGGAACAAACCTGCCACCCTTAATGCAGAGACTGGCTCGAGGACCAAGCGGGAGGACGCCATGAGATACCTTGGAGTTGCGATCTTGCTGCTGTGCAGCGGCAGCGTGCAGGCAGATTGGGAGTTGGACCGAGGACCGGCGGGCTCTTGGTATATCGGCAGCCAACTCGGTTATGCTGAGGTGGACACCGACTTCGGCAATGCCAACCCCGTGGTCCTCCACGTCCTGGGCGGATACCAATTTACACCCTATATCGCCATTGAAGGGCGTATAGGTACCGGCTTGGCCGATGATGAACTGAGCGGTGGCCTGGATATCGGCGTTGACGGCTACTATGGCCTCTATCTGGTGGGCAGTGTTCCCCTGGGAGATTGGGTCCGCCTCTATGCCATGGCCGGCGGGCTCAACATGTCACTGGAGCTCGATGTTCAGCGCCAGCAGGATAACGACAGTGCCACCGATCTCAGTTATGCCGCTGGCCTGCAACTGCTGGCCAGCGAACGATTAAGCCTGCAACTGGAAGCGATCCGTTGGATCGACAAGAACCAGTTTGATGTCACCGGCATCAACCTGGGACTTCGCTTCGAATTTTAACCCGCGACAACAGGCCCCTGAAGGGGCCTGCCTGCTCACAACCGGTAACTGAGCTGGGCACCAGCCAGCCAGACATGACCGGTCACCTCACCCTGATAACGCACCGATGCCGGCACCATACTGCCGTCCGGCAGGGAGACGGGCACGAGTTGAGTTTCCTCCAGAGGCGCCGTGCCGCTGGAGTGGATGTAGGTCACGGACAGATCCAGCGTGAGGCGCTCACTGAAGGCATAGCCCAAGCCGGTGGAGAGCCACAGCCGGTTGGAATCGGGAATGGTGAGAGTACGATGGTCATCATCGACGGCCGTCATGTCGTAGGCGAGCCCAAGGCGCCAAACCGCCTGCTGACCGAGTGACAGATCACTGCCCAGGGCGAAGCGCCAGTTATCCTTAAACTCCTCCTCTTTCACCCGATCACTGCTGCCATCGGGGAAATCGGCGATCAGATCATCGAAGCGGCTCCACTGAGTCCAGTTGACCGAGGCCGATACGCGCCAATCCGGCCCGACCTGCTGCGCCAACGCCAGCTCTGCAAATGCCGGCAGGGTCAGATCCAGGGCACCCGGGCGAGCCAAACCATCCGGTGCATAGATCACACCGGCAGCATCCCCCTCCAGGGTCAGATCCAGCTCTGAGTGATACGCCAGCCCCAGGGTTGTCGCCGCGCTTGGGGTCCAGCTCAATCCCAGCTTATACCCCCAGGCGTAGTCATCACCGGAGAGGGATTTGATGGCGGTGCCCGAAGGTGGCAAAACCGGATCCAGACCGGCTCCCACCAACATGGCATTGACCCCATCGGCCCATCCTGGCGTAGTAGCCTCCACCTTGCCATCGGCATACATGAAGCGAACCCCCGCCCCCAGTTGCCAATGTTCAGTCAGGGCAAAGGCGATGTTGGGGTTGAATTCAATGGTGGTGATCTCAGTGGTACTGCCAAACAGGGCGGCGGGGTGATCCTTGTCCAGCTCACTCTTAAGGCCATAGTTGGCATTGAGCGCCAGACCGTAGGCCCAACGTTCGCTTAACCGATTGCTGTAGAAGAAGTTGGGGATCCAGGCACTGGGGATCACCCCGTTGGCGTCTGCCGGGATCGCCAGGTCTTGAGGCAAGACCCCGGGCGCGGACAAGGTAACTTGGCCCTCGACGTCCACGGAAGGCGCCACATGGATGGCGCCCGCAGAGAGCTGCCGTCCCTCCAGAGCCATCAACATGGCGGGGTTACGCCCCTGAGTCGCCGCGTTATCGGCAATGGCGGCCTCCCCGGCAAACGCCCGGCCCAGGCCGGTTGCCGAAGTTTCTGCCAGTTGAAAACCCGCCGCATGGGCCTGACTGCACAGGGCCGCAAGGATCCCCGCAGATAAGACGCGATATCTCATCATCTCTCTCTGTTGTTATCGAATTAAAGTCCTGCGATCTTAAAGAACCTAACACTGGAAACAACCGGGCAACACCAATACAACAGAGAATTCCACCACCAAGCAGAGCAAATGGAGAGAAGTGCGCTATTCGATGACTTAACAGCGCGATCATTCCGGATCCGGCTGGAAAAACAGAGGATCAAAAAGAGTTAATACTCTAAATTGAATTCTCAGACTCGAGAGCAAAAAAAAGGCCCGCTCAATAGGAGCGGGCCATCTTTCGGTGCAAGCCTCAGCGCCAGATCGGCGCGGCCGCTTCGAAGGCTTCGATCTCGGGGACCAGCTCCAGACTCTGACCGATGGGATCCAGGCCATTGAGCAGGTTATGGCGGGCCGCCTTATCCAGGCTGAAAGGGAATCCCTGGCCGTTGGTGCCAAACACCTGGCAACGCTCCAGATCCACGGTCAGCTTGGCACCCGGGGCTTGCGCGATCTGCGCCATCAGCAGCTTGATCTCATCCGCAGGCAACACCACGGGAAGCAGGCCATTGTTGATGGCATTCTGGTAGAAGATATCGGCAAAGCTCGGGGCGATCACCACGCGAAAACCAAAGTCTTCCAATGCCCAGGGGGCATGCTCACGACTGGAACCACAACCAAAGTTTTCCCCCGCCAACAGGATGCTGGCCCCGGCATACACAGGCTGGTTGAGGGCAAATTCCGGATTGGGCTGCTCCCCGGCTTCATCCAGGTAACGCCAGTCGTGGAACAGGTGCACACCGAAACCAGTGCGAGTCACCTTGGCCAGAAACTGTTTAGGGATCAGCTGATCCGTGTCGATGTTGGCGTGATCCAGGGCGACAGCCACGCCGGAGTGTTGGGTAAAGGCCTGCATTACTGCACCTCCTCGCAGGAACGTTGATCTTCAAACAGTTCAAACTCACGTACGTCGGCAAAGCGACCGGTCACCGCCGCGGCAGCGGCCATTGCCGGACTCACCAGGTGAGTACGACTGCCCCGGCCCTGACGTCCCTCGAAGTTACGGTTGGAGGTGGAGGCACAACGCTGACCCGCGGTCAGACGGTCCTCGTTCATGCCCAGACACATGGAGCAGCCCGGCAGGCGCCACTCGAAGCCAGCCTCGACAAACACCCGGTCCAGCCCCTCGGCTTCCGCCTGGGCCTTCACCTGATGAGAGCCGGGCACGACAATGGCCTGCACCGAGTCCACCACGGTGCGACCACGGGCGATCGCCGCGGCCGCACGCAGATCCTCAATGCGAGAGTTGGTGCAGGAGCCAATAAACACCGCATCGATGGCGACATCGGTCAATGCCTGCTGCGGCTCCAGCGCCATGTAGGCCAGAGCCTTGATGGCCGCGCTCTGCTCTACCCGGTCGGCAAAGCTGGCGGGATCCGGCACCTTGGCGTTCACCGCCATCACCTGGCCAGGGTTGGTGCCCCAGGTGATCTGTGGCGCGATCTGCGCCGCGTCGAGGACGACCTCAGCATCAAACGCCGCACCCTCATCGGTGTGCAGCTGCGCCCAATCCGCCTTGGCCTGCTCCCACGCTTCCCCCTTGGGGGCATAGGGGCGCCCCTCCAAGTAGTCCACCGTGGTTTGATCCGGGGCCACCAGGCCCGCCTTGGCACCCAGTTCGATGGCCATGTTGCACACGGTCATGCGTCCCTCCATGGAGAGGGCCTGGATCGCCTCGCCACAGAACTCCACCACGTAACCGGTACCGCCGCCATGACCCACCTTGCCGATGATCGCCAGCACGATATCTTTGGCGGTGATGCCCGGGCCGACCTGGCCGCGCACTTCGATCTTCATGGTCTTGGCCTTGCGTTGACGCAAGGTCTGGGTCGCCAATACGTGCTCCACCTCGGAGGTACCAATGCCGAACGCCAGGGCACCGAAGGCGCCATGGGTCGCGGTATGGGAGTCACCACAGACGATGGTGCTGCCCGGCAGGGTCAACCCCTGCTCCGGCCCCATCACGTGAACAATGCCCTGGTTGGGATGGTGAATGTCGAACAGGGTCACACCGAACTCTTCGCAGTTTTTCTGCAGGGTTTCCACCTGGGTGCGGGCCAGGGCCGGCAGCGCCTCGATGGAGGCCGTGGTGGTAGAGGTGTTGTGATCCATGGTGGCCGTGGTGCGCTCGGGCTGGCGCACCGGGCGACCGGCCTTGCGCAGCCCATCAAACGCCTGGGGTGAGGTGACCTCATGCACCAGGTGACGGTCGATATAGAGCAGTGGGGTCTGTCCCTCCGGGGTCGGGATCCCATGGCTCTCCCAGATCTTCTCATACAGGGTCTTGGCCATGACTTATGCCTCCTTGCCCAAGCGGGCAACAATGGCATCACCCATCTGTGCCGTGCTCAAGGCGGTTTGATCCGGCGCCGCGAGTTCACCGGTGACGCAGCCGTCTGCCAGCGCCTGGCTGACCGCCGCATCGATGGCATCCGCCGCCGCGATCTCACCCAGGCTGTGACGCAGCATCAGGCTGGCAGAGAGGATCTGCGCCACGGGGTTGGCGATCCCCTGACCGGCAATATCCGGCGCACTGCCGCCCGCCGGCTCATACATGCCAAAGCCGGATTCATTGAGGCTGGCAGAGGGCAGCAATCCCATGGAGCCGGTGATCATCGCCGCTTCGTCAGAGCAGATATCCCCAAACAGGTTGCCGCACAGCATCACGTCGAAATCATAAGGACGACGCAACAGCTGCATGGTGGCGTTGTCGATGTAGATGTGTTCCAACTCGACATCCGGGTAATCCGCAGCGATGGCGATCACCTCTTCACGCCACAGCATGGAGGTCGCCAATACGTTGGCCTTATCCACAGACACCACCTTCTTGCGGCGCTTGCGGGCCGCCTCAAAGGCCATCCGGGCGATCCGACGGATCTCAAACCGGCTGTAACGCATGGTGTCGTAGGCATTCTCCTGTTCACCTTCGCCTTCACGGCCCCGTGGTGAGCCGAAGTAGATGTCGCCGGTCAGTTCCCGCACCACCAGCAGATCCATCCCCTGTGCGGCGATATCGGCACGCAGGGGCGACAAGCGCTCCAGCCCCGGGTGGATCCGGGCGGGACGCAGGTTACAGAACAGATTGAAGTGCTTGCGCAACGGCAGCAGGGAGCCACGCTCCGGCTGCTCGGTGGGGGGCAGATCTTCCCACTTGGGGCCGCCCACGGATCCAAACAGGATCGCATCGGCCTGCTCACAGCCTGCCAGCGTATCCGCCGGCAGTGCCGTGCCCTGGGCGTCGATGGCGGCACCACCCACATTGAAGTCGTTCAGCTCCAGGGCAAAGCCGAAGCGCTCCCCTGCGGCGTTCAACACTTTCTTGGCTTCCGCCATGATCTCAGGGCCAATTCCGTCACCGGCCAATACGGCTATCCGATGGGTTGTCATGCTTCCTCCGTGGCGCGTTTCTGTAATTTTTGTTCGTTGATCTGCTGCTGACGATGGATCAGGTTGTAGATCCGCAGCAGCGCTTGGGCCGAAGCCTCAATGATGTCGGTGGACAGGCCCATTCCGTGGAAGGTCCGCCCCTCAAATTCCGCCGTAACATCGACCTTACCCAGGGCGTCGTGACCGCCACTCTGAGCGCCGATATCAAAGCTCTGAAGCTCGATATGTTGACCCGTGGCCCGTTCGATCGCCTGGTAGACCGAGTCTACCGGTCCATTGCCGGTGGCCGCCTCGGTGACTATGGTGTCGCCGATCTGCAGCTCCACCGAACCGGTGGCAAAGTGGTTGGAGCCCGCCTGCACATTGAGCTGACGCAGGGAGTAGTGGGCCGCCTCCTCTTTCTGGTTTTCAAAGAAGAGCAGGGCCTCCAGATCGTAATCGAACACCTGCCCCTTCTTGTCCGCCAGCTCGAGGAAACGCTCATACAGCACATCCAGATCGAAGTCGTCCTCCCGATACCCCAACTCGGCCATGCGATGCTTGATCACGTGGCGGCCGGAGCGGGAGGTCAGGTTCAGGGTATTGCGCACCAGTCCGATGGACTCTGGCGTCATGATCTCGTAGGTGTTCTGGGATTTGAGCACCCCATCCTGGTGGATGCCGGAGCTGTGGCTGAAGGCATTGGCGCCGACGATCGCCTTGTTGGGCTGCACCGGCATATTACACAGGGCACTGACCTGGGCGCTGGTGCGGTAGATCTCCGTGGGTTCGGCGCGGCAATTGAGCTTGAATCTGTCCTGGCGGGTCTTGAGGATCATGATCACCTCCTCCAGTGCCGCGTTGCCAGCCCGCTCACCGATCCCATTGATGGTGCCCTCCACCTGTCGTGCTCCCGCCTCGATGGCGGCGATGGAGTTGGCCACCGACAGCCCCAGATCGTCGTGGCAATGCACGGAGATCACCGCCTGATGGATATTGGGCACACGCTCAAACAGGTTAGTGATGATGCCACCAAATTCGCTCGGCGTGGTGTAGCCCACGGTATCGGGAATATTGACGGTACGGGCACCGGCCTTGATCGCTTCCTCTACCATGCGACACAGGTTGTCGATGGGGGTACGACCGGCGTCTTCACAGGAGAACTCCACGTCATCGGTAAACTTGCGGGCGTACTTGATGGCACCTGTGGCCATCTCCAGTACCTGATTGAAATCCCGTTTCAATTTGCTCTGAACATGAATGTCCGAGGTGGAGATAAAGGTGTGGATGCGGAATTGGTCAGCAATGCTCAGGGCCTGAGCGGCGGCATCAATATCCCCTTGCACCGCCCGGGACAGGGCGCAGATCCGACTGTTCTTGATGGTGGCGGCGATCTGCCGCACCGAGTCAAAATCGCCCGGTGATGACACCGGGAACCCCGCTTCAATAATATCGATCCCCATGCGCTCCAACGCCCGGGCTATCTGTATCTTTTCATTCACCGACAAGCTGGCAGCCAAAGCCTGCTCGCCATCGCGCAAGGTGGTATCAAATAAGATGATTTGATCCGACATATCCGTCCTCCGTGGATCCATTCCCATCGCACCATTTTCGGCACTTCCGGGTACAACGCCTTCCGCGGGCATAAAAAAACCCGCGCGGTGCGCGGGTTTTGAGACTGTGCTCGGGCTTAGATGCCGTCTACAACCGCCTCTCCCACGCAGCGTCCTGCGAGGATTAGGTCTAGTCGGCTGTAAACATTTAAGTACGTCATCAGGCTCACTTCTTTTCGGCAATTCGCCGCTATTACTTGACACATCTTTGCCAGTGGGGTCGCTTTTGTCAACCGGTTTTTGACCGCAAGCTAAACAACTTGGGCGAAAGCTGTAAATCAGCTTGATTGGTGGATGTTAGCAGGATAGCTTGAAGAAGTAACAATCTTAATGGATTAAGAGACTTATCACTTGGGCTGGCTTGGCAAAGGAATACTGGCCATAACGCTGCAGCTGTCGATGTTTTCACCCGCTTTCCCGCAGGATTTCGCCCTCGAGCTGGATCCGCTGGCTGAAGCATTGGCGCAATATGACCTCGACAGCGCGGACCAGTTAAGAAAACAACTGCAAGCGGATTACGAGAGTGCAACGCCAAAGTGGCGGCTGCGCTGGCACCTGCTTGGCTGCGAGTCGGGCTCGTTTGACTCGGATCATGCCCTGATACAGCACCATATCACTCAGCTCCGCACCCTGATGGCCCAGACTCCGTACCACCCAGTTCAAGGCTACTTGGAACTGTGTCATGCCGCGCTGGAGCAGGCTACCCAACGCCTTGATATAGCATTAGAACACCTCGCCCGAGCCGTTGAGTACGCTCAGCAGCAACAAGACGGCGCACTGATGGTATTGGCCCGAGTGCGTCGGGCCAATGCCCTGGCTGATGAAAAAAACTATCCCGCCGCTCTGGAAGATCTGGCCATTGCCCTGAGTGCCCAAGATCCGATCTCGGCCCAGGGGTTGATCCACGGCCACCCAGCCCTGCTGCATTTTGCCCTGGCCCGGACTTTTTTCTACCTGGATAACTTTGGCCGAACCGACGATGCCATGACGCAAGCCCTGGCCTTGGTGGATCTCGACTCCCCCCTGAACTGGTTTCTGCGCTACAACTACGCCACCATGCTCAACCGGCAGCAGCGGCTGGCTGAGAGCCAGGCCCAGCTGGATCGCCTCGGCAGCCGACCACTCAGATTGAGCGAACGGGATCAGGGGTTTTTCCACCACTTCCGCTCCCTGACCGCACTCGGACTGGAACAATACCCTCTGGCCCTGAGCGCTGCCACTTTGGCCCTGGAGATCTTCGCCAAGGCAGAGCTGGAACCTCAGCACAGCCAGGCACGCCAGATCCGGGGGCAGGCCCTGTTGATGCTGGGTGAAGAAGCAGCCGGCTGGAAGGCTTTAGAAAAAGCCCGACAGAGCATGATACAACTCGAAGATCTACGGGATCTGGCCCGGATGGCCTCATGGATTGCGGACTATCACAGCCAACGTGACCACTATCAGGCTGCGTACGAAGCACTCAAGGAGCACCAAAGGTATCAACAGCAGCTCAACACTCAGCTGCAGCAACAGGCACTGCTCGAGCAGCAGCAGAAGCTGGGTTCTCAGATGGACAAACACCGACAGCGTTTAGCCAATACCGCCGAGGCCCACTATCAAAGCCAGCAGTCGCTGCTGCTGTGGCAAGGCCTGTCCGCAGCCCTGCTGTTCCCCTGGCTCTTCTGGCTGGTCCGCTACTGGATGCGGAAGCATCCCTCGTCACCTCAGGATCCCCCCCTCGTTGACAGCAAGGCGCACCTGGCACAAGCGATCCGCGATGCCAAGGCCTGTGGCGATCCCCTTCCTGTGATCCTGCTCCGAGTCCGGGCCGAGACACCGCTCAGCCTGCAGGAGCAGTTGCAACTGGATCTGCGCAAGGCTGACCGCTACCTGCAGCTGGATACCGACAATCATCTGTTGCTGCTCCCCTGGGCCAGTGATGGTGAGCTGGGCTGGCGGATCGATGCCTTGCCACGGCAATTGGCAAGCCTGGGACTTGGGGAGTGCGCCATCGGTAAGGCACGGGTCCACACTTTTGACGATGTCGACAGCCTGCTGGTCCGACTGGAGTGCAACCTGATCAGCCACGCAGCCCGGCAGCGTCCTCTGATCACCGAGCACCACCCCCATTGGCTGGCCCGGGATCACGCCTGATCCAGATACTCGCGGATCTGCTCGAGGAACGCCTCGCCATAACGCTCCAGTTTGCGCTCCCCAACGCCGTTGATCGCCAGCAAAGCCCAGTCGCTGGTCGGCATCTCCGCCGCCATCTCCGCCAACGAAGCATCGTTAAACACCACATAAGGTGGCACACCATGCTCATCGGCCAACTCTCGGCGCAACTGTTTGAGTCGTGCGAACAGCTTGCGATCGTAGCTTTGCGGCAAGCTACGGCTGCGACGGCCGGAGCTTTTCGCCACCACCAGGCGTGGCTCCGCCAGTTCCAGGGGACGCTCTCCCTTAAGCACCGCCCGAGCCGCTGGCGTCAACACCAGTATCGAGGAGCGCGTGATGTCCTGATGCACCAGGCCATGGTGGATCAACTGGCGCAGTACGGCTAACCAATGATCGTGACTCTTCTCCTTGCCAACCCCCCAGGTCGACAGCTTATGGTGCCCACGCTCCTGCACCAGCTGGGCATTGCTACCCCTTAGCACCTCGATCACATGACCCATGCCGAAACGCTGACCGACCCGGTAGATGCAGGACAGGGCCTTCTGCGCATCGGTGGTGCCATCATAACGCTTCGGCGGATCGGTACAGATATCACAGTTGCCGCAGGCTTCATGACTGGGCTCGTTAAAGTAGTTGAGCAGCACCTGACGGCGACAGATCTGCGCCTCGGCAAACGCGGCCATGGCATTGAGTTTGTGAAGGTCCACCGGATTGGGCTCATTTTCACCCTGTTCCAACAGATGACGCACTCGAGCGATATCTGCCGGGTCAAACAACAGCACCGCCTCGGACTCCAGACCATCTCGCCCGGCTCGGCCGGTCTCCTGGTAATAACCTTCGATGGACTTGGGCAGATCCCAATGCACCACGAAACGTACATTGGATTTGTTGATCCCCATGCCAAAGGCTACGGTGGCCACCACAATGTCGGTGTGATCCCGCAGAAACGCCTCCTGCACCTGGCTACGCTCGGAGGGCTCCATCCCCGCATGATAACCGGACGCGGCAAACCCCTTCTGACGCAGCTTTTCCGCCACCTCGTCAACCCGGCGACGGCTGCCACAATAGACGATCCCCGCGTTGCCCTTCTGCTGACGCAGAAACTCCACCAACTGCTCCAGTGGCCGCACCTTGTCCACCACGGTGTAGCGGATATTGGGGCGATCAAAACTGGACAGGTGGCAGTAGGGATCCTGCAGCGCCAAACGTAGACAGATATCTTTCCGGGTCGCCTGATCGGCCGTCGCCGTCAGGGCCATCACCGGCACCTGAGGGAACGCCTGCTTGATCCAGGCCAACTGGGCATACTCGGGACGAAAGTCGTGTCCCCACTGGCTGATGCAGTGCGCCTCATCCACCGCCACCATGGAGAGGTTCCAGTGGGGCAGGCTCTCCCGCACCGAGAGCAAACGTTCCGGTGAGATGTAGAGCAGCTTGATCTCGCCCCGGTGGATGGCACTGAACAACTGCCCCACCTCCTCCCGTGCCAGACTGGAGTTGAGTGCCGCCGCCGCAACACCGGACTCGCGCAGCGCATCGACCTGATCTTTCATCAGGGAGATCAAGGGGGAGATCACCAGGGTCAGGCCCGGCAGCATTAAGGCGGGCAGTTGATAACACAGGCTCTTCCCCCCACCCGTGGGCATGATCACCAAGGCATCCCGTCCGGCAACGACCTGCTCCACCACCTGTCGCTGACCCTCGCGAAAACCTCGATAACCGAACACCTGCTGCAGACAATCGGCGGCATCGGCAAAGGTGTGAGAGACGGAGAACGAGGGATTGGGGGCTTCCATGGGTGGGGTTTCGACGTTGGCAATTGGGGGCGCCATTTTACTCAACTCGACACATCTTGTCGCCTGGACAAAATATCTATCAGGAACAGTAGCTTCACTCTAGGCTCTCCGATGAAAGCCCGAACATCGGCCCCCGAGCCGCCCTCGTTTATGGCACCAGCGTCTGATATTCAGGGCAGATGCTTCGCCCAAGTTACCCCGGAAAAAACTAATCCGTAGTATTACCTATTCCCATGACACAGGATCGGGATCACCCGGGTATAATGCCCGGCCTTTCCAACACCACACTGCAATCGCCGGGGTGCTATGCAAAATAATGATGTTCGCCACGGAGTGTTCTACGCCATCGCTGCCTACCTGATGTGGGGCTTTGCGCCGTTCTACTTCCACGCCGTCGCCGAAGTGCCAGCGGATGAGATCCTGATGCATCGGGTGATCTGGTCTTTTGGTCTGGTGCTGGCATTGGCCTGGTTTAGCGGCCAGATGGGCCAGGTTCGCGCCCTGTTACGCCAACCCCGTAAGCTGGGGCTGCTGACCATCACCGCGATCCTGGTGGCCAGCAACTGGCTGATCTTTATCTGGTCCGTCACCAATGGACATATGCTGGATGCCTCCCTGGGCTACTTTATCAACCCCCTGGTCAACGTGGCACTGGGCATGATGGTACTGGGTGAGCGCCCCGGACGCCTGCAACTGGGGGCCGTGGCCATCGCCGCCCTGGGGGTCGTGATTGAAGTCGTACAGTTTGGCTCCGTACCCTGGATCTCTCTGGCCCTGGCGGGCACTTTTGGCTGCTATGGTCTGCTGCGCAAGCAGGTCAACCTGCAGGCCAGTACCGGGCTGCTGGTGGAAACCGCCCTGTTGCTGCCTCTGGCGCTGCTCTATTGGTCCTGGTTGGAGACCCCCACCGCCACACTGAGCAACAATGACTCCTCTCTCAACCTGCTGCTGATCTGTGCCGGGGTGATCACCACGGTTCCCCTGCTGGCGTTCGCCTCGGCGGCCATCCGGATCCCGCTCTATATGCTGGGGATGCTGCAATACATAGGCCCAACCCTGATGTTTACCCTGGCGCTGACCTACTTTGGCGAAGCACTGGATCCGGCTAAAGCCTGGACCTTTGGCTTTATTTGGTGCGCCCTGCTGATCTTCAGCCTGGACGCCCTGCTCAAGGCACGGCGCCAACGCCGTCCCGCTTAGGACGGCTCGGCCCCCAGCACCTTCATCAGGCTGCGGTAAGTGGTCAGCGCCGCATCCCGCTGCCCCAGGCGCTCCTGCACCGCCACCAGGGCCTGCAACCGGGCCGGTGTACGCGCCTGTGAGACCGCCGCCTGGCGATGGGTCAACTCCGTCGGCCAGGCCTGCTGTCGCCCGGCCAATTCCGCCAGGCAATCGAGCAATTCGGGCAGGGTGCTGTCGGGATAACGCCGGGCCAGCACATGGCTGACCGCCTCGGCCTCACTACCATCCCGACACAAGCTGGGCAGCAGGGCCAGTAAACCACCCTGGGGCTGGCTGCGATCCAGTTGCTCCAGCAACAACTTTCGAGCCGGCTCAAGCTGATCAAAATGGGCCAGACGACGCACATAGGCTTCCATCACCCCAGGCTCTTTGCGCAGGGCACGGCTCAAGGAACGCCATCTTTGCTCCAATGCCGCCAGATCGGCTTTTTGATCCAAACAGGCCGCTTCCACCTCGGCGGGCAAACTGGCCAGTTCCTCTTTGGCCAGGACCTTGTGTTTGCTCAACTCAGGGATCAGGCGGGCCAGGGCATCCCAGTCCCCCTGGCGTCGGTAGAGACTCAGGGCCAGACGCAACGCCTGGGGCTTCTGTCGCTGTCTCGCGGTCAAGGCTTCCCAGGCCTGGCGTGCCTGGCTCAATGCGTCATCATCTATCAAATAGCGGATCCGAGTCAGGCTGACCGCGGTCTCGGCCCCCCGGATCGCAGCAGCCTGGTCGAGATAGGTCTGACAGGCGGCATCATCACCGCGATGGTGCGCTGCCCGGGCCGCCGACAACAGGTTCACTGCGGGTAACTGACCGGACTGGGCACCTTTGACCATCAGCCTCTCTGCCCGGATCCAATCCTGCTCCGCCAGGGCCAGCGCCCCGTTGAGGGTATGCTGACGTGCCTTCTCACTGCGACGGCGACCCGGAAAGGCCAGGGTATAACCGGCCAGATTGGCCCCCTTGACCACCAGCCATTCCAGCAGCTGCAACGCGCCAAAACCCACCAACAGCAACAAAACTGCCCCGATCACTGAGGTTTCAACCGTCCACTCACCGATGGCCACCAGAACGTACCCCTTGTGCTCCATCAAGGTGGGACCAACGATCAGACCCGCAAGGATCAAAACAGCGTAAAACAGCAAGCGGATCATCGGCCGTTCCCCCCACCACGCCCAAGACGAGCCGATACCAATTTGGCCAAAGGCTCCGACGCACTAAAGCGGATAGGATTAGCCGGTGCGATCTGGGTCTGGCGCCACTGCTCCAGTTGAGCCAGGGCCAACTCCACCTCGGTGGCGTCCAGGGCGAAATAATCGCGCAGCCAGCCCTGTGCGGTCGCCAGCGCCTGAGCCATCGCCGCCTGATCGCCATGATAGAGGGCAAGTTGGGCCTGCAATAGCTTGCCCTTGAGGTGCTCCCTCAAGTACCAGGCCTGCTCAGGGGCCAGCAGGGGGGCAACGGCGCCCTGACGGCGGCGAACCGTAATAAAATCGTCCACCAGGGCATGCCAACTGCGGGACAGATTCTCTTTCCAGTCCGTAGGGGAAGCACTGATCGGCGTGGCGCCTGGTTCCTGATCGGGCTCTGGCAGTTCAACACTGTTCAACGGAAGGCTATCGAGGCGCTGCACCAGAGCCTCCATCGCCAATGCCATCCCAGCCCGGTCGATCCGCGGCAAGGCATGCAGGGCGGCGACATCTGCCGCCAGGGCCTGTCTCAAAGGGGTTAATTCGGGATCATCAAGCTGCGCCAGGCGGCGATCAGCGTCCGTCAGCAAGGCTTCTGCGGTGTCGGGATCCTGCTCCAGCCAGAGCTTACGCCCCGCCATGCGCACCAGGTAATCCGCTTCGGCCAGCATCCAATCCCTGGGCTGGCGCTCGGCGGTCCGGGTTTGTTCCGCCAGGAATTCGCCCTCGAGTCGTTGCTGCATGGCGCGCAACTCGATCATCTCGGTACTGTGCGACTCACTGCGCCCTTCGCCACGCTCGATGCGCCGTTCCAGATTGCTGCCCTGCTGCAGCAGGTTCTGCTGCAGACTGGCCAACTGACTCGCCAACACGGCATTGTCCTGACGCAGTTGCTGATCCTGCTGCCACTGCCAGCCGGCAAAAGCTCCTGCACCCAGGGCGATCACCAGGGCAAGCAGGGCGACGGCAAAGGCACCACCACCACTGCGTTGCACCAGGATCTCCTGGGGCGGAGCGGACTCACTCTTATTCGAGGGTTGAGGGGTTGGTTGAGTGTCCGCTGTCCCGGCGGATACACGCTTGCTCGTCGGCTGTGCGACAGGTGTGACAGGATCATCACCTCTGCCCTGAGAGGACGAGGCCGTCTCTGCCTTTTTGCCGGACGGGGTGCCTGCTGGCTTGGCTTCCCTCTCTAAGGTGGGCTTGGGCGTGTCTTGGTCCGCTGCCATAGCGCCACCCTTCGGTGCCTTGCTCTCCTGCGGCCGTTCCGCAGCCGCGTCAGAGGCCGGTTCATGGCGTTTGGGATCCTTCGGATCCTTTGGGGTCTTCTCCATAATGACTCAACTTTGCTATACAACCGAGGATGGCGTCATCTCCAGCCCCTCCCAGCACAGTGATCTGCCGGCAGCCGTGTCGTCTGGCCAATTGGGCGACACGCGTCACCGGCACCAGCCAATGACACTGACGAAGCCAGTCATGATCCGCTAAGGGCAACAGGCTAAAGAGGTTTTCAAGAATTTCACCGCTGGTTGCCAGTATGGCGTCAACCCCGCGCTGACGCCAGCCCCGCACCAAACTGCTCCCCTCCAGAGCAGGAGGGCAACGCCGGTACAGCACCCAGGGGCGCACCTCGAAGCCCCGCTGCAACAGGGCCTGGGCAAAGGCCTCGCGCCCCCCTTCCCCGCGCACTATGACAAAGGGTCCGGGAGACAGCCCCCGCAGGCTGGCCAAGGCTAAAACCCCTTCACTGGTTTCCGCCCCGGAGGGCGGACAGTGTGGCGTAATACCGCAACGGCGCAACGCATCGGCAGTGCCTTGACCCACGGCAAAACAGGGCAGATCTGGCCAGTTTCCCTGCAACGCCGCATCCGCCAACGCCACCGCCGTAGGGGAAACGAAAAACGCCCCCACCGCCCCGTCAAATGGGGACGCTGGAGGCGTGAGCGTTTCGATCACCACCATGGGGCAGCTGGTGCTCTTGTGACCCAGAGCCGCCAGCTTCTCAGCCAGCGGCTCATTGCGTCCTTGCGGCCTTAGCAGCAGCAGATGCATCAGCGTTCGCCGTAGACCTTGGCCAGGATCTCGCCAGCCCCCTGCTCGGTCAGTTTGGCCGCCAGGCTCTCACCCAGAGCAACGGCATCGGCAACGGGTCCGCGGATCTCATCGCGCAGGACCACGGAACCATCGGGATCCCCCACCATGCCACGCAGCCACAGCTGTTCACCTTCGATCTCGGCATAGGCCCCGATCGGCACCTGGCAGCCACCCTGCAGCGCCGTGTTCATCGCCCGCTCCGCCAGCACCCGGGCCCGGGTCGGCTCATGCTCCAGCACCTTGAGCAGGGCGATCAATTCGGCGTCGTCGGTGCGACATTCGATCCCCACGGCACCCTGGCCATTGGCGGGCAGAGACTCCTGGGTGTCCAGGTAACCGGCAATACGCTCCGGCATCTCCAGGCGTTTCAGGCCAGCGGCAGCCAGGATGATGGCGTCATAGTCACCGGCATCCAGCTTAGCCAGGCGGGTATTGACGTTACCACGCAGATCCCGCACCTCCAGATCCGGCCTGGCGGCACGCAGCAGGCACTGTCGACGCAGGCTGGAGGAGCCCACTACGGCTCCCTGGGGCAGTTCATCCAGACTTTTGTAGTGATTGGAAACAAAGGCATCCCGAGGGTCTTCCCGCTCCAGGATCACCGTCAGGCCCAGGCCCTCGGGAAATTCCACCGGTACATCCTTCATGGAATGCACCGCGATATCGGTATCACCAGCCAGCATGGAAACCTCCAGCTCTTTGACGAACAGGCCTTTCCCCCCAACTTTGGACAGCGGAGTATCGAGCCAGATATCTCCCTTGGTGGTCATGGGCACCAAGGTTACGGTCAAACCTGGATGAGCCTGCTCCAGGCGGGCTTTAACATGCTCCGCCTGCCACATGGCCAACGGACTCTTACGGGTAGCAATACGGATCTCTTGACGCGCCATTCACACATTCCTTGGCAGATGAGGTTGCACACTTGCTATCAAGCGGTTGTTGCCTTCATGGTGCCACTGTTTTTTTGTAGGAAAAAGGCAACATGTCACCCCTCGAGACAGGAGGACGGCTAAACCTCTTTTCAATTCACAGAAAAAAGACCGAGATCACACTTTTCGTCTACACCCTCACAAAATGTTATCCTGATCACAAATGCCATTTAATTAAGCCGTTTGTTCCCTTGCCCAACCTGCAGTCCGACATTGCGCTGAGCGCCGATCTCAATCAACAACGACTCGATATTGCCCAGCGCCAACTGGGGGAGCGGGCCGCCCTGTTGCGGCGCCTACCTGCCCTGCTGCATAACAATACGCCGGGCCAACCCGGTTATGTCGAAGGCGCCCCGGCCGGCTTTGTTCGTCCTCCGATCTTTACCCCGGATGACACCGCCAGCGGTCCCCTGCTGGGCCTCTACACCATGGGCAGCACCGGTAGTTTTGGCCAGGCTGCCGACTCGGACATCGACTGCTGGCTGATCCACCCGACGTCTTTGGATCCCCTTTCCCGGGAACGACTGCGTGCCAAATGCGACGCCCTCTCCTCCTGGTTCGGACAACAGGGGTTGGAACTGCACCTGTACCTGATCCAGCCGGATCTGCTTCAGGCGGGACAGGCGGAAGGGCTATCCAAAGAGCACAGCGGCTCGGCCCAGACCTGGCTACTGCTCGAGGAGTTCTACCGCAGCCAGATCCACCTTGCTGGCTTGCCCCTGGCCTGGTGGCCCGGGGCGCCCACGGATCA
This sequence comes from Ferrimonas sp. YIN67, assembly GCF_057219095.1. Lineage (NCBI taxonomy): Bacteria > Pseudomonadati > Pseudomonadota > Gammaproteobacteria > Alteromonadales > Ferrimonadaceae > Ferrimonas > Ferrimonas sp. YIN67. The sequence goes on from NZ_JBXVVJ010000011.1 coordinate 56,365, forward strand.
CCCCGGACTGCTCAGCCTGGGACAGCTCCAACACCTGCCCGCCTCGGAGATCTTCGGTGCCGCCCTCTGGCAGCTGTTTAAAGGCCTGAGTCGGCCCCATAAGGCAGCGCTCAAGGTGCTGCTGCTGGAGGCCTATGTGGCCGAATATCCTGATCTGCGGATCCTGCGGGATCAGCTCTGGGTTCGGTTGCGATCCGGCTGTCGAGGCACCGAGGTCGACCACTACCTGATGCTGTTCGAACGGATCTGCCAGTACCTGTCCCACCAGGGAGACCGGCGACGACTCATCATGGCCCAGCGCTGTTTCTACCTGAAATGCGCCCTGCCTTTAAGCAAGCCGCAAAGTCATCTCGACTGGCGCCACCCGGTACTGCATCGATTGATCACACAGTGGCGCTATACCCAAGAGCTACTGAAAGATCTGGATAATGCACGCCACTGGCACGCCGGCAAGCTGCGCTGGTGCAATGACCGCCTGGATCACCTGCTGCTGACCAGCTATCAGCACCTGACGGGATTTGCCAACCGTCGTCGTCAGCCCCACCAGATCAAGCTGGATGAGATGGCGATCCTGACCCGTAAGCTCTATACCCGATTCGATGCCGAGCCCGCCAAGATCTCCCAGCTCAACCCCTTGTGGAGCCACTGCCTGACCGAATCAAAGCTGACCCTGGTTTCGGTACAGGACAACCCGACCCTGGCCCAAGGCTGGTACCTGTATCGCAAGGCGCCGGATCCGCAACAGCTGTTTGGTGAAAGTCCCCTCTACCATGGCGACAGTCGCCAGGCCTGCCTGTTCTGGGCCGTGAGCAACGGCTTAGTGGGGACCCATACCCGTTTCTATTGTCACCGAGCACCTCACCACTGGTTCAGCCGGCGTCTGACCCGGCTCGGTCAGCGCCTTCGCCCCCACTGGTCCGATCCTCCCCGGCCGGATCTGTCGGCCCTCGCCCACCCCTGGCGCTATACCCGATTGAGCCTGTTATGCAACCTGGACTGGGATCCCAGCCAGCAGTGTTACGACCAAGGGTCGAGGCTCGATCAACAGGAGGGATCGCCCCTCTCCATTGGGCAGCCCTCCCACTGCGCCGTAGGCAGCCTGTCACTGCTGACGGAAAACTCCTGGGGTGAACGTCATTGCTATCGCTTTGTCGAACAGGAGGGGATCCTAAAGATGCTGGTCCAGATGATCGGAGGCCTCAGTCGACGCCACAAACCCGTGCCGATCCGTGTTTTCGGTGCTGCTCGTCGACTCAACCAAGCGATGGAAGAGAGTCTGATCCGGCTTATGGAGCAGTGTCAGCAGCAGTATCGAAACGCGACGGCGGAGCGCAATCGGATCTTGCCTCTGCAACTGGGTCCAACCCAATATGCGCTCTACTTTGAACCCAGCGGCCTGCACTGGCAACGTCTGGACAGGGAGGCCAGCCTGGTCCAGCAACTCAAACAACGGGGCGTGCTGGCCCAAGCTCAACCGGATCTGGGCCAAGATCCCTACTCCCAGGCCCCCGCCATACTGCGCCAATATGCCAGAGAGGGGATCGTCCAGGTGTTCGTCCGTGAACGCCCCGGTAGTACCGATATCTACCTGGTCGATGAGCACAACCGCTTAAGCCAGCTACAAAGCAGCAGTGATGAACTGGGCTCCCTGGTGGACCAACTCAACCACCTTCATTCAGCCCAGCAACAGCAACTTAGCCACTGCCGCCAATTCAACCTGCCCCAGTTCTACCGGCTGCTCCCCGGTCCGGGTGGTGAACTGGATGCCCAGCCCCTGACCCTGTGAAGCGGATCCGGGTCCATCGTCTGCCCTTGGGCGATAATGGGATCTGCTAACAAGGAGAATCCCATGACCCAACATACCTGCCCCCACTGCCAGGCCCAACTGGCGTGGAACGGCCAGCACTACCAGTGCACCGCCTGCCAACTCGGTTTCCTCCGCCAAAGCGATTGCCCGGATTGTGGTGCACAGCTGGAAAAACTGCAGGCCTGTGGCAGCGCCAGTTACTTCTGCAACTCATGCAACGAACTCAAGTCCAAATCCCGGGTGATCAGCCGGTTTGAGGCGCTGCGGACTGAGGAAAACAAGAGCGATTAATCCCGCTTGCGGCGATAGTGGCTCTGCACCAACTGCCCGGCGTGCACTCGAGTCTCCAGATGCTCAAACCATTGCAGATCCGGCAATGCGCCAAACAGCGGGCTGCCCCCGCCCAGGACCACAGGGATCCGGGTGAGGATCAACTCATCGATCAGATCTTCCCTCATCAGACTCTGAATGGTGCGCCCGCCATCGATATAGAGACGCTCGAAGCCATCGGCATTCAGCCTGGCCAGCACCTCGGCCACCGGCCCATTGACGATCTTCACCTTGCCCGCCAGCTCAGCGGGCACCTCGGTCAGGGTGGTGGAAAGGACAAACACCGGCTTGCTGTAGGGCCAGTCGATCCCGAAACTCAGCACCGTCTCATAGGTAGTGCGGCCCATCAGCAACGCATCCACACTGGCCATGAAGTCGGCAAAACCAAAGTCGCTGCCTTCGGGGTTGGGCAGGGCGTGCAGCCAGTCCAGGCCCCCCTCGGGGTCGGCAATATACCCATCCAGGCTGGTGGCGATGTAGACAATATTACTCATGAGACACTCCGCTTTGTGTTGATCCCTCTCCTTGCCGGATCCGGTCAACTGATTTACAATTTCTACAATGTAGAATTCTTTTTCAGGATAGCGAGCCCAATCGATGAGTGTCAAACCCAAAAAGCGGGGCCGACCGGCTTCTGGCAATAAGCCACTGAGTAAAGAGATCATTTTATCTGAAGCGAAACGGCTTCTGACGCAACAGGGCAAGATCCCCAGCCTTCGCGCCCTGGCCACGGCGTTGGAGATCGATCCCATGGCGATCTACCACTACTACGCCAATAAGGCCGCTTTGCTGGAAGCCGTGGCCACCTCGCTGATGACGGAGATCTATCGGCCGCAAAACGCTGACGATTGGCAGGGGGAGATCCGCCGACTGAGTGAAAGTTACCTGAGCCTGTTGGCGGCCCATCCGGGCTTACTGGAGATCATGCTGAGCATGACGGGCGACGGGCCCGCCGAAGTGTTTATCCAGCGGCTGGAGCTGGCCCTGGCCCCCGTACGGCTGGATACGGGCCGCTTCGAGGCCGCCCGGGATCTGCTGGTGGATTATCTGCACGGCGTGGCTCTGGCGATGCAGTGCAACCCGGAGGGGATCGAATTGAGTTGTCTGGAGGGACCTTTGACGTTGATCTTTGCCAGCCTGGTGCCCGGCGCGGCCTGAATCTCAGCCCTTGGGCCAGGCCGGCGGCTGAGACCGCCAATCCGCCAGTTGAGAGGCCAGCTCCGGCACTTGATACTGTTTGCCCTCGACGGGCGGGCACCAGTAATCATAGTGCTGGCCATCCAGCTCAAAGGACAGCCCCAGGGCGTGCAGATAGGTGCGATCCGACGCCTCGCCGCCATACAGGCTATCTCCCAGGATGGGGGCTCCCAGGCTCTTCAGGGCTACGCGAATTTGATGGGTTCGGCCGGAGCGGGGCCGCAGCAGGAAGGCACGCAGGCCCGGCACCAGGGCGGCGCTGACAAACTGGGTGACGGCAAAGTTCTCTTTCTCCTGAGTCAGCTTCCAGGCACTGCGTCGGGCCTTGGCCATGCCCCCCTTGACCGTCCCCTGCTTCTTCTTCGGCTTCTGTGCCGACAGTGCCAGGTAACGCTTCTCCACCGCGTGGGCGGTGAAGCGTTCGGTCAGCCTGGCCGCCGCCTCGGGACTGCGGGCCAGCAGCAATAGGCCGGACGTGGGGGTATCCAACCGGTGCACCGGATAGAGCTTTTCATTGAGATCCGCTTCCACCTGCGCCACCACGCCGGCGCTGCCATCCTGGCTGTGAAAGTGTACGCCGGGTGCCTTGGCGATCACACGGAATGAGGGCTGACTATCGATCAACTGGTACATGGGCTCACACACAAGAGAAAAGAAAACGGGCGCCTCAGTGAGGCACCCGGATTATACCAACTTAGCGCAGGTTCAGCGTTGCCACTGCTCCGTCGCCTGCTGATCGGCGTCCTTGGCATCCACCCAGACACTGCCTTCGTCACTGGTCTCTTTCTTCCAGAAGGGCGCACGGGTCTTGAGGAAGTCGATCAGGTATTCGCAGGCGTCAAATGCCGCCTTGCGGTGGGCACTGGAAACCCCGATGAAGACGATCTGATCGCACAGCTTGAGTTCGCCGACACGGTGGATGATGGTGACATCGTCCACCGGCCAGCGTGCACGGGCCTCGGCCTCGATCTGATCCAGCACCGCCTCGGTCATCCCCGGGTAGTGCTCCAGGGTCATGGCGCTGACGTTTTTGCTGTCGCCAAAATCCCGCACCTTGCCGACGAAGGTCACCACGGCACCACAACCGGGATCGTTCGCCAGCTTGGCGTACTCCTCGGCCACGCTGAAGTCCTGAGTTTGTACAGAGATCATAAAACTACCTGTATTCGCTGTTAGCTGTTAGCGGTTAGCTGTTAGCTGTTAGCTGTTCAGCTTATCCGCCGGTGACCGGCGGAAAGAAGGCGACTTCGTCACCGCTTTGGATGGCGCTGTCCCAGCCCGACAGGGTCTGATTGATGGCCACCAGCACGTTGGCATCACCCAGGGCCAGCTGCCACTTATCGCCGCGCGTCAGCAGCTGCTGGCGCAGCGCCTCGGCGGTCAGGCCTTCGGGGGCCTCAAGCTCCAACTTGTCGGTGCCGATCACTTCGCGGATCTGCGCGAAAAACAAAACCTTAATCATCAAGCTTCTACCTTAAAATGGCCGGACTTTCCGCCCCGTTTTTCCAACAGGCGTACGCCCTCAATCACCATGTCTTTCTGCACGGCTTTGCACATGTCGTAGATGGTCAGTGCGGCGGTGGTAGCGGCGGTCAGCGCCTCCATCTCCACACCCGTCTGACCCGCCAGCTTACACAGGGACTGGATCACCACCCGGTTGTGCTCTGGCTGCGGCTCCAGCTCGACGGTCACCTTGGTCAGCATCAGGGGATGGCACAGGGGGATCAGATCTGAAGTCTTCTTCGCCGCCATGATCCCGGCGATGCGGGCCGTGGCAAACACGTCACCCTTGTGGTGACGCCCTTCCATGATCATCGCCAGGGTTTCCGGGGCCATGGTGATGATCGCCTCGGCACGGGCTTCCCGCTCGGTAACCCTTTTCTCGGTCACATCCACCATGTGGGCATCGCCCTCGGCGTTAATATGGGTAAAGCCGCTCATAGTGCACTGACGTCCTTCAGGTGAGTCACGAAGTTACAGGGACGATGGGTGGCATCCAGCTGCTCTTTGAGGATCTTGGTCCAGCCAGTCCGGCAGGCACCGGTGGAGCCGGGCAGACAGAACACCGCGGTCTTATTCGCCATGCCACCGATGGCGCGGGACTGGACGGTGCTGGTGCCCAGCTCCAGGAAGGTGATATGGCGAAACAGCTCGCCAAAGCCTTCGATCTGCTTGTCGAACAGGGGGGCAACGGCTTCCGGGGTCGAATCGCGCTCGGTGAACCCCGTCCCACCCGTGGTGATCACCACCTGCACATTATCGGAGGCGATCCATTCGGAGATCACGGCCCGAATGGTGTACTTGTCATCCTTGATGATGCGACGATCCACCAGGTTGTGACCCGCCTCCGTCAGGTTGTCCACCAGGTACTGACCGGATTTATCCGTCTCCAGTGTGCGGGTATCCGACAGGGTCAGGACCGCAACGTTTAGCGGTACAAAATTGGCTTGCGACAGGTGTCCCATAAAGTCGTTCTCTTTCGTTTCAGGGGCAGAATGCCCTGGCTTGATTGTCTTGGTTTATCCGCCGATGGAGGCCAGGTGCGGCGTCGCACCGGAATTCCCATCCTGCAGGTAATGCGTGGCCTCTTTCTGACCCAGTGCCGCGTGCAAGCGGGCCACCAGGGCACCTTGCTGATCATCCGAACCCAGCAGATCGCGCAGTTCAATGCCCGCCTCGGTAAACAGGCACAGGTGCAGTTTACCAATGGCAGAGACCCGCAATCTGTTACAGGTGGCACAGAAATCCTTGGAATAGGGCATGATCAGCCCGACACGACCGGCGTAATCCGGGTGATGGTAGTTCAGTGCGGGACCGTCGTCGGCCCCACGGGGGTCGAGCTGCCACCCCTCGGCCAGCAGGCGTTGCTGGATCACCGTTCCGGACAGATGCTGGGCCTGGAAGTAGTCATGATGCAATCCGGTTTCCATCAACTCGATAAAGCGCAGATCCACCGGGGTATGACGAATAAACTGCAAGAACTGCGGCCACTGATCACCGTTATGCTCCTTGAGCAGCACAACATTAACCTTGACCTGCTCGTAGCCCACTTCTAATGCCCTATCAATGCCTCGCATCACGGCATCGAATCGGCTATCACCGGTGATCCGCTGGAAACTGGCGGGGTCCAGGCTGTCCACAGAGACATTGACCTGGCGCAGGCCAGCATCAAACCAGGACTGAGCATGGTCAGCCAGGCGATAGCCATTGGTGGTCGTGGCGATCCGCTCCACACCCGGCGTCGCCGAGACCAGCTCAATCACCTGCTCAAAATCTTTACGCAGGGTGGGCTCGCCACCGGTGATCCGCACCTTACGGGTGCCGACTCGGGCAAAGCCCGACAGCACCCGACGGATCTCATCCAGGGTCATAAAGCGGGGTTTGCCATCGGGCTTATAGCCGTTAGGCAAACAGTACTGGCACTTAAAATTGCAGGCATCGGTGATCGACAGCCGCAGGTAATGGAACCTGCGACCGAATCGGTCTTGCAGCTCTTGCATGTGTCACCTTTCCTAAAAATGAGGAAGGCAGGCCAACTTTCTCAGCCTACCCCGGTGGCGAAATTGCCACGGCCTGCAGGCCATATCCCTACCTTCTTCTTGGCAAAGGAACTTAGGCACTGCAGGCTCGGTTCACAACTGCTTGCAGTGTAAAGTATAGCCAGACCCGCAAACAATCGACCGAAGTCATATTTTTCCCTCCCGACCGGGCAAAACCCGGCCAAAATCGCTCACTTTTCAGCCGGACGTACCTGTTCCCCCTAGTCTGTTAAGAGGGTGTGAAGCTCAACCGCTTTTCAGTAAGCTGACAGGCAATGGAATGTGCCACGTATTTGTGCCACTTGGGGGCCGCTGCAGGCGGTCGCAGCAGTAGCGAGGTTGAGTATGGAACGCGAATCAATGGAATTTGACGTACTGGTGGTCGGTGCCGGGCCGGCAGGCCTGTCCAGTGCGATCCGGCTGAAGCAACTCAATGCAGATCTGAACGTCTGCGTCGTGGAAAAAGGATCGGAAGTTGGCGCCCATATCCTTTCCGGTGCCGTCTTTGAGACCCGGGCCCTGGATGAGCTGTTACCGGACTGGCAGGCACAGGGTGCACCACTCACCACCGCCGTCAGCGGTGATGATATCTACCTGCTCAAGGCCCAGGGCCAAACGAAATTGCCCAACGCCCTCGTCCCCAAGACCATGCACAACGAAGGCAACTACATCATCAGCCTGGGTAATCTGTGTCGCTGGCTGGCGGAGCAGGCTGAAGGCCTGGGGGTGGAGATCTATCCCGGCTTTGCCGCCGCCGAGGTGATCCAGGAAGCGGGCGTGGTCAAAGGCGTGATCACCGGCGATATGGGCGTCGGCCAGGATGGCCAGCCCAAGGATGGCTATATGCCGGGCATGGAGCTGAGGGCTAAATACACCATCTTCAGCGAAGGCTGCCGGGGACACCTGGGCAAGCAGTTGATCAGTCAATTCAAACTGGATGAAGGCCGCTCCCCCCAGCACTACGGACTCGGCATCAAGGAGATCTGGCAGATCCCCGAGGACAAACATCAGCCGGGCAAGGTGGTCCACACCGCAGGCTGGCCTCTGGATGAACACGGTGCCACCGGCGGCGGCTTCCTCTACCACACGGACAACAATCAGGTGGTGGTTGGCCTGATCACGGATCTCAACTACGACAATCCCTACTTGAGTCCATTCGAAGAGTTTCAACGCTTCAAGACCCACCCTGTGCTCAAGCAATACCTGGACGGTGGGGAGCGGGTTTCCTATGGCGCCCGGGCCATTGCCAAGGGCGGCCTCAACTCACTGCCCGCCATGCACTTCCCCGGTGGCTTGCTGGCCGGTTGTGATGCCGGCACCTTGAACTTCGCCAAGATCAAGGGCTCCCATACCGCCATGAAATCCGGCATGCTGGCGGCGGAAGCCGTAGCGGAAGGCCTGGCAACCAATCCGGACGGGGGGGAGGCGCTGTCCGACTATTGGCAGAAGTTTGCCAACTCCTGGTTGTTTGATGAGCTGTTTGCCAGTCGCAACTTCGGCCCGGCCATGCATAAATTTGGCAGCCTGATGGGCGGAGCCTTTAACTACATCGATCAAAACTGGTTTGGCGGTCGAATTCCCGTCACCCTCAAGGACGAGCATCAAGATCATGCCCAGTTAAAACCCGCCAGTGCCTTCGAGCCCATTGCCTATCCCAAGCCCGATGGCCAGCTGACCTTCGATCGGCTCAGCTCGGTATTTCTCTCCAGTACCTACCACGAGGAAGACCAGCCCAACCACCTGAAGTTGGCTGACGCGCAGATCCCGATCACGGTCAACCTGGCGCAATACGCCGAGCCGGCTCAGCGATACTGCCCGGCGGGTGTCTATGAGATCGTCGAAGAGGCAGCGGGTCCACGGTTGCAGATCAATGCAGCCAACTGCCTCCACTGTAAGACCTGTGATATCAAGGATCCCAGCCAGAACATCACCTGGGTGGTTCCGGAGGGGGGCGGCGGCCCCAACTACCCCAATATGTGACAAGAGCAGCCCTTAGCTCTTAGCTAAGAGCTAAGGGCTAAGAGCTAAGGGCTAAGGACTAAGAAGCCAACCATTACAGCCTGACTCTGGGTGTGGTTGGCTTTTTCTGATAACTGATCACTAACGACTTACCGCTGCTATTAAGCCACCCGGATCCTGTCCCGTCCCTCAGTCTTGGCGGCCCGGATCTGCTGCTCAGCCAGTTGCATCAACTGCTCGGCACCAACTCCTGGACGCCACTGAACGACCCCCTGACTGAGGGTAACCCGGTTGCATATCGGCGAGGCGGCGTGCAGTAACGCCGCCCTCCGTAGCTGACGCTCCATCTCCTGAGCCAGACGCTCGGCGCCGGCACGATCGGTCGCCGGCAACAGCATGGCAAAAGTGCCTCCCTGATCACGACAGAGGATATCGGACTGGCGTCGGCTGATCCCTTTCAGCAGGCGCGCGATCTGCTGCAACAGACGATCCCCCCGCTCGTAGCCATGGCGTTCATTAAAACGCTGGAAATAGTCCACATCGATCAACAGCAGGGTCAGGGGAGTCCGCGCGCGCTGAGCCTCGGAAACCGCCTGGGCCAACCGCTGCCCGAAGTAGCGCCGATTAGCCAGCCCGGTCAAGGGTTCCCGGTGGGAACGCCGGGCCAGTGAGCGGCGCGCCCTGTCATGTTGCAGCGCGATGTAACGGATCAGACGATATCCCGCCCGGCTCAACAACAGCAACAACAGCAAAGCGGCGGTGACCATCACCAGACTCAACCAGGTCTCCGGCGCCGGGGGCAGGAGTGCCGACACGAGAAGGGAGGGTAACAGGAGGGCTGCCAGGACCTTGGGTTGATCCGCCAGGACAGGGATCGCCACCACGACCACGGCGAGCAAGCCGGGCAGATCCGGGGTGGGCAGTTGGCCCAGGTTCAACGCCATCAGGCCACCCGGTAACAGCGCCAGCCAGGGAGACCACTCACGCTCCGGCTGCCGATAAAAGATCCAGGCCAGCAGCCCGGCAAGCAACATCGACAACAGGGTACTCCCCAGCAACAGCGGCGTTCGAATACCTGAGTGAAGGGCGAGGTACAGTGGCACAAGGAAGAGGATCGCTAACAGTCCCTGTCGAGCCAGGGACTGAAATTTAATAAGTGCTAACATCATGGTTTATCCGGGTTTCCTTACCTGGCAAAGCTCATGTTGTCACTATAGACCGGTTACCTGTTGGTCATCGGGATCTTTACGCCCCTGCAGATAGTGCTTAAGGCTCGGAGGCGGTACCGAGCTGTCGGCCCCAACGGCAAACGCTGCCCAACGCGCCGCCATCGCCATCGCCTCGGGCAGTGGCTGATGACTCAGGATCCCATGGATCAATCCTGCCGCATAACAGTCCCCGGCCCCCGTGCTGTCGACCACCTCGGTCGGGCAGGCGGGGCAGGTCAACTCCCCCTCGGCGCAATAGGCTATCGCCCCATTGGCGCCATCGGTCACAATAAAAGCCTTGAGCCGATCGCCGGCGATCTGGCTGGCAAATGCCCAGGGTTCATCGATGCCGTGCTGCTGCAGATCGTCCCGAGAGGTGATCAGATAATGGCAGGGTCTGCGAGACAGATCCTTAGGCAACTGACTAAACACCCTGCTCCCCTGATCCAGCGCTCGCTGCATCATCTGCGGCAACCCCTCGGCCGACAGGTTGACGTACAAGGCATCAAAACCCTTGAGATCCAACCCTACAGGCAGCAACAACCTGGGCCGATTGGGGCGCAATATGGTGCGTTCACCACAGGGCTCCATCAACAATTGCAGGGGCTGAGTCGCTCCGACATGGCGATGCACCCAACGGCAGTCCAATCCCAATGCTTCGGCCTGCTCAAGCAACCAGTCGCCCCGTTCGTCCTCACCCACCTGGCTCAGCAGGGAGATCTGATGACCCGCCCAGACGAGACCCAGGCCGGTATTGGCCCCTCCGCCACCAAGACGGTATCCCACCTCTTCATAGTGGATCCGCGCTCCTGTAGTGAGTGGACGGCTCAACCTGAGGATGTGATCACAATTGATATTGGCAATGATCAGTGCCTGACCCATGATGACTCCAGCAATAATGTTCTGCTCCACTATTATGTCAGATGCTTGCCCCGTGTCATCCGCAGTTCCCAGCTGGCCAGGAGTAAAAAAACTCACGCTAATCCTCCGGTTTCGGGGCCTCCTTCTGTTTTTCTTCCCCCTCTAGTAAGCCGGGTAACGAACTGTGAATGGACGCATCTAAGGTGCGGAAAAATATGGGTATTATCGAATGAATTTCTGTATTCGGAGCGCCACGAATGGAGTCCATTCGATTCCCCCATTGGTCAGCCCAAGCCCTCGACTGGGTAATGGCTGACAAGATCAAGTCCCTGCTGGATCTGCAACAGCTCAAGCCCGGCGGTTATGATCTCAGGGCGCTGGAAGGAAAACGGGTTCCGACCCTCTACATCCATATCCCGTTCTGCCACACCCTGTGCCGTTTCTGCTCCTTCTTCCGCCTTAAGTTCGACGAAACCAAGGCACGGGAATACTTCAAGCTTCTGCGTCAGGAGGTTGAGATCCTGGCCCGCAGCGGCGTCCAGTTTGATCGCCTCTACATAGGTGGCGGCACCACCACCATCATCGAATCCGAGCTGATCCAGACCATTGAGCTGATCAAGGCCCGCTTCGATATTCAGGAGGTCTCCTGCGAGTCCGATCCCATCTACTTTGAACACAGCAACCCGCTGGAACTCAAGGGCCTGGTCGATCGCTTCTCCATCGGCATTCAAAGCTTCGACGACACCATACTGAAAAACAGCGGCCGCTTTGAAAAGTTCGGCAGCGGCGACGCCATCGCCGATCTGTCTGCCCGCGCCATCGCCGAATTCCCCACGGTCAATCTCGACATGATGATGGGATTCAATAACCAGACCCCTGACGAGCTGACCTTGGATCTCGAACGGGCCAGCGCACTGCAACCCGGTCAGATCACCCTCTACCCCCTGACCCTGGGCGTCGGCAAGAACCGCAAGAAGGCGGCCAAGCTGGCGGGGGATCCCAAGGCCCTGCTCTCCCTGTACCAGACCGGTCGCCGCGTCCTGGAGCCGGGTTACGAGCGTGAATATGCCTGGACCTACCGGCGCAACACCGGCAAACCGGTGGAGCACGACTATGTGCTGGACGGGGAAGATTGCATCGGGATCGGCTGCGGCGCCTTTGGCCGGGTGGGGGACAAGTTCTACCTCTCCTCCTTCGATCTGGATGAATATGCCCGCCTGGTCAAGGCGGGTCAGCTCTCCTGCACCAGTCATAAGGCCCTGACCACCCCCCTGATGCGCCGCTACCACCTGCTGATGATGATGGTCAAAGGTCACCTGCCCAATAGCGTGTTCGAGGATCTCTATGGCCGCAAGCTGATCACCGCCCTACCGGCGGAGTTGGCCTTCCTCAAGCTGCATGGCGCCCTGACCAAGAGTCCCTGTGGTGATGGCTATCGCACTACGCCCACCGGCGAATTCATCGCGCTCAAGATGTTCTCCGGCTTCCTCGCCGGGATGGACTGGCTGAGGGAGCAGGCAGGTAACAGCGCCCACCAGGAGCGGGAGGAGCGCGGTACGCCCATCGAGGTACAAACGGCTTAAACGACGAAAACCCGGCCAGATGGCCGGGTTTTGTGCTCTTACAGCGCCGTATACAACTGGGCTGCAATCACCCCCAGCCCGGCCAGCAGACACAGGCCGAGCGCCCAGCGGCCTCCCGCCACCTGATATCCCGTCGCATTCTGGCGACGCAGTTGATTCGCCATCAAGACAGGCAGCACCACCATGTAGATCACCAGAGGAATGGCCGCAAAGCCCAGAATGGCCACGAATCCTTCCGGGTAGAACAGGGCCAGGGCCAGCGGCGGCAGGAAGGTAAGTAGCCAGGTCTGGCCGCGCTCCGCCACACTGTCGCTGCGACGTGCCAACTCCGCCAGGTAATCAAACAGGCTCAGGGTCACGCCGAAGAAGGAGGTCAGCAGCGCCAGATCGGCAAACGCCGTCAGCACGCTGCCCAACCAGCCCTGATCCGACAAGGTCACCAGGACGGAAACCAGATCCGCCAATGCTGCGCCCTCCATCAAGCGTGCTTGCTCGGCCGCAGGCAGGGCCCCCAGGGTCGCCAGCAACCACAGCGTGTAACACAGCAGAGGCAGGGTCGAGCCGACCAGCAGGACGCGACGCAGATCCGCCTCGTTGCCGTCGAGGTAGCGCACCAGTGAGGGAATGCAGACATGGAAGCCAAAGGAGGTGATGATCACCGGGATCGCGGCGATCCAGGCGCCGTGCTGCTGCGCCCGCTCCGCCAGCGTAATCATCAGGTTTGGCGCGGAGATCTCCGGGATCAATACCCAGAGCACCAGCAACAGGGCCAACAACTTGGCGCTGAACAGCACCCGGATCAAACGATCGATCCAGCCCAGGCCGAGCACCACCAGTCCCCCTAGGATCCCGGCAAACAACAAGACAGCAGGGGTGTGCTCCAACACCAGCCAGGGAGCCAGTTTCAAGCCCAACAAAGACGCGCCGCCGGACAGGTACGCGGCGGTCAGGCTGTAGAGCAGCGCCAGGTTGGCCAATGCCCCGACCCACTGCCCGGCACGCCCCAATACCGCGCCGGTCATGCTATGGAGGTTGGCATCCTGGCCGAGTTGGCGGCTGATCTTGAGGTTGACCTCAAGCAACAGCAAAGCACTGTAGCCGGACAGGGCCCAGAGGCCGATCATCAGACCCAAGGCGGGCCAGAAGCCGATGGCAGCCGTGGCGATAGGCAGGGCCAACATGCCCGCCCCAATGGCGGTTCCGGCGACGATCAGCGTGGCGCCGATCAGTTTACTTTTTGAGTTCATGGTCCTATTTCGTCTTTCGTTGTTAAATCTAGGCTAACGAACGACGTCGGGACGGGAGGGATTTTCAGAAGGGGAGAGAGTTGGTTGCGCGTCCGCACCACACCGCCTGCCAATCGATCCCGACCTTGGTCGGTTCAATTAGCCCTAACAGCATTGTGGTGTGTGGTTTACCTTACACGCTCAACAATGCCATCAGGGCTGGCAAAATCGAGCGTAATAGGAGATTACGCTACGGTGCATGGGATTCTCTCTAAAAAATGCCCATTCAGACTAAGGGATGAGGCGCATTCAGGTAAAGCGACACAGCTCACGGTTTTGGGTTTGTGCTCGCAGCACAGGCTTTGGTTTTTGGGGGCGGCTGCCGCCGCGAGACTTTCGTGGTTCACTAACCTGGGTTGTCGCGCTGGCGACAGCAGGTCAGGGGACTTCGTCCCCCAACACCCCCTTTCGCCTCCCTGCGGCGCCCAAAACGCTTCGCTGGGCGTCCTCGAAGTCGGCAGATCTCAAGCGCGGGGGCATCAGGCTACACCACGCCTGCGCCCGGCTTAACCTTCGCTTATGGCTCGCTCCCGCAGACACGCTTGGAGATCGCCTTTGTTTAAAAGCGAAGCCGACCCGTCGTCTTCACAAAGGCTCCACCAAGCTCCCGGTCTGCGCTCTCTCACCAACACTCAGCGCCGCGCTTGGAATCGAGTTTGTGCTGCGCAAGGCGTGATGTTCTGGGGCGGCTGGTACTGCAGACGTTTGGTGGTTCACCAATTTGGGATTGCCGGGAGCGGCCCAGTCGCCGCCAAGGGCTTCGCCTTCTGGACTCCATTTTGTCTCGGTGCGTCGCTGCGCCTGATGTGCATGGATGCACAAATGCCGTGGGCACATGGATGTGCAGGAACGGCCTCCGACTCGATGAAAGATCAAAAGCAAAGTGGTGCTAACCCCGAGTTCAAAGGCAAAGATCGCCCAAAGTGGCAGCGCCACAAAACCAATTTACTCTGACCCTTATGGTCACTCGCAGCCGTTGGTCGAGCATCGACAAACAGAATTCCATTCAGACCAAATAACTCATTAAGTCTTTGTTATTTATTTGTTTAATGTTAGTTTTTGGTAACTTTATTCCGGTGGCCGATTCGGATTTCAGGGAGTGGACAATGGATGTTGTAACAAGAATGGCTCGAGTTGGTAGATCAGTATCTCTGTTCATGGGGCTATTGCTACCCGCTAGCGTTATTGCAGCTTCAGTTCCGCCACAATCGTTGGCGATAAGCGATTTCACTCACCTACCCAAAGTCAGCCAGCCGAAGCTCTCCCCAAATGGCCAATATTTGTCCATGCTACACAATCTGAAAGGGCAGCTGGCTCTCGTGGTAACAGACCTCGACTCGGGCAAAAAGCAGGCGATCACCAAGGTCGACAATGTTGATGTATGGTTAGAATGGTATGACTGGGCCAATGACAACACCCTGCTGCTCAGCATGTCGTATGTTTCCAGTAAACGGGGCCTTTTAGTCCCCGAGGTAGAGCTACAGAAGGTACGTCTCGGTGAGAAGGCGAGCCCCAGAACTGTACTGAAGTCTGGCGTTGGTGGGGGCCGGAGTCCATTACCTCAGTTTCAAGACCGCATTGTCAGCCTGCTTCCGGATGAGCCCGAGCAGATCCTCCTGTCGCTGAAAGAAAACATCGACGGCGATCACAGCGTTTACCGGGTCAGCCTAAAAAATGGTAGGAAGCAACAGATACAACCGTCCGTTGAGGGCATTTCGTTCTGGCTGGCGGATCAGCAGGGCAGGGTGCGCCTAGGAAAGGGGCTACGTAATGGCAAACCTATTTATCGACTCCGTGCCAGTGACAGCAAGGAGTGGCAAGAGTTTAAGCCGAAGCAGTTGTTTTCATCCGGCTGGTTCCGGGTGCTAGGCTTCGAGCCCAACCCGGACCACCTTTTGATCCGCAGTAACCATGAGGGAAAGCAGTCGGTATTCCGCCTCGATCTAAGTTCGCCAGAGTTTACCGCTGAACTCCTGCTCCATGAGCCGGATCTGCACCTGGACGGCCAGTTGATCTATTCGTCGCAAACCGGAGACGCCATCGGGATCACGCACCGCGATAGAGCCAATGGCGTAAGCTACTGGGATCCGGCGATCCACAACCTCGAAAATGCCCTTTCACAGGCCCTGCCCGGTACCCGCAACCAGATCCTGGATATGGATAAACAGCAGCGGCGCTATCTTGCCTATTCCGCCATCGACGGCCAGCCAGGCACCTACTATCTCGGCGATCGTAGCCGTAACCAACTAATGAGTCTAGGCAAAGCCTATCCGGCACTGGATCAGACACGCTATAGCGGTAAACAGGTTGTCCACTTTCCGTCGCGAGATGACAAATCGCTGCAGGGAAGGGTGACCTTTCCACCAGGATACCAACCGGGTAAAAAACTGGCAGCGGTGATCGTGCCCCCGAGTGGAGATCCGGTTCTCGACCACCGCGGTTTCGATTATTGGTCCGCACTGCTGGCGGATCGGGGTTACCTGGTGTTTCAGCCACAATTCAGGGCGGACCGTAAATATGGTGTTCAGCTGAGCCTGGATATCCCCCTAAAGCAGGGGGACGTCATGCAGCAAGACATCGAAGATGGACTGGCGCACCTGGTGGACAAGGGCTGGGTCGATCCCAACCGGGTGTGCGCTGCCGGAGCCAACTTAGGCGGCTATACCGCGCTGATGACAGCCGTTACGCATTCCAGCAAGCTGAGTTGTGTCGTAAGTTACGCAGGGCTGACCGACATCGAAATGCTGATCAAGGATAAAAGCTACTACTCAGACAGGGATAAGCTCGTAGGCCGTTACATTGGTGATACGGAGAACAACCGCAAGCGTTCACCCCTGCAGCGGGTCGACCAGATCCAGGTGCCCGTCTTATTGCTCCATGGCGAAACAGACCAAAGGGTTCTTGTCAGGCACAGTATCCAGCTCAGACGGGCACTGGAAAAACAGGATAAACCGGTGCGCTTTGTCGAGTTGGCCTACAGCTCTCACCATCTCCAGAGTGACGCCATGCGCATCGAGGTGATGACGGAAGTGATCGACTTCCTCGATCAGCATCTGCGTCTCTGAGCGGGGGTTCGCTCTCCACCAGAGTGATGTTCGGGGATGCCTGCGGCATGAGCCTTTCGTGGTTCACCCACTTGGTTTGTCGCACTGACATTTGCGGACCGCTGGCGCCGGACTGAGTTCTGTGGTTCACCAACCTGGGGTCGCACTAACGTTCGTGGACCGCTAGTGCGGTGGGACTTTTGGGGCTCACTAACCAGGGTTGTCGCGCTGGCGACGGCACAAATGCTCCACGGCACCAACCGTCCACAAACACCAAAAGCGGGCCCCACAGAAACCAGCCCGGCGCCACCCGTCCACAAACACCACCTTCACCCCTCCGTCGTCCACAAACAAAAACGGCACCGCTTTCGCAGTGCCGTTTAAGTCGACAGTGAGTGCTTACATGTCGTTCGCTTTCAGCGGTCGACGCAGCTCGGCGCGGACGTTATCCATACCGGTATAGAAGTTCTTCATCATCAGCAAACCCATCATCAAGCCGTTCGGGGTGGCCTGCAGCTTATCCGGATCCTGGCTGCACTTTTCCAGTCCACCGATCCCATGCATAAAGGCCATCTCTTTGGGCAGACCCGTGTAGAGGCCACTGCCATAGTGGTCCTTGAAGTAATCCTTGGACAGACGGCCGCCGAAGACGCCCAACAGGAACCGGTATTGCATCACCGCCTTCTTGTTGTAGTGCTTGGCGGACTCAACCCCCATCTGGCCGTTGGCGATCTTCTCGTTATAACGACGCAGGGAGAAGCTGTTCACGTACAGGGTGTCGTGCAGGAAACTGAAGCTACCGGAACCCAGGCCCAGGTAATCATCGGCGTTAACCACGTACTCGTCGAAGCCCTCTTCATTGGACTTGCCGAAGGACCAGGCGGTCAGTTGCTCATACTGGCCGCGCAGGCTATTGAGGATCAAGGCATAGTCCTTGCGGATATCCTGATCCATATTAGCCAGGTTGGCCTTGGTGCCGATCTTGCTCGCCGCATGACGCTTGGTCAGATCGGACACCATCAACGGATAGGTGGTGATCTGACGGGGATCCAGCCGCTTCAGGGTCGCCATATCCTGGGCCAGGACCTCAGGCGTCTGACCTTCGAAACCAAAGATCATGTCCACGTTGAGGATGGGGAAGTTTTCCTTAGCGCGGGACAGCTTCTCGAACACCACCTCAGGCTCACCGAACTTACCGAGGCGATCGGTACGGGCCAGGATATCACGGTCAAAGCTCTGCACGCCCACGGACAGGCGATCCACCAGGCCGTGCAACTGGGTGAACTCGGTGGAGGTCAGGTGCAGGGGATCGGACTCACAGGAAACCTGCTTGATGGACGGAAACAGGGTCTTGGCCAGTTCAATGGTCTTGGCCAGTTCATCCACCAATACCGTGGTGGTGCCCCCCCCAATGTACAGCTCTTCAAAGTCATACCCCAGGGCCTTGGCCATCTGCATCTCTTGGCGCAGGGAGACAAAGTAAGCTCGCGCCTTCTCTTCCTTAAACAGGAAGCGGTGGAAGGTGCAGAAGGAGCACAGGGTGTGGCAGAACGGGATATGCATGTACAGGGTGTATTTACGCCCCGGGATCGGCGCCGGTACCGCATCACAGGAACGGGTGTCCATCTTCAGATGACGCTTGGTGTAGTACTGCATCAGGCTTTCCATACCGGACAGCATCCACTTGGGTGTGGTGATCTCCGCAGCCTTATTGATGGCAGCATTGTTGAGCGCGCGTTCGGCAAGTGACATGTCCGGTTCCCCGTTGAAGATTTATTGATTTCCCGTTAAGACTCACCCAGTTGCAAAATGTGCCACAGACTCTTGCAAAAGAGCATGTTGAGTGTCAGGGAGACCCAAGGATAAGGTGGATTGGCGGGTTCAGCATCCTGGCTTTGTCGAGATTGTGAACATCAACCCGGCGAGCTTTCGAAAATGCGATCCAAAGCAAAGCAGCTTGTTAAAATCGCCAAAGGTTAGAGTCGGTTTGCGTCAATTTGTCCCAGCCTCTCATGAAAAAGCCCCTGCCAGATGACAGGGGCTTAGCTCGAGAAGAGCGGACGCCGATCGTATCGTCAGCTTACGCGGCAGATTCGAAAAAGGCCCTGCCGGATGGCAGGGGCTTAGCTTGAAAGAAGCAGGGCGCATCGTCAGCTTACGCGGCTACGCCGCTAAGCTAACCTACGGAACTAGAAGCTAATAGCTGATAGCTGATAGCTGATAGCTGATAGCTGACTTCTCTTGGTACTTCAATTTGGCTTTGAGGACGAAAAAGCCCCTGCCGGATGGCAGGGGCTTAGCTTGGAAGAAGCAGACGCCGCTCGTATCGTCAGCTTACGTGGCTGCGCCACTAAGCTAACCTACGGAACTAGAAGCTAATAGCTAATAGCTGATAGCTGATAGCTGACTTCTCTTGGTACTTCAATTCGCCTTTGGCTTTGATCTCGTCGTACTGAAACAGACCGGGTGGTGCTGGTAGCCAGCACCACATCCAATCATTTGTCCATGTACTTCAATTCGCCTTTGGCTTTGATCTCGTCGTACCACAGATCGTGGTGCTGGATCGCCCAGTTCTCATCACAGTAACCGGACACCATGCAGTCCACGCCACCTTCACTCATGACGGTCGCCATGAAGATGTGAACGATGGAGAAGGCACAGATGATGATGGCGGCGCCGGCGTGGGCCAGCAGTGCGATCAGGCTCAGGGTACGGCTTGGCTCAAACAGGTTCGGGAACAGCAGGATCATGCCGGACACGGAGATCACGGCACCGAAGATCACAAAGGCCCAGAACCACAGCTTCTCACCGGCGTTAGCAAAGCCCGCGTGCGGGTGCTTGCCTTTGAACGGGCCGAAGTTGATGTAGCCACCGACCACCATAAACCAGTCAATGTCGTACTTGGCCGGGATCTGGTTCTTGGCCCATTTGATGCTCATGATCAGCCAGCCAATCATAAACGGAATGGCCATGTAGTCATGGATCAGCTTGGAGGCCGACGCCATCGCCGCGAAGGCGCTGGTGCCGAACAGAGGCTCGATCAGGAACTTACCGGACAGCAGCACCAGGCCGGTCAGGATCAGCAGCATGCACGGGATGGCACCCAACCAGTGGATGGCGACGTCGGCCTTGGACCAACGGAACACCATCTTACCGGAGAAGCCTTTTTCCAGCTTGGAGATCCCGTTCACCGCGATAAACAGAATGAACACGGCGATCATGCCGAACAGCGCCGCAAACAGGCCGTAGGACAGCCAGTTGTTGCGCAGATCCAGCAGGCCCAGATCATAGCTGTTGATCAGCTGAGGGTGATGCTCGCTCAGGGAAGTGGTACGGCCTTCGGCGCCCTGTTGGATCGCCTGCCACACCACATCGGCTTCGTTACCGGACTGCGGGGCGATCTCGCCACCGTTGGCCAGGGCGAAGCCTGAAAACAACATAACCGCTAACAGAGCCAGCGGTTTAAATGCGTTAGAGAACATAGTGACTCCTTAACAAGCGGGTGGCCGAAACCACCCGCAAGGCAGTCATCAAAGAGGCCTGTCGGCCTCAGTGATGCTTACTTTTCCCAGCCAGCGCTCTCGTGACCACGGGAAACCACACGCTCGCGGTAGATGTCGGACACCATGCCCGCATCACCGGCCAGCAGGGCCTTGGTGGAACACAGCTCGGCACACATTGGCAGCTTACCTTCGGCGATACGGTTGGCACCGTACTGCTTCTTCTCTTCGGCAGAGCCCGCGACCGTGTTTGGACCACCGGCACAGAAGGTACATTTGTCCATCTTGCCTTTGCCGCCGAACACAGACTTTTTCGGGAACTGTGGGGCGCCAAACGGGCAAGCGTACAGGCAGTAACCACAGCCGATGCAACGCTCTTTGTCGTGCAGCACGATGCCGTCTTCGGTCTTGCTGAAGACGTTGGCCGGACACACCTTCATACAAGGCGCATCGTCACAATGCATACAGGCAACGGAGATGGACGCTTCGCCCGGCTGACCATCATTGATGGTCACAACGCGACGACGCTGAATGCCCCATTCCAGGGCTTCGCTGTTTTCGTTCTTACAAGCAACCGTACAACCGTTACATTCGATGCAGCGCTTGGTGTCGCACATAAATTTCATGGTAGCCATGAGTTATCTCCTCGCCTTACGCTTTTTCGATCTGACACAGGGACGCTTTGGTCTCCTGCATCTGGGTCACAGGGTCGTAACCGTAGGTCATCGCGGTGTTGGCAGATTCGCCCACCACGTACGGCTTGGTGCTAACACCGCCGGACTCTGGGTACTGCAGCTCTTCACCGTGCATCACGCCACCGAAGTGGTATGGCATCCAGGTGGTACCAGGCAGAACGCGTGGGGTGACCATCGCCTTGATCAGGATGCGGCCGCCTTCGGCGCCTTCCAACCAAACGTCATCGCCATCACGGATACCGCGATCCGCCGCGTCAGCCGGGTTCATTTCCACGAACATCTCCTGCTGCAACTCGGCCAACCAAGGGTTGGAACGGGTCTCTTCACCGCCACCCTCGTACTCAACCAGACGGCCGGAAGTGGCGATCAGCGGGTACTTCTTGTCCAGGTTGTCGGAGATCACCTTGTCCTGAAGGGTCTTGAACAGGGTCGGCAGACGGTGCACCTGCATGTCATCGTGGGTCGGGTACTTGGCGATCAGATCACGACGCGGGGTGTACAGCGGCTCACGGTGCGTTGGGATCTCATCCGGGAAGGTCCAGACGCGACAACGGGCCTTGGCGTTACCAAATGGGATCATGTTGTGGGCCAGGGCCACACGCACGATACCGCCACCCAGATCTGTGGACCAGGTACGGCCTTCGGCCGCTTCTTTCTCTTCGGCAGTCAGCTCGTCCCACCAACCCAGCTGCTTGAGCAGCTCGGAATCAAACTGTGGGTAGCCGTCCTGGATCTCCGCATCTTTAGAGGCAGAGCTGTCGGCCAGGATGCTTTCGCCTTCGAACTCAACACCGAAGCGGGCACGGAAGTTACCACCACCCTGGTTTACGTTGCGATCGGTGCGGTACAGGATCTGGGTGCCTGGGTGCTTCTGCTCCGGGGTACCCCAGCACGGCCAAGGCAGACCGTAGGTCTCGCCCTTATTCACGCCGCCTGGTGCTTCCAGAGTCTCGCGAGAGAAGTCGCCCCAGTTCTCGGTGTGCGCCTTGATACGCTCAGGAGACCAGCCGGTGTAACCGATGGAACGCATGCCACGAGCGTACTCGCGCATCACGCTTTCCGGTACCGGACGGTTGTTCTGAACTTCGATGTTCTTGGTCCAGGTATCTGCGATGCCAACGTGTTTGGCGATCAGGTACATGATCTCCATGTCACGCTTGGACTCGAAGACCGGCTCAACCACCTGCTGACGCCACTGAGCGGAACGACCGGAGTTGTTCACAGAGCCTTCGCCCTCGAACACGGTGGCCGCTGGCAGCAGGTAAACGCCGTCGCTGCGACGGTGGGCAACACCGGCGATGGTTGGGTAGGGATCCACAACCACAACGGTTTCCAGCTTATCCAGTGCGTCACGCACTTCCATCTGGCGGGTTTCGGTGTTGACAGACTGACCCCAGAAGAAGGCCAGACGCAGGTTGTCTTTCTGAGCCAGCTTCTCTTTGCCTTCCAGGACACCATCGTGCCAGCGAGAACACGGCATGCCCGGGGTGGTCATAGGATCACGGCCCAGGTACTGGTTCTGGTCGAAACGGGCTTTCACCTGCTCGTATGGCAGATCCCAAACGCGGGACCAGTGCTCCCAAGCGCCGGTGGACAGGCCGTAGTAACCTGGCAGGTTATCAAACAGCAGACCCATATCGGTGGCGCCCTGAACGTTGTCGTGGCCACGGAAAATGTTGGTACCGCCGCCCTGTACGCCCATGTTGCCCAGAACCAGCTGCAGGATGGAGTAGATACGGGTGTTGCCGTTACCGACGGTGTGCTGAGTACCACCCATACACCAGATCACGGTGCCTGGCTTGTGCTGAGCCATGTGCTTGGCCGCTGCGTAAACCGCTTCGCGGGAAACGCCGGTCACGTCTTCCACTTCTTGCGGAGTCCAGCGCTTCACCTCTTCGCGGATCTTCTCGATGCCCCAAACGCGCTGGTTGATGAAGTTCTTGTCTTCCCAACCGTTTTCGAAGATGTGCCACATCAGGCCGTAGACCAGAGGAATATCGGTACCTGGACGCAGTGGCAGGTGTACGTCGGCATGGGCCGCAGTACGGGAGAAACGCGGATCCGCAACGGTAATGGTGGCACCGCGCTCTTTTGCAGTCAGGATGTGCTGCATAGAAACCGGGTGCGCCTCTGCCGGGTTAGACCCGATCAGGAAGATGTTTTTCGCATTGCGGATATCGTTGAAGGACTGGGTCTGAGCACCGTAGCCCCAGGTGTTGGCGACGCCAGCAACCGTGGTGGAGTGACAGATCCGCGCGGAGTGATCCACGTTGTTGGTGCCCCACATGGCCGCCAGCTTGCGGTACATGTAAGCGCCTTCGTTGGAGAACTTGGCAGAGCCCATGAAGTACACGGAATCCGGACCGGAGGTCTCTTTGATCTCCAGCATCTTGTCGCCAATTTCAGAGATGGCCTGTTCCCAGGACAACTTCTTCCATTTGCCACCTTCCAGCTTCATCGGGTATTTCACCCGCTTGTTGGAGTGGGTGTGCGCACGCAGACCCGCGCCCTTGGCACAGTGACCACCGGCGTTGAACGGGTGATCGAACGCTGGCTCCTGGCCGGTCCATACGCCGTTTTGTACTTCGGCGTAGATACCACAGCCCACGGCACAGTGGGAACAGATGGTACGCTTGATCTCAACCGGCTGGCTGTTGTCGGTGATGGCCGCTTCGGCCTTCTTGATCATGCCGTTGCCCAGCATGGACGCCGCAGCGATACCACCCGTGGTGACACCGGCATTCTTCAGGAACTGGCGACGGTTCAGGCCCAGAGCGCCTGCTTTGACTTCGGTCGACTTCTTAGTCAGTTTCATGACGGTCTCCTGCCTTATTCGCCGCGCAGCGACGCGTAGTAGCGGCGCACGTGGTCGGTTTCACGGTAACCCTGCTTCTCAGTCACTGCGGATGCAGTGCTGGCTACGGCAGGCGCGGCAGCCACGGCAACACCGGCAACCGGTGCTACAGCCAAAGCCTTGAGCAGCCCGCGGCGCTCCAGGTTGGTCCCTTGTTGGGATTGGGTGGATTTCATCTCATCTCCTCATGATGGGCCGCACGACCGGCCCGATGCAGAGCAATGCTCGGGATTTCCGAATCCGCTGGATTGGAAATTCCCCCTATTGCTCAATGCCATAAATCGAGTGTTAGGCAGGCTGCATTCTCCATAACCCGGGAGGTGAAAATGTGATTCAGATCGCCCTTGAACAGAGTTTCATCCTGGAACGATAGGATTTTTGACGCAGATCAACGCCAGTTACCGGCATGTTAGCAGCAAGTTTGGCGAGTCGTTACGGTCAGGTTTGCCAGTTGATTTCCATGTCCCTTTTTGCCGCGATCAGGCTCCTTGAACGTGAGAAACTTGTGATCCACCTCTCTCGCCCCCCTCACTTCCTAGGCAACTGGGTGTGCCCTGGGGGATCCCAGCGGCAAGGTCCTTGAGAAATGCCCCGGCGGGGTCGCCTGATCTATGACAAAATGTCGCTATACCCCAACGGAGTCGAAACGATGAGAATGGTTATTGTTGCAGCAATTCCCCTGCTCTTCAGCACCAGCCTGGCGGCCAATCTGCCGACCCATTTACCGGAAAAACCGAATCGGCCCGGTTTGCCCCCAGGCACCGCCGTAGTGATCGACGGCCCCCAGATACAAAGGGCCTGCTGGTACGACGACAAACAATACTCGGAGGGGGCGCCACTGGACGTGGCGGGCCAACTGTTGATCTGTGGCCCCCGCAACACACACGAACTTAACGGTCCCCTGATCTGGCTGACACCGGAGCAACGGGCCCAAAGGGAACAGCCCAAGATCCGCATAAACTGATTGATGGGACAGAGAGCATCATAAGCGGACCCATATAAAGCGAGAAAACAAGGCTTTTCTCTCAGCACAACCGTGGCATCATGGGCTAGTCTCTCAGGAACCCATAACTTCAAGGAGCGGTATTTATGGCCCATACCCATATCGTTGGCTTGTTCATTAGCCACGACAAAAAAGAGTTCTCCATGACGGCCCGCGAGCCGGATGAGAAACTCGATGCGATGATCATCAAAGAGCAAACCCGCGGGCATGAGTTCATGCTGCTGGCCAAAGATCTGGACGAATGCACCGCCGAGCAGGTGAAACGTGATTTCGTCGAAAGCTTCCAGCACGCTGGCTACGCCCGCAGCCCCCGTCAGTATCTGAATGAGTGGCGCCAGGCTCCGGACACCAGCCGAGGTTATACCCCAGCCCCCTAGCCCAGCATTCTGACCAATAAGAACGCCCGCTCACTCTTTACCAAGAGCCGGCGGGCGTTCTTGTCTCTAAAAGCTAGCTGTTAGCTAGTAGCTATTAGCCGCTCTGATCCTATCTCGCCTCCAACCGGGCGTAGGCCACCACCAGCCATTTCACCCCCTGACCATCGAACGCTACCTGCACCCGAGACTGGGGACCCGAGCCCTCGTAGTTGATGATCACCCCATCACCAAACTTGGGATGGTGAACCCGCTGGCCCAGGCTGAAACCGGTTTCATTGAACTTCTGCTCCGCCTGGTTGAAGCGATTGTACTGGCGAGGCGTCGCCACATTAGTGGTCAAGCGTACCTCCTCCAGGTACTCCTGGGGGATCTCCTGAATAAAGCGGCTGGCCTTGGAGAAGGTCTCCTTACCGTAGATCCGACGTGACTCGGCAAAGGTAATATACAGCTTCTTCATCGCCCGGGTGATCCCCACGTAACAGAGGCGGCGCTCCTCCTCCAGGCGGTTGCCCTCATCCAGGGCCATCTGGCTGGGGAATAGCCCCTCTTCGACACCACACATAAATACCAGGGGAAACTCCAGCCCCTTGGCGGTATGCAGGGTCATCAGCTGCACCGCATCCTCGGACTCACCCGCCTGGCGCTCACCGGCCTCCAGCGCGGCATTCGCCAAAAACGCGTTGAGCTCATCCATCTCCTCCGCCTCTTCACTCTTAACAAAGGAGCCAGCCGCGGTCACCAGCTCCTTCAGGTTCTCCACTCGCGCCTCGGCCTTCTCGCCCTTCTCGGCCTGGTACATGGCTAAGAGTCCCGAGTGCTGGATCACGTGGTCCGTCTGGGTCTTGAGCAGGTGATCCTCGGTTTCCGCTTCCAACTGGGCGATCAGATCCATGAAGCGTTTCACCGCCGAGGCGGCACGCCCGGCCAGGCCGGACTCGGACAGCAGACGCTGACATGCGCGCCACAGGGTGATCCCTTCGGCCCGAGCCGTCTGGCGGATGATGTCGACGGTGCGATCGCCAATGCCCCGGGTCGGCGTATTGATGATCCGCTCAAACGCGGCATCGTCATCCCGATTGGCGATCAGCCTCAGGTAACCCAGTGCATCTTTGATCTCCTGACGTTCGAAGAAGCGCAATCCACCATAGATGCGATAGGGCACACTGCGGTGCAGCAGGGCCTCCTCCATCACCCGGGACTGGGCGTTAGAGCGGTAGAGGATGGCACACTCGGACAGCTTGCCCCCCTCATCCTGATGCTGTTTGATGCGACCGACAATATAGCGGGCTTCCTCCAGCTCATTGAACGCACTGTAGAGGCTGATGGGATCGCCATCCTGTCCGTCGGTCCACAACTCCTTACCCATGCGTTCGTTGTTGTGATCGATCAGGGCATTGGCCGCCTTCAAGATGGTGCCGGTCGAGCGGTAGTTCTGCTCCAGCCGCACCGAGGTCGCCCCGGGAAAATCCTGCAGGAACTGCTGGAGGTTCTCCACCTTGGCCCCCCGCCAGCCATAGATGGACTGGTCATCGTCACCGACAATCATGATGTTGGCACTGTCACCGGCCAGCATACGTACCCAGGCATATTGAATGCTGTTGGTGTCCTGGAATTCGTCGACCAGCATATGGCGAAAACGCTGCTGATAGTGACGCAGCAACTGGGGATGGTTGAGCCACAGCTCATGGGCCCGCAACAGCAGTTCGGCAAAGTCCACCAGACCGGCCCGGTCGCAGGCTTCCTGATAGGCCTGGTAGATCCTCAGATAGGTCTTCTCCACCGGGTGGAAGCTGACATCAATATGCTGAGGACGCAGCCCCTCATCCTTCTTGGCATTGATATAGCCCATGGCCTGGCGGGGCGGCCAACGCTTTTCATCCAGCTCCAGAGAGCGAATGATCCGCTTGAGCAGACGAAGCTGATCATCGGAGTCCAAGATCTGGAACCCCTCAGGCAATTTGGCTTCCTGGTGGTGGGCCCGCAACAGGCGATGAGCCAGGCCGTGGAAAGTACCGATCCACATTCTGCCGATCGGCCCCTGCACCAACTCCTCGATGCGATGACGCATCTCCTTGGCGGCCTTGTTGGTAAAGGTCACGGCCAGAATGGCGAACGGGCTTTCACCCTGCTCCTGCAACAGCCAGGCGATGCGATGGGTCAATACCCGGGTCTTGCCCGAGCCGGCGCCAGCCAGCACCAGGGTGGCACCAGGCGGTGATTCCACCGCGGCGCGCTGTTTGTCGTTGAGCTTATCAAGCAGGGCGGAGCTGGACATAGGGCAAGAACCACATCAGAACAAAAAATAGCTGGATATTATACCAGTGGTTTGCGTCGCCGTTGAGCACAAAAAAGCGGACTAGAGGAATCCGCGCAGTGACTGGAGCGAAGAGATCGCCGCCGTAGGCAATCGCATACCGGAGGGGCGTGGCCGACCGTCCGGTCTAGGATTGAGCCAGATCGCCTGACAGCCCGCCCGCAATGCACCGGCCACGTCCTTGTCCGGATGATCGCCAATATGCAGCAGCTGCTCAGGACGCAACGCCAGTTCTTGGCAACAACGCAAAAACAGGTCCGGCGCTGGCTTCTGTGGCCCGTCCGGACCGGCGCTCAGCACGCAGGCAAAGGGGATCTGCGGCATAAAACGGGAGACATCCGCATTACCATTGGTGATCACCGCCAGCGGATAGCGTTGGGCCAACTCTTCAAGCAGGCTCAGGATCTCTCTGGGCACCTCAATCTCACTGCGCCACCCCAAGAAATGGTTCATGGCCTGCTCTGCCAAAGGCTCGAGGTGCTCCCCCCCCAGAGCACCCAAGCCTCGACGCAGGGTTTGCCGACGCCATTGGGTGGTGCACTGGATCAGGTCCGGGCTTTGCCGGGCCACCTCCGCCTTATGAATTCGCCAATATTCGGGATCCGCCGCGCGCGGATCGCCGGTTTCGTCGGCCAGCAATCTCAGCAGGCGCTGTTCAGCCCTTTTGAGTACGGGCCCATTGTCATAGAGGGTATCGTCGAGATCGAAACTCAACGCCCGTATCGGATGCAAACGTCGATAAAACTGCATAACACTCCTGAGCCATCAGAGATCCAAGGCAGGCAACGCCCAACGCCATGCTAACACCCTTTGGACTCCGCCCGGACACAGGCTAAGACAAACGGCTCAGTCACATCGCGCGGTAGCTTCCGCAGCGGTAATAGCACCGACCCGCTCGTGCCGAGCCTGGACCCGCTGCACCAGGGTCATTAACTGCCCACCGTCCGATCCCCGCATAACCTCTTCGCCCCAGGGTCCGACGACGCGATCCCGGCCCGCTCGTTTCGCTTGATACAGACATCGATCGGCGGCTTCGATCTGATCATCCATTCCCGCCTTACCGTCGGACGCCACACCTATGCTGACGGTTACCGGCAGAGATTGGGCGCAAGCCAAACGGATCCGCTCCGCCAGCACCAGGGCCCCCTGCACCTGAGTGCGCGGACACATAACCACAAACTCTTCACCACCGATCCGGGCGATATGATCACAACCACGAACGCAACGCTCAAGCAGTCGGGCAAATGACTGCAAACAGCGATCCCCCTGTCCATGACCCAAGGTATCGTTGAGTCCCTTGAAATTATCCAGATCGAGAAGCAACAGGGTCAGGGGTTCATCATAACGCCGAGCCTGCGACCAAAGTTGAGCCCGTGTTTGTTCCCACTGACGCCGATTCGCCAGGCCGGTCAGGGGATCCGTCAATGCCTGTCGCTGTAATCCTTGTCGCTGTCGCTCCCAATGAAGCAGCAGCAGGCTCCCCGCCAGCCCAGTGACCAGAAACAGCACCACCGCCTGCTGGCGCTCAGGACTCACCGGAAAGGTCCTGGTGATCCACCACTCCGCGAGAGCCATCAAGGCCGAGGCCGTCAAGGCCACCAATGCCAATCCCAATGGATCGCGCCCAAACAGGCAGCCCCAGATCAACAGGGAATAGGCCAGAGCAATAACCAACTCCAGGGGGGTATTGAGATCCAGTAGGAAGATCCCCAGCGTCAGGGCCAGCAGGCCCCAGCGACGATCCCAGGCGGCGCCGGTTCGGCAAAATAATGACTTCATGGCATTCCTTACCTATGAAAACCGAGTGACAAGATCTCAGCAAACTTCGAGCCACAAATGCACACCATTGTTTTAAAAGCACAAATGGATGGAGCGCCAACTTTGTGACACCGTCAACAGGCAGATCTTTGCCGCCGATTGGGGTTACAATGACGCTCAAATTCAGGACAAATCGATCGGACCCTATGGCCAAGCCCTCCCAGACTATTTCACCAGAAGTGATCACCGAAGCGATGAAGATCGCCAAGGCCAACCAGAAGCCGGGCCAGACCAAAGAACAGACTAAGCTGATCGCCGCGGGCATCGAGAAAGGGATCTTTGAGTACAAGAAGCAGCAGAAAGCCAAGGCTCGTGCCGCCGACAAGGCCAAGAAGCAGGAGCAACGCGCCAAGGCCCGAGCCGCCGCCGAGGCTGAGCCGCAAGTGCCCTCAGCGCCACAACCGGGTCATCGCCCCCTGCCCTGGCTCCTACTGGGCCTGAGCTGGCTCGGCTTCGCCGCCTACCTGTTGCTGGCCGGATAACAACACTGCGCCTGCGCCCTGCTGCAGCCAGATCACCAGTTCATCGATAAACAGTCGGGTACGGCGTGGTAGCTGGGCCCGGCAGGGAAACAGCACCGACAGCTGCAGTGAGGGGTGCTGCCAGTCCGGCAATACCGGCACCACCCGCTCGCTGAATTGACCACTGTGCAGCTTAAACATCGCGCCAATGCCGATCCCCACCCCCTGTTCGATCAGCACCGAGTTGCCCAGCGGCGTATCCGTACCATGCCCGGGGGGCAGCGTCAGCTGATACTCACGGCCATCCCAATGCTGTAAAGGCAAATGACCCTGTTGTTGTGGCAGCGGATCCATGCC
This sequence comes from Ferrimonas sp. YIN67, assembly GCF_057219095.1. Classification (NCBI taxonomy): domain Bacteria; kingdom Pseudomonadati; phylum Pseudomonadota; class Gammaproteobacteria; order Alteromonadales; family Ferrimonadaceae; genus Ferrimonas; species Ferrimonas sp. YIN67. The sequence goes on from NZ_JBXVVJ010000011.1 coordinate 86,558, forward strand.
GATCATCCGGTGCCGGACCAATTGCTCGGGCTCAACTGGCGTACCATGGCGCGCCAAGTAATCCCGGCTGGCGAACAGGCCCAAAGGGATCGGCGCCAGCACCCGGCCGATCAGCGCCGAGTCCTTAGGCAAGCCAATGCGCAGCGCCAGATCGATGCCGGACTGCAACAGATCCTGGGTCTGATCCGCCAGATCCAGGCGCAAGTCGATCTGCGGATAGCGACGATGAAATTCCCCCAAAAACGGCCCTAATACCGCCTGACAAAACTCCACCGGCGCGCTGATCCGCAACCGTCCGGCCGGATCACTTTCCGTGCCCTCCACCGCCTCCATCGCCAACTGGGCATCCGGCAGCAACCGGCGACAGTGTTGGTAGACCGTCTTCCCCTCCGGGGTCAGCTGCATCTGCCGGGTGCTGCGCTGGAGCAAACGCACCGCCAGCGCCCGCTCCAGCTCGGCGATCTGTTCGCTGATCCGACCGCGCCCCATCTGCAGGGTGCGCGCCGCCGCGGTAAAACTGCCCTGCTCCACCACACAGGCAAAGATCGCCAAACGGCGGATCTGCTGCAACACAGGTTTCATCCTCTCCTCCCTGTCGCTCTATTACTCATCCCGGAGCTCAGGCTACGCCAGCCCGATGCGGCAAACCTTGCGCCGAACCACATTGATCCACTTTTCCGATCAGGCCTGTCCGGTTTTGGGGTCTGGTCCGGCAGCAAGTGCCCGCTTACTCTGACTCGGCACTCCCGACGTACGCAAGGACCCGTTATGAACCGCATTATTCAACTGCTGAGCCTCGCCCTGCTGCCCACCCTGTGGCTGCCAGCCCTGGCCCAGGACAGTGCCGCCACCGCCGCCCTAAAGGCCCGCAATGAGATGCTCGAACCCACCATTACCCGGCTGGGCAATCGCACCTATGTCGCCTCAGGCTACAGCCCGGCCAACGTCTCGATGATCGTCGGTGACGACGGCCTGATCATCATCGACGCGGCGATGATGATCGATCACGCCGATGCCATCCTGACCGAGTTCCGCCAGATCAGCCCCCTGCCCATCAAGGCGGTGATCCTGACCCACGGCCATGGCGATCACACAGGTGGTCTGCCCGCCTTCACCCAAACCCAGGCCGACGGCAGCAAGCCGCTGGTCTACGCCCGCCTGCCGTTCAACAGCGAAGGCCAGTGGTTCAAAGGCGCGGGGATCACCATCAACAAACTGCGTGGTGCCCGTCAGGGCGGTTTCCTGCTGCCGCCCGAGAAGCGCATCAACAACGGCATTGCGCCCGCGATCTACCCACCGCGCAAAGGCCGGGTGTTCGATGGCGGCGACGCTGGCGATCACAAGGAGCTGTTCGCCGACGAACGTCTCACCCTCGAAATAGCAGGCGTGACGCTGGAGATGGTGGCCGCTCCGGGGGAGACCGAAGATCAGCTCTATGTCTGGGACGCACAGGAGCGCGTCGTCTTTACCGGCGATAACTTCTACCGCTCCTGGCCCAACACCTATGCCATCCGTGGCACCGGATACCGCAACGTACAGGAGTGGATCGCCAGCCTCGATAAGATCTTGGCCCAAAAGCCCATCCATGCCGTTGGCGGCCATACCCCACCTCTGGTGGGCGAGCAGGAGACCATCACCACCCTGACGAACTACCGTGATGCCATGGCGCATGTTTTCGACGCCACCATCGAAGGGATCAACCAGGGCAAGACGCCCAACCAACTGGTACAAGAGGTTGGGCTTCCCCCCCACTTGGCCAAGCTGGACTACCTGCAGGAGTACTACGGCAACATCCGTTGGAGCGTACGCGCCATCTTCCAGGGCTACCTGGGCTGGTTTGATGGTAACCCAACCCAACTCGATAGCCTGTCGCCCGAGCGCGAGGCCCGGTTGATGCTGCGCCTGGCCGGGGGTGAGGAGAATTTCCGCATGCACGCCGCATCGGCACTGGCCGCCGGTGACGTGCAGTGGGCGGCACAGCTCTCAGACCAACTGCTGGCGCTCTATCCCAACGACCGCGACGCCAAGCTGATCAAGGCCGAAGCACTGGAGGCGATCGGCGATAAGTTGCTTACCGCCACGGGACGTAACTACTACCTCACCGTGGCCCAACAGCTGCGCAAAGAAGCCGCGGCCAGTGAATAACCCGGATCACCTCATGAAATTACGATTCCGCTTATTTACCCTGATGATCGCCCTACTCAGCCCCCTGGCTTTAGCCAACGGCCAGGGGCAGCTGACCGTCTCCGTCGCCGACTTCGGTGACGTCAGGGTGCACAGCCTGACGGCGCCGGAGGAGAGCTCCCTGGTCAACAGCCATGTGATCGAGTCCGATCAGGGCCTGGTGTTGATCGACGGCCAGTTCCTACGCCCCTACGCCAAGCAGTTCCGAGCCTATGTGGATGGCCTGAATAAACCCCTAGTGCAGGTATTGCTGTCGCACCACCATCCGGACCACTGGATGGGGCTCGAGTACTTTCCCGAGGTCGAAGTGGCCGCGCAGCAGGCGATCATCGACAATCATCAACGCATGGCGCCGCTCTACCTGAAACAGAAGGCCAAGGAGTACGGCGCAGAGAGGGTGATCGACCATGCCATCGAGATCTCACGACCGCTCGCCGATGAAGCGATCCTCGCCGGTCAGCACTACCGATTCACCCTGCTCACCGGCGGCGAAGCCCCGGCACAGACCCTGATCGCCCTGCCGAAACATGGCTTGCTGTTTGTCCAGGATATGGTGCCCTCCGAGGCCCACGCCTTCTTCGGTGCCCGGGATCTGGCCACCTGGCGCGCACACCTTGCACAGCTGGAGACGGACAAGGGCAACCAGGTGCTGTTTACCGGTCACGGCCTGCCGGTGCAGTTGCATCCCAACGCCATTCAGGAGCAGATCGCCTACCTGGAGAGCGCCGAAGCCCTGCGCAATGAGCACCAGCAGGCCGATGCCGAAACACTGCAAGAGGCGGTGATCGCCGCCCATCCTGAGCTCAGGGCCAGGCCCCTCGCCCAGATCGCCAGTTGGTTCTACATCAATAAAGTGGCACCACAGCAAAGGGCTGAGTGAGCACAGGCCAGGCGAAATGAATTTCCCCCCTGAGCAGCCTTTGACCACACCTTTCGTGTAACCCAACCGCACGGGAGGGTAAAAGAACGCAAAAGATCAGGTGGCACAAAGTATTAACGGTAAAAATACAAGCCATCTCATCGAGTACCGAGCCATGTCGCTCGTGTGGCAAGTCCGCCTGGCTCATTGTTCATTGGAGGAACCTTGGGATGAAACTGACTTACTGTACCCTGCTGCTGTCGGCCGTAAGCGCTACCGGGTTTGCGGCAACAAATCAGCCCAATGTCGTGGTGATCCTGGTCGATGATATGGGCTGGGGCGATGTGGGTTACCACGGCTTCAGCGATATCCGCACACCCAATATCGATCAATTGGCCGCCGGGGGTGTCCAGTTTTCCCAGGGCTACACCGCCGCATCCGTTTGCGGCCCATCCCGCGCTGGCTTGCTCACCGGCGTCTACCAGCAGAAGCTGGGGGTGTATGGCAACGGCAAGAGTGGCCCCCTGAATCCGGAGCAGCCCCTGCTGTTTGCCTCACTCAAGGAGCAGGGATACGCCACGGCCGCCATCGGTAAGTGGGGGATCCATGTGCACAGTGATACACCGCTGCCCAATGACAATGGCGTGGATTACTTCTATGGGTTCCTCGGCGGCGCCCATGATTTCTACCGCTCCAGCCTGGATGAAAACAACCGCAAAAAAGGCTTGCTCCCCCTCTATCGAAACAAGGAGATGTTACCGGTTATTCAGAGCCACAACGGTTACCTGACCGAGATGTTCTCCGAGGAGGGGGTCGGCTTTATCGAGCAGAATAGCGATCAGCCCTTCTTCCTCTATTTGGCCTATAACGCGGTGCATTCGCCCTGGCAGGTGCCGGACACCTATTTGGATCGATTGGACGATCTCGAGGTCCACCACCCTGATCGTAAGGTGTTTGCCGGCATGGCGCTGGCCATGGACGACGGCGTAGGGCAGATTGTCTCGGCCCTGAAAGCGGCGGATGTCTATGACAACACCCTGATCTTCTTCCTGTCGGACAATGGCACACCGAGCGGCCAGGGGATCGAAGAGCCGGGGGACAGGAAACGGGGCGAAACCGTGATGAGCAATCCTGGCGATCTCAACGGCTTCAAGGGAGATACCTACGAAGGCGGGCTTCGCATCCCCTTCCTGGTGCATTACCCCAAGGAGCTCCCTCAGGGGCTTACCTACGACAAGCCGGTGATCAGCCTGGATGTCGCCGCCACCGTTATGGCCCGCCTGGGACTGGAGCATCCCGGTGAGAGGGCCCCCTTCGACTACGACGGCGTCGATCTCTTCCCTTATCTTCAAGGCAAGAACCCGGCTCGGCCCCATGAGTTGCTCTACTGGCGGCGGGGCGACGATTACGCCATTCGACTCGGTGATAAGAAACTGGCGTATAACGACCGAAAAGGCGGCACCAACACCATCGAGCTGTTTGACTTAAGTGAAGATCCCGGCGAGTGGAATGATCTGGTCAACCAACAGCCTGAGCTGGCGCAGACCCTGCAGGACATGTTTGATGAATGGGACAGCGGCCTGGCTCCCCATCCGGTGAAGCCCCTGCCAAATCGCAATCGCAACTTTGCCCAAGGCGAGCGGGTGAACGTCCATGCCTATAACGAGATGGTCGAGCAACAGCCGACCAAGGTGGCCAAGAAGAAACGCAAGAGGAAGCCACGTAAGGCGAAAGGGGAGTAAGCTTTACCACTCCCCCGCACAGGGGGAGTGCGGCCCGGCCAGACGTTGCCCCTGGCCCCAGCAAGATAAATCTACTTCTTTTTCGCCCTGGGGTGGGCGCTGTCGTACACCGCTGCCAGGTGCTGAAAATCCAGGTGGGTGTAGATCTGGGTGGTGGAGAGGTTGGCGTGCCCCAACAGCTCCTGCACGGCACGCAGATCGCCACTGGACTCCAACATATGGGTCGCGAAGCTGTGGCGCAGCTTGTGGGGATGGATCCTGGCATCCAGCCCCTGTTTCGCCCCCCATTGGGCCAGCCGGTCTTGCACGCTGCGGCGACTGAGGCGGGTGCCGCGCTGGGACAGAAACAGGGCATCACAGGGCCCCTTCAGCAGGCTGGGCCGCAGCACCAGGTACTGCTCCAGGGCGCGCCGGGCCATACCCGCCACCGGCAACAGCCGCTCCTTGCTGCCCTTTCCCATCACCCGCACCGTCCCCTCATCGAGATCCAATCCCGTCAGGTCCAGGCTGACCAGTTCATCGAGTCGCAGGCCCGAAGAATAGAACAGCTCCATCACCGCCCGATCGCGCACCGTCAGGGGATCGGTTTCATCCAGGCTCAACAGGCGATCGATCTGATCCGGATCGAGGTTTTTCGGCAGGGGCCGGTCCCGTTTGGGCAGCTGCACATTGAGGGTCGGATCCGTTGTCAGGATCTGCTCACGTTGCAGAAAGCGCACCAACTGCCTCAGAGCCGACAGGGTCAGGGACAGCGAACGGGGTGAGAGGCCCTGCCGATGTAGGCGGGCCAACAGGGCTTCGCAGTGCTGGGACTGCAGTTGTGACCAGGCTTGAACGCCCTGCTCTTGCAACAACGGCAGGCAACGTTCCAGCTCCCGACCGTAGTTTCGTTGGGTGTGGAGAGAGTATTGTCGCTCACTTTCCAGGTAGCGCAGGAGATCGGCGATCGCCCTATGCATGGCGTTCTTGTTCGAGACGATAGGTCAGTAGCTGCTTGAGTTGGTCCAGCAGCACGGTGCCCATCTCGGCAACGAAATGGCGGGGATCATGAGAAGCGATCGCCAGCAGCCCCACCCACTTGCCGGGTTTCCCCAGGCCGATCAGGGCCACGGAGCCGGTCTCCAGCCCCACCAACTCCCGGGCTTCCGCCGCAGGCAGGCGGCCCAGATAGTAACCCCGGCTGTCGAGTCGACGCCGCAGGATCCCAACCACATTCTCCGACTCAAACTGCCCCAGCCCCCGAGCAGCAAGCAGATTAACCCGGGTAAAGCGAAACTTGTCTCGCAGTCGTGCCTCCAGCTCCTGCTGTACCTGTTCCAGGCTATCCAGCGCCAACAGATCAAACAGCAGAGCACTGTAGAAGCGGTAGATCTCCTCATTACGCGCCGCCACGGACAACAGCGAAGTGATCTCCTCCTCCAGCTGGCCCACCCGATCCCGCAGCGTCTGTTGCTGACGCTCGATCAGGGAGACCGTGCCCCGATCCTGGTGCGGGATCCGCAACGACAGCAGGAGATCGGGGTAACGTGCAAAGAAGTCAGGGTGGTCCAACAGGTACTCCCGTACCAGGATCGGATCCACATGGTTGAGGTTGATCAGGTTGTTCTGGCTCATAGCTCGATCTGTCCATCATAGACATGAGTCGCCGATCCAATCATGAAAACGGGCTTTCCCGGCCCTTCCCAGCGGATCTGTAAGCTGCCGCCAGGCAGATCGACCCGGACATTGTCACTCAGCAGGCCCTGATACTGACCGATCACCGCCGCGGCACAGGCGCCCGTACCGCAGGCGCGGGTTTCCCCAACCCCACGCTCGAACACGCGCAAACGGATATGGTCACGACTGAGCACCTGCATGAAGCCGACATTCACCCCCTTGGGAAAACGCTCGTGCTTCTCCAACAAGGGGCCTAAGGTCGTCACGGGCGCATCATCCACATCGTCCACCTTGAGCACACAGTGGGGGTTACCCATGGACACTGCACCGGCCAGTACCGTCTGTTGCTCGGTCATCAACAGATAGGTTTTTTCCACCTTGTTGGCGCGAAACGGCAGGGCAGTGGGAGCAAAGTCCGGCACGCCCATATTGACGTTGACCCGACTCTCCCCCTCTATCTTCAATGTCAGGTTACCGCGCTGAGTCGAGACCTTGATAACGTTACTGTTGATCAGGCTCTTAAGCTTCACAAAGCGAGCAAAGCAACGGGCGCCGTTGCCACACTGCTCCACTTCACTGCCATCAGCATTGAAGATACGGTAATGGAAATCCAGCTCAGGATCGTAAGGGGGCTCCACCAGCAGCAGCTGATCGAACCCTACCCCAGTATGGCGATCGGAGAGACGACGAATGGCATCCGGCGACAGGTAGAGGTTCTGGGTTACCCCGTCCACCACCATAAAGTCGTTGCCCAATCCGTGCATCTTGGAAAACTGTATCAAAATTATCGCCTTAAACTTTGCAATCTGGCCTTAGCCTAGGGTAACAGGCTCTCGCCCTGCCACAAGTGTGCCAACGTTTCCCGCGCCCGCACCTGATGGAGCTCATCCCCATCCACCAAAAGCTCAGCCACTCTGGGCCGACTGTTGTAGTTGGAAGCCATGGTAAAGCCATAAGCCCCGGCACTGCGAACCGCCAGCAGATCACCAGCCTCAATGACCAGTTCCCGCCCCTTACCCAGGAAGTCACCGGTCTCGCATACCGGACCAACCACGTCATAGTGACGAGCCTCTCCCTGCCGAGGCTTCACCGGGATGATCCCTTGCCAGGCACTGTAGAGGCTGGGACGCAGCAGATCGTTCATTGCCGCATCAACGATGGCAAAATGGCGATCTTCTCCCCGTTTGAGATATTCCACTCGAGTCACCAGGATCCCGGCATTGGCCATGATGGCCCGTCCCGGCTCCAAGATCAGGGTCAGGGGCCGCTCCCCGATCCGCTGACGCAGGGCCTTGGCATACTCCTCGGGGAGCGGAGGCTGTTCATCGTCATACTGGACACCCAGGCCGCCGCCAACATCCAGGTGGGACAGGGTGATCCCCAGCTCGGCCAAGTGATCCACCAGCTCCAGCAGGCGATCCAGTGCATCGATAAAGGGGGGCAGGCTGGTCAGCTGGCTGCCGATATGGCAGTCCACCCCCTTGATGGTCAGGTGGGGCATGGCCGCCGCCTTCTGATAGATCCTCAGCGCCTCGTCCATGGCGATGCCAAACTTGTTTTCCTTGAGCCCGGTGGAGATATAGGGGTGAGTGCCCGCGTCCACATCCGGGTTGATCCGCAGCGAGATGGGCGCCATCACCCCCATCTCTTCGGCCAGTGCATTGATCCGCACCAGCTCGGGCTCAGATTCCACGTTGAAGCAGTGGATCCCGGCCAACAACCCCTGACGGATCTCCTCAGCCGTCTTACCGACACCTGAGAATACCACCTTGGCGGGATCACCTCCGGCCTGCAGCACCCGGGCCAACTCGCCACCGGAAACAATATCGAAGCCACTGCCCAGACGGGCCAGCAGGTTCAACACCCCAAGGTTGGAGTTGGCCTTCACTGCGTAACAGATCAGATGGGGATGCTCCCCAACCGCCCGATCAAAGGCCCGATAATGGCGCTCGATGGTGGCACGGGAGTAGACATAACATGGCGTACCATACTCGGCGGCAATCCGCGCCACCGGTACGTTTTCGGCGCACAAGGCGCCATCCTGATAGTGAAAATGATCCACGAAGATCCCTTTTCTTACGATCCAAAAGCGGGTTTACTGCTCAGACTCCGTCTGCTCAGCCTGGGTCGAGCCTTGCTCTACCGACGAGATCTCTGGTTGAGCCTGGTTGTCGACAGGGGCTTCGGGCAGATACAGGGGCCCGGTCTGGCCACAGCCGGTCAGACCGGCCACCAGAACAAGCAGTAGGCTAAAAAAACGCATGGGTCCCTCAAAGCTGCCGATTTTTCATTGATTGGCCGTATAATCGCGCTAAGCCCAGTCAAACACAACCTGAGTCACAGCAAAAGAGAGCCCTTATGAGCCTGGATAGCAGCACTTATCATCAGCTGGCCGATGCGGCCATGGAACGTATTACCGAAGTGATCGACGATTCGGAACTGGAACTGGATTACGATCAAGCGGGCAACGTACTGGAGCTGGAGTGCATCGACGGCAGCCACATAGTGATCAACAAGCAGGAGCCACTCCATCAGATCTGGATGGCCACCAAGTTTGGCGGCTATCACTATGACTATGTCGATGGTCAGTGGCTCTGCGAGCGCAGCGGCACCGAACTGTTTGCCTTCTTGAGCGAGTCCGTGGCCAAGCAGGGCGGTGAGCAGATCGCTTTTTAAGCCGGTTCCTGTTCCCTGATCGATTCACCCTGGTGTGGGGCGTAACCGACCGCAGCTCAGAGTAATCCCTTACGGCAGGTTACGGTGCTCCCCTTGAACGATGGCCGCTCTTTGGCTACGCGCCCACCCTGCCCGACTTCAAGAAAAACGGGAGGCCTTCTGGCGTCCCGTTTTTACTCTCGCTGATCTTAACCGCACACAGTACAACCTGGCCGCTTGGGCAGTTTCATTTCACGAAACTCCATGGTCATGGCGTCGATCATCAGAATGCGGCCCGACAGGGTCTTGCCCATACCACTGAGCTGCTTAACCGCCTCGGTGGCCTGCAGACAGCCCACCATGCCCACCACGGGGGCCAGAATGCCACTCTCGACACAGGACAACTGCTGCTCGCCAAACAGGCTGGCGAAACACTGGTAGCAGGGCTTATCGACAGCATAATCAAACACGGTTACCAACCCCTCCATGCGGATCGCCGCGGCGGAGATCAACGGCACCTTGGCCTCAAAGCAGAAACGATTAAGCTGCTCGCGGATCATCAGGTTGTCGGTGCAGTCGAGCACGATATCATGGGCGTTGACCTGCTCCGCTAACTCAGGCTCGTCCAACAGACGGTCGATCACCGAGATCTCGACATGCGGATTAAGGCCAGCCAGCTCCTCGGCGGCGGACACCGCCTTATTGATGCCGATGCGGCTATCCCGGTGCAATACCTGACGCTGCAGGTTGGACAACTCGACATGATCAAAATCCACCAGGGTGATCTGGCCGATCCCGGCGGTCACCAGATACTGAGCGGCAGCGCAGCCCAGGCCGCCCACACCGAGGATCAGCGCCTTGCCCTGCTTCAGTGCTTCCTGGCCGTCCATGTCGAAAGCGCGGATCACGATCTGCCGGTTGTAGCGCATCAGCTCCTGATCGGAAAGAATCTCCTCCATCACAGCCCCCCCCCCAGTTGACCACTGAGCACGGCATTAAAGGGCTCGACAGTCACCTGAGCACCCGCGTCCAGATCGGCGCACTCGCGGGGCAGCACGATAAAACAGTTGGCCCGGCTCATGGAGGTGGTCATATCCGAGCCCTGAGCCCCAGTGGTGCTGACGACCAATTGTCCCTGAGCATTGCGGGACATCACACCCCGCTGATATTCCTGACGACCCGGCCCCTTGCGCAGAGGATGCTGCAGGGTGGCATGGAATGTCAGGGCCGGCGCCTTGCGTTCGCCCCCCAGATGGGCCAGCAGCGGCTGCACCAGCTGATACATGGTCACCATGGAGGAAACCGGATTGCCGGGTAGGCCACAAAACCAGGCATTGGGCAGCTGGCCGAAGGCAAAAGGTTTGCCTGGCTTGATCGCCAATTTCCAGAAATTTACCTGACCCAGCTCATCCAGCACCGTCTTGATGTAATCGGCCTCACCCACCGAGACACCCCCGGAGGTGATCACCAGATCGGCTTCAGCGTCGGCACGGGCAAATGCGGCCCGAACGGCATCCAGATCATCCGGGATCACGCCCAGATCGACCACCTTGCAGTGCAGGGTCTGCAGCATGGTACGCAGGGCATGACGATTGGAGTCGTAGATCTCACCCGGTGCCAGTTCGGTCCCCGGTGCCTTGAGCTCATCCCCGGTGGAAAACAGGGCCACGGTGATCTGGGAAAAGACCGGCACCTCGGCGACCCCGACGGTGGCCAGGACACCGATCTCGGCGGCGCCAATCCGGGTGCCCGCACTCAGTACCCGGGTGCCGGCCTCAAGCTCACTGCCCCGTTCCCGGACAAAGGCCCTGGGCCGAACCGCCTCTTCGATGATCGCCATCTCCCCATCGCGCTTCACCACCTCCTGCATCACTATGCTGTCCAGCCCTTCGGGCAGCAGGGCACCTGTCATGATCCGGACACACTCCCCAGGGCCACACTCCCCCTCGAAGGGGACACCGGCAAATGCCTTACCCACCACCTTCAAACGGGTCGGTTCGGTGACGTCTTCAGCACGCACCGCATAGCCATCCATGGCGGAGTTGGCAAAGGCGGGCAGATCGATGGGGGCATGGATCGCCTCGGCCAGCACCCTGCCCGGGGCCAATTCCAGGGGAACAGTTTCCACCGCCTCAAACGGCGCTACTAGGTCGTAGATCTTTTCCAGAGCATCTTGGGGAAGCATCAGTCCCGGTTGGCTGCAGCAGTCTTGACTCACTGGGTCGATTCCTTGTTGGGCAGAGTGATCCGGCGGGATCATCGAGCGAGAGTTTCGGTTCATTATGCCATCACCCCGGCAGTTTGGGACCGATTGCCTCACATAAGGCTTGCATTGCATTCATCACTGCCTATAATTTCGCCCTCTTTTTGCCCCGCCACACGCGGCCTGGCAAGTTCAATCCTCCGGGTTCCCTAACCCCGAACATCAAAAAGGTGACACCATGCTTCAATTGAGCGAGGCGCAGATCAAGCGCGCGCTGCTGATCCTGATCAGCTTCCACATCGCCGTGATCGCGGCCTCCAACTACCTGGTTCAACTGCCATTTCTCCTGTTTGGCTACCACACCACCTGGGGTGCCTTTACCTTCCCCTTCGTCTACCTGGCGACGGATCTGACCGTGCGGATCTTTGGTGCCCAGGCGGCCCGCCGTATCATCTTCGGTGCCATGGTCCCGGCCCTGATCCTCTCCTACCTGATCTCTGTGATCTGGTTCGAAGGACGCTACGTCGGCCTCAGCGGACTGGGTGAGTTCAACGGTTTCGTCGGCCGCATCGCACTGGCCAGTTTTACCGCCTACCTGCTTGGCCAGTTGATGGACATCAAGGTGTTTGCCCGACTGCGCGAGCGTGCGGCCTGGTGGGTCGCCCCGGCGTGCTCTACGGTGATCGGAAACCTGGTGGACACCGCGGTATTCTTTTCCGTGGCCTTCTACGCCAGCTCCGATCCCTTCATGGCCGAGCACTGGACCGAGATCGCCACCGTCGATTACGGCTTCAAGCTGGCCATCAGCCTGCTGTTGTTCCTGCCCGCCTATGGTGTGCTGCTGAAACTGCTGACCGATAAGATCCTGACCACAGGAACGACTCGCCAGCCACTGGTGTAGTTCCCAAGCGCCAAGCACAGGGCCGCCCGGCATCACCGGGCGGCCCTGTTTCGTTTCAACACGGGCGAAGGTATGATCCGCCCCCCTTCGTCACGGCAAAGAGGCCACATCATGACCCAGATCTTCGATATCCACTGGCAGCAACGATGCCGTCAATGGGCAGCCGACGCCGGCAGCGACGGCGCTCATAATCTGGATCATATTCGGCGGGTCGTCGCCAGTGCCCAGGCTCTCGGTCGGCAAGCCGGCGCCGAGCTGGCAGTGATCCTACCCGCCGCTTGGCTGCACGATGTGGTCCTGATCGACAAGCGGGATCCCCGTCGCAGTCAAGCCTCGGTACTGGCGGCCGACAAGGCCGTTGCCCTGTTGACTGAGCACGGTTACCCAAGCCAGTACCTGGCGGCCATCCATCACGCCATCGCGGCCCACAGCTGGTCGGCCGGGATCGAGCCCGTCAGCCTGGAAGCGCAAATCGTTCAGGATGCGGATCGTCTCGATGCGCTCGGCGCCATCGGCCTGGCCCGCTGCCTGATGCTGGGGGGCCAGTTTGGTAACACCCTGTATCACAGTGAAGACCCCTTTGCCGAACGGCGCGATCTGGACGACAGTCGTTATTGTCTGGATCACTTCTTCGTGAAATTGCAGCACCTGCCCGGCCAGCTGCGAACCGACGCCGGACGGGCAGAAGGACAACGTCGCTGGGCCTACATCGAGCAGTTTATGACGATGCTGAAAAGCGAGCTGGGACCAAAGGAGCCGGCGCAATGAACCCCATGACCCTGCGTGATGCGCCTTACGCCGAAGCTGCCGCACTGCTGGCTCAGGTACCGGAATTTGATCGGCCCTATGGGATAGCGCATTACCAGCAGCGTTTGACCAACGTTACCTACCTCAGTCGCATCGCCGAGGTGGAAGGCAAGGCTGCCGGTGCCATGGTGGGTTATGAAACGGGAGCCACAGAATTCTACTGCTGGATGGCCGGTGTCCTGCCTGACTTTCGCAGCCTGGGCGTGGCCGAAGCCTTGCTTAACGATCAAACACGCTGGGCGCAACAGCAAGGCTACCGCAGCCTGACGGTAAAAAGCCGAAACCGCTATCCAGGCATGCTTCGGCTATTGATCAAAAACGGCTTTCATATCGTCAGAGTGGAAGCCAAGGGGACAAGCACGTTGGATCACCGTATCCACTTTGCCAAAGATCTGGGCAAATGCCGTTAACCCTCGAAAGAGGGAATGAGATCCATGATCCTTTGAGGGCGTTCCAACCCGATGGGTGGCTCACATCCATTACGACGCACATGGCTCACAAAAGATCCGGCCGGCAGCTTTGCCGGCCTTTTTATGGCCCTTGGCCATAGCTAACAGCTAACAGCTAACAGCTAACTGGCCAAAAGCTATTCACACCAGCTCAGCACCTTGGCCACCAGGGCATTCACACTGGCTTCGGCTTCAACGATATTGCCCGCCAGCATATAGGCTGGACTGGATATGATCTTATGGGTTTCATCCACCGTCACCTGGTCCACCGGACAGGTGTGGTGCTCCCCTCCCATCAGGTTAAACGCCTGGGCCGTTTCCACATCCGTTCCTATGGTGCCCTTGACCCCTTGACCGGCGATCCGCGGCAACATGATCGGCGCGATGCACAGGTAGCCACTGGGCTTGCCCGCCTGAATGAACTGCCGGGCCGCCAGCACTACATCGTCGGCGACATGGCACTCGCTCCCCGCCAGGGCAAAGTCGCACAGGTTCTTGGCAGCGCCAAACCCGCCCGGCAGGATCAAACCATCAAACGCCTCGGCATCCAGCTCACTCAAAGGCCGGATCTCCCCCCGGGCCAGGCGAGCGGATTCCACCAGAATGTTACGCCGCTCCCCCGCCGCCACTTCACCAGTAAGGTGGTTAACCACATGGAGCTGATCCCGATCAGGGGCAAAGCACTGATACTGGGCCCCAGCACGGGACAACGCCAGCAAAGTCAGCACCGCTTCATGGATCTCACTGCCATCAAACACACCCGAACCACTGAGTAATACAGCGATCTTTTTCATCCTGAGTCTCCTTGTTATTTCAGCAAGAATTGCTGCAAATCCTAGTCACCAGAAATTGTTTTAACATTTTTTTCATCTCCATATGGACCCGGTTATTTTATGTGCTATCTTGTTGCTCGACCATCGGGAAGGAACCTGGTGCAGTATCTCCTCCTTTGGACCCAAACTGTCAAGGTCGGCAATCAGCTATCCACATTGGGTCGGTCCTCACATTTACTTTATTTTTGCCCTGCGCTCTCCCCGTAGAAACCGCGCAGGATCTGGCTTTGCGCAATTTTCAAGGATCCAGATCACGGATCCGGGCAGGGTTGTCCACAGACTCTGTACACAAAGTTATCCACAGGCTGTTTACTGACCAGAGTCCGCGGCGGATGACGGCCGGAGCACTGGCGCAGCAGGGGCCCGTCATGGCATTCTACCGACCTGACTTATCAACCAAACTGGCCCCATGTCCCAGAGCGAAACCAAACCCCTGATCCTGGTCGACGGCTCCTCCTACCTGTACCGTGCCTACCACGCGCCACCACACCTGACCAACTCCAAAGGCGAACCCACCGGGGCGGTATACGGGGTGGTGAACATGTTGCGAAGCCTGCTGAAACAGTACGATCCCACCCATATGGCGGTGGTGTTTGACGCCAAAGGCAAAACCTTCCGTGACGAAATGTATGCCCAATACAAGGCACAGCGTCCCCCCATGCCAGACGATCTGCGTAGCCAGGTAGAACCACTGCACGCCATCATCCAGGCGCTGGGTCTGCCGATGATTGTCCACAGCGGTGTCGAAGCCGATGATGTGATCGGCACCCTGGCCGTCGAGGCGGAAAAAGCTGGTTATGATGTGCTGATCAGCACTGGCGATAAGGATATGGCCCAGCTGGTGACGGATAAGATCACCCTGGTCAATACCATGACGGATACCAAGCTGGATCCGGCCGGGGTCAAAGAAAAATTTGGCGTTGGCCCAGAGCTGATCATCGATCTGCTGGCCATGATGGGGGACAAGGTAGACAACATTCCGGGTCTGCCCGGTGTGGGCGAAAAAACTGCCCTGGCCATGCTTCAGGGGATCGGCAGCCTGGAAGCCATCTACCAGGACATCGATGCCGTGGTGCCCCTGGGCTTTCGTGGCAGCAAAACCATGCCGAAGAAACTGGCCGAACATAAAGATGCGGCCTTCCTTTCCTATGCCTTGGCCACCATCAAGACCGATGTAGAGCTGGAGGAGAAACCGGATGCTCTGGTGATCCGAGAAGCCGATCGGGACACCCTGGCCAAACTCTACGGTGAACTGGAGTTTCGTCGCTGGCTGGACGAAGTCCTCAACGGGGGAGCCGTCCTGCCCCAGGGACAACAAGGCAAGGGGAGTACTCAAACCGCTCCGGCCCAGAGCACGACCGAACACGAGTTGATCCTCACCGAATCCCAGCTGGACAGCTGGCTGGACAAACTGAAAGGATCCGAACTCTTTGCCCTGGATACGGAAACTACCAGCCTTGACTATATGGAAGCCGAGCTGGTTGGCCTCTCCTTTGCCGTGGAAGCGGGTAAGGCTGCCTACCTGCCCGTGGGACACGACTATGAGGGAGCACCACAACAGCTGGATCGCGACAGCGTCCTGGCCAAGCTCAAACCCCTGCTAGAAGACCCAGACGCCAAAAAAGTAGGCCAGAACCTCAAGTACGACATGTCCGTCCTGGCCAAGTACGGCATTGCGCTGCAAGGCGTTGTCTACGACACCATGCTGGAGTCCTACTGTTTCAACTCCACCGCCGGCCGCCACAATATGGATGATCTGGCCCTCAAATACCTGAGCCACAAAACCATTCATTTCGAGGAGATCGCGGGCAAAGGGGCCAAGCAGAAAACCTTTAACCAGATCGAACTCGAGCAGGCCGCCCCCTACGCTGCCGAAGACGCAGACATCACCCTGCGCTTGCACCAACACCTGCTGCCGCGCCTGGAGGAACTGGAGGGACCCAGCAAGATCTTCCATGAGCTGGAGATCCCACTGATCCCCGTGATGTCTCAGATGGAACGCAATGGCGTACTGCTGGATGTCGACAAGTTGCATCAACAAAGTGGCGAGATCGCCGCTAAGTTGACCCAGCTGGAGCAACAAGCCCACGAGATCGCTGGAGAAGCCTTCAACCTGGGCTCCACCAAACAGCTTCAGGTGATCCTGTTCGACAAGCTCAACTGCCCGGTATTGAAAAAGACCCCCAAGGGAGCCCCCTCTACCGCCGAAGAGGTGCTGCAGGAGTTGGCGCTGGACTATCCGCTGCCCAAGATCATCCTTGAGCACCGCAGCCTGGCCAAACTGAAAAACACCTACACCGACAAGTTGCCACTGATGATCAAGGCCGAAGGCCGGATCCATACCTCTTATCATCAGGCTGTCACGGCCACCGGCCGTCTCTCCAGCTCTGATCCCAACCTGCAGAACATCCCGATCCGCAGCGAAGAGGGTCGCCGGATCCGTCAGGCCTTTATTGCCCCTGAAGGCTTTAAACTCCTGGCCATCGACTACTCGCAAATTGAACTGAGGATCATGGCTCACTTGTCCCAGGATAAGGGGCTACTGGAAGCCTTCGCCCAGGGCAAGGACATTCACAAGGCCACTGCAGCCGAGGTGTTCGGGGTGCCCTTTGATGAGGTCACCACGGAGCAGCGTCGTCGCGCCAAGGCAGTTAACTTTGGTCTGATCTACGGCATGTCGGCCTTTGGCCTGGCCAAGCAACTGGCGATCCCGCGCTACGAGGCCCAGGAGTACATCGACAAGTATTTCGATCGCTACCCTGGTGTCCTGGCGTACATGGATCGCACCCGCAAACAGGCCCACGACGATCAATACGTCGAAACCCTGTATGGTCGCCGACTGTATCTGCCGGAGATCAACGCCCGCAACAAGATGCGCCAGCAGGCAGCCGAACGCACCGCCATCAATGCGCCGATGCAGGGTACCGCCGCCGACATCATCAAGAAGGCGATGCTGGGTGTCGCTCAGTACCTGGCCGAACAAAATAGCGATGAGATCCGCCTGCTGATGCAGGTCCATGATGAACTGGTCTTTGAAGTGATCGAAGCCGATGCCCAGGCACATCAGCAAGCGCTCTGTACCATAATGGAAGCCGCTGCCCAGTTGGATGTTCCCTTACTGGCAGAGGCGGGTCTGGGTGATAACTGGGATCAAGCCCATTAACCTCTGAACAAAAGTTCAGCAGGCAAACACCAAGAAGGGGCAAATGCCCCTCCTTTGGTGATCCAATGCACAAAACAAACCATCCACCAGTGAAAGCACTTTCCTCAAGCCGTCCAGCTTGGTTATGCTTGATGGGTAGGGTACAGAGGTAAGATGTTCTATCTTTCAAACCTGTTTTTGATTGCCTCTGGGCAATCGCCAAAATTGGCACCCCGGCGATCTCTATCGTCGGGGTTTTTTTGTGCCTTTTTCCACACAATGCCTATCGCAAAACCTGACCCCTTCCGAATGGCGCGATCCCCGACGAACGGCGAGTGCTCCCATGTGGGAGGATCTGGGCTTTTAGAACCTGAGTCCTAAGAACACAACACCATTGCGGCCCGCAGGCACCCGTCAAGCATTTAGCAACACCACTTTAGAGCAAATGCTTTAAAGCTTTATTTTCGTAGGCTATAGTGGACTCGCCACACCAATCCCGCTGATTGATGTGTCTTGTTATCGTTTATTGAAAAGCTTCTTTATAGACTTGCTTTAGCCCGGTGCCCATTCGGCACCGGTTTTTTTCAACATCAGCTCAAGCCAATCTCTTGGTCATGGCGCTGAAACCAGCCATTGAGCACGTTCAACGCCGGCTCACGGCCTGTCCCTTTCAGGGATGAGAACAACTGTACCGTGACCTCTCCTTCCAGTTCAGCCAGCGTGGCCTTAACGGTACGCAGCGTCTTTTGTTTCTCCGCCTGCTTAAGTTTATCCGCCTTGGTCAACAGGACCAGCACCGGCATTTGAGCCGCAACGCCCCAACGGATCATATTAAAATCCAGATCTTTCAAAGGGTGGCGAATGTCCATCAAAACCACCAGCCCCTTCAGGCAACGTCGTTCCTCCAGATACTGGGCCAGCTTCTCCTGCCACTGAAGTTTCATCTCCAAAGGAACCTTGGCAAAGCCATATCCGGGCAGATCGATCAACCGCTTGTCATCGTCGAGACGAAAGACATTGATCAACTGAGTCCGGCCGGGCCGCTTACTCGTGTGTGCCAATCCACGGTGATCGGTCAAGGTATTCAATGCACTGGACTTACCAGCATTGGAACGACCGGCAAAAGCGATCTCCATACCGATGTCGTCAGGCAGATGGTGAATGTCCGGGGCACTGGTCACAAATTGCGCCAGGCGAAAATCGATTGTTTGTTCGGTCACGTAGAACTCCGTAGAGGCATAGCCAACCTAGAGCGTTTCAGGTCACAAATTGCACCAACTCTTAGATCTGGCTCTGGTTTCGTGTAAAATGCCTGCAGCATGCTCCCTCCATTTTAACAGGCGAGCGTTGCGGCAGGGAAAGAAACGCTAAACAAGAAAAGTTGGAACGTCATGAAAAAGTTTGCTGTTGCCCTCGCTGTATTGTCATCCATTTCGACAACGGCCCTGGCCGAAGGCGATCCCACGGCTGGTCAGGCGAAAGCCGCCACCTGTGTAGCTTGTCATGGAATGGACGGAAACAGCCCCATCGATCTCTACCCCAAAATCGCCGGTCAGCATCAGGGATACCTGATCAAGCAGATCACCGAATTCAAGCTGGCCGGACAAACTGGCGGCGCCCAGGGACGCCATGATCCTGTAATGAGCGGTATGGCCATGATGCTGGCCACCGAGCAGGACATTGCCGACGTGGCCGCCTTCTATTCTGAACAGTCGATCCAGGCAGGAGCTCCAGGCCCTGAAGCCATCAGAGCAAAGGGTGAAACCCTTTACCTGGGCGGCGACCCGGCTCGTCAACTGACCGCTTGTGTTGCATGCCACGGTGCTCAAGGCAAAGGCATGAGCCTGGCGGGTTATCCCGCTATCGCCAGTCAGCATGGTGGCTACCTCAAGTCGCAGCTGGAGAAATTCCGCAGCGGTGCCCGTCACAATGATCTTAACGGCATGATGACGGACGTAGCCAAAAAGCTCAGTGATGACGATATCGCAGCCTTGAGCGCCTACATCCAGGGGCTCTGAGCCAAGCAAATAAAAACGGGCCCAGTGGGCCCGTTTTTTATTCTGCCCCTCCTGCTCTCAACGCAGTAATGCGCTCCTTCTCGCATAAAGAACGAAACAAGTCACTGGTGAAACCGCTTTGTCGTCCGCCATCCACCCGCGCGCATGTAAGAGATCACCCATTATCTCCATCAGCGATCGTAAAGATACGCTCTCTTATTTTTATCAAATTTTACAAGTTTTCATACACTTATAGATTTAACAAAAAAATTTGAAGCATTTCTCACCCTGAAAAAAGTTGCGATCCAGTTCAAAGTGGGTAGAGTGGTGCACCAACAGGGAGGACGCCTCGGTGACGGACCGCTGATGGCCCCAGGAATGATGCACAGGATGTGTGTCACGCGCATCGGAAGGCGCCCTGTTAAAGGAGTAGACGAGTCGGAGAACTCGACCCCAAGGACTTGGGGATCTCACGGAAGAATGTGCTTGTCAGGAAGACATTTAGCCACGGGGAATGTGGCAAATTACCGTCACGGATTGGCGGATATAGGACGAATAACAAAGTGTCATGGTTGACCGAAAACAATAAAATCCACGCACGGAAGCTGGTAACAAGAAAAAGGAACGAGACCGGGAACGTCACTAAGCGGGAAAGGAACTCCTGGTTAAAAAATCTGGAGGCGTGTCGACTGACACCCATACGAGGCGGCAGGCATTCCTGTCGCCTTTTTTATTTCTCCCCCCGACACACCCGCTACTCTTGCGTATAATGGTTGCCCCGATCTGTGCCAGGACACCTCATGCATTGCCCCTTGTGCCTTCATGCTGACAGCCATCATTATCATCAGGATAAGCGCCGCCACTACTTTCAGTGCCCGCAATGTGAACTGGTGTTCGCCGATCCCAGCGCCCTGCTGCCAGCTCCGGCGGAAAAGCAAATCTATGATCAGCATCAGAATCAGGTCGATGATCCCGGCTATCGGCGCTTCCTGTCTCGCCTGGCCAACCCACTGATCGCGAGGTTGCCCCAAGGCAGCGAAGGTCTTGATTTCGGCTGTGGACCCGGCCCGGCTCTGGCCGAGCTTTTACGGGAGGCGGGTCATTCCATGGCCCTGTATGATATCTACTACGCACCGGATCGGACTCCCCTGCGCCGCCAGTACGACTTCATTACCTGCACCGAGGCCATCGAGCACTTCTACCGGCCAGCCCGCGAGTGGCAACTGCTCCTAGAACTGCTCAAGCCAGGAGGCACCCTAGGACTGATGACCAAACTGGTGCGCAGCCGAGAAGCCTTCGCCCAATGGCACTACAAAAATGACCCCACTCATGTTTGTTTCTTCAGCCAGGCAACCTTCCGCTTCCTGGCTCGACGACACGGTATGACGGTGGAATTTCACGGCAGCGACGTCATTCTGCTGCAAAAACCGGCATAATCTGGTATAAACGCCGGCCCAAATGGAGGCAGACCCATGACCCGAATCAAGAAATCCCGCAAAGTAAACACCAATGGTCCAAATCGACCACCGCGGGAGAAGAAACAAGAAACCCGAGCCAGTAAGAAACGTGGCAAGGGCCAAAGCGCCGGAAGCCGCCACAGTGGTACCGATGTGAAACGCGCCGACAACCCGGCGGCCAAGAAAGATCCGCGCCTCGGCAGCAAGAAGGCGATCCCCTTGGTACTGGATCAAGTCACCCAGCCAGCGCCAACCCGGAGTGAAGCACCAGAAAAAGAGCTGGCACGCCTGGAGAATGATCCCCGCCTGCACACCCTGTTGGAAAGAGTGGAAGACGGTGAAGTACTGGCCCAGCACGACCAATTCTACCTGGAGTCCAACCTGGCCCGCATCGCCGTGCTGATGGACGAACTGGGTATTGAGGACGAGGACGAGGACGAGCTTGATAACGCCCCGCTGATCAGCACCACAGATGAGGCCAAGGATGAGGATGACCTGCTCGCCCAGTTCAACCAGGGCGAAGATCTGCTGGATCAATTCAAGGACTAAAGCATGACGCTACAGGGAAGTTTGTTGATTCTGGCCACGGTAATCATCCTGTTGCTGACGGGCTACGCAGGCTGGCTACTGTGGCGACTGCGCCGAGTTCGCCTGGCACAAGCCAGTAACCAAGCCCAACGGACCGCCGAATTGCAATCCCAGATCCTGCTGATCGCCAAGGCCTGCCTGCAGGAACAGTGCGAACCAGCCGAGGGAGCACTGCGCCTGGTCAACCTATTACGGGGTCTTCCTCGCCACACGCCCGATCATTGGCGTCAGCAATTCCCGGATCTGCATGCCCTGTATGATAAGGTCGCGGATCAACCCATCCTGGCCGCACGCCAGGCTCTCAAACGCAATGAGCGGATGCGGTTGGACCTGGAGCGGGAACGCTGGGAAGACCAGCTCGGCCCCGCGATGCGGGGAGACCTCGATCGACTCGTGGCGGACCGCTGGCTCTGACCCAGACGACATATCCAAACGGTACCTTCGGGTACCGTTTTTTTTATTTGTCCCGGGGCGCAGCCCGTTCACCCAACCATTTTTGCCGCTCCGAATGTTGAGTTCGATCCCATCCGGGCAACAGAGCAGCAAAATCTCGCTCAACAAGAGTGGTCAATGCCAACAAAAGCGGCATAATGCCAACATAGCCGCATATGGAGTGACAACGTGCAGGATAAGATCAGCTGGAATCAGGCCCTCATCGAGAAATACAACTACTCGGGGCCTCGCTATACCTCATACCCCACCGCAGTGGAGTTCCACCCGGATTTTACCGACGAGCAGTTGTCGACCGCCATCAGCGGATCTGACAAACAACACTTGTCCCTGTACCTGCATATCCCCTTCTGCCACAAGCTTTGCTATTACTGCGGCTGCAACAAGATCATCACGCGCCATGCCCATAAAGCAGATCAGTACCTGGATTACCTGGAGCGTGAAATCAAAAACCGCGCCCCACGCTTCAGCCACTACCAGGTGACCCAAATGCACTGGGGCGGTGGTACACCGACCTTCCTCAATGGCGAGCAGATCCGTCGCCTGACCAGCCTGCTGAAAACCCATTTCAACTTTGCCGAGCAGGGCGAATTCTCTATCGAAATTGACCCCCGGGAGATCGATCTGCACCTGCTGGACGTCCTCAAAGAGGTCGGTTTCAACCGGATCTCCGTAGGGGTTCAGGATTTCGACAAACGAGTACAGGCCGCGGTAAACCGCGAACAGGATGAACAGTTCATCTTTGATCTCGTGCAGGCAGCTCGGGAAAAGGGTTTTGGCTCCACCAATGTCGATCTGATCTATGGACTGCCCCATCAAACCCCGGAAAGCTTCCAAAAGACCCTGGAGCGGATCCAGGATCTCAGCCCGGATCGACTCAGCATCTTCAATTATGCCCATCTGCCCCATCGCTTCGCGGCCCAACGCAAACTCCATGAAGAGGATATGCCGACCCCGCAGCAGAAGTTGAAGATCCTGGAAAACAGCATCAACACCCTGACCGGGGCCGGCTACCAGTTTATCGGCATGGATCACTTCGCCAAGCCCGAGGATGAGCTCGCCAAACTGCAGCGAGCCGGCAAGCTGCACCGCAACTTCCAAGGCTACACCACCCAACCAGACGCCGACCTGCTCGGCCTGGGGGCCTCGGCGATCTCCAGCATCGGCAGTGCCTATGCCCAGAATGCCGTGGCACTGAAAGACTACTACCAGGCGATGGACGATCAGGGCCATGCCCTGGCCAAAGGCTGCACTCTGGAGCGCGACGACTTTATCCGCCGCGCGGTGATCAAACAGTTGATCTGCCACTTCGAGCTGGACAAGCGCACCATCGAAACGGACTGGGATATCGATTTCGACCAGTACTTTGCCGAAGACATAGAGCTACTGGCTCCCTTTATCCAGGATGAGTTGGTCGAGCATGAAGGCCACATCATTCGGGTCACAGCCCAGGGCAACCTGCTGATCCGTAACATCTGCATGTGCTTTGATCGCTATTTCCGCGACAAGGCGCGCCAGCAGCAGTTCAGCCGAGTGATCTGATCAGCACGCTGATCCGGCCAGGTAAAATCTTCTGTCTGCGCTTTGATCGGCGACCACCCCGCGACAAGGCGCGCCAGCAGCAGTTCAGCCGAGTGATCTGATCAGCACGCTGATCCGGCCAGGTAAAATCTGCTGCATGTGCTTTGATCGGCGACCACACCGCGACAAGGCGCGCCAGCAGCAGTTCAGCCGAGTGATCTGATCAGCACGCCCCCCTCTCTCACACAGACAAACGCCACACCAGGTTTCTCCTGGCGTGGCGTTTTTTTAGGCTGCGCGCAACTCAAGGGGCTCGGCCAGCTCATCCTGAGCCACATCAGCCACCCGCCCGAGAGCACCTGTGTTCCCTCAAGCCCCCAATCGATTTGGCCTGCAGCGGCACACTCCTATAAGATCAAGAGGCTGCCTCTGCGCCAACGCCGACAGCAAGGAAACAACATGGGATCGCCACCCACTTCAAACGCCTAAGGAGAGAGCATGACCCCACAAACCCAAACCGAGATCCAGGCCGCCGTACTGCGCCGCCTGCTGGCACACCTGGATCAGCATAAGGAGGTGCAGAACATCGATCTGATGATCCTGGCCGATTTCTGCCGTAACTGCCTGGCCAAATGGTATATGGCCGAGGCCGAGGAGCGAGGGGAAGCGGTGGATTATGACGCCGCCCGAGAGGCGATCTACGGCATGCCATACAGTGAGTGGAAAGAGAAATACCAGCAAGAGGCAACGCCAGAACAACTGGCTGCCTTCGACGCCCGCCAGTTGGCCAAAAAACCTTTATGAGCCCAGAGCAAGTGATGGAGGCATGCCCCCTGTGGCAGCAGGCCGAGCACGATGAATTTACCGGTGTCGATGGCATTGCGATCCGCTATAGCATACTGCGCCATGCCAATGCCGTCGGGGCCATCGCCATCAGTAATGGTCGGATCGAAAGCTACCTCAAATACTGGCCAGTGGTGCAGCAGCTATACCGCCAGGGTTACAGCCTCTACCTGTGGGATCATCGCGGCCAGGGCCTATCGGGCCGTCTGCTGACCGATCCCCATATGGGCCACGTGCGTCGATTTGATGATTACATTGAAGATATGGCCCAGTTCTATCGAGACAAGATCCGCCCCGATGGTCATCGCCATCACTATCTGCTGGGCCACTCCATGGGCGGTGCCATCGGCACCCTCTACCTCGCACGTTATCCGGATCATTTCGACCGGGCCGCCCTGTCAGCCCCAATGTATGGGATCCGGTTGCCCGCGCCTAAGCGCCTGATCCGTAGGCTGGCCCGACTCCTGTCGAAACTGGCGCCTTACCGGTACATCCCCGGGGGGCACGGTTACCAGCCCAAAACTTTCGAAGAGAATGAGCTCACCTCGGATCCCCAGCAGTACCGTCAGTTCCGTCAGCTCTACCAGGATTGCCCCCAGTTGCAGTTGGGCGATCCCTGCAATCACTGGCTGCAACAGGCCCTTCTTGCCACCGAGCGGCTATCCCGCCTGTCGGTGAAGACCCCCATACTGGTACTCCAGGCCGAGGCTGACACCATTGTCTGCAATGATGCTCAGGTGCGCTTCTGCCAGCGCCAACCCCAGCATCACCTGCAGATCCTGCCTGGTGCCAAGCACGAACTCTTTATCGAGCGAGAGTCCTTGCGAGATGCGGCACTGGCCGCCAGCCTGGACTGGTTCAAAGACCGCCTCCCCTTGGAGTGAGAGGCACTCACAGCCGGGATACCTTAGCTGGAAAGGGAACTGCGCCCCAAGGTGCGCAATACGCTGAGCAGCTCCTCCAGAGGAGAGGGGCTTCCGAAATGACTCCCAAGGAAACGTTCGCAGCCCTGCTCCTTCGTGAGCTGGAACCGGATCTCATCGTCCACACCTATGGCCATCCAGTCCACCCCCAACGCGTCAGCGATCTGCGCCTGGGCCGAAGCCAGCGCACTCACTGACGCGTTTGATAAACCTTGAATATCCCGTACATCCAGCACCAGGCGCCTTACCGGTAGCACCTTAAATCGATGAAGCGAATGCAAACCGGCTCCCGAATGGACCAGGCTCAGTCCGACTCCCATCTCCTGAAGCCGGGCCCAGACCAGCCTTAACTCATCGAGCGAAGAGGGCAACTCGGCCTCCGATAATGCCAATACCAGCATGCCGGGAGATACCCCTTGTTCTTCCAGATTCACTCTCAGGTACTCGACAAAGGCGGTCCCAATAAGCTGCAGTGGGGCGACGGGTAGGATCAGCTCTTTAAGTCCATAGCGGCGCAATACGCTGAGTTCCCGGCAAGCCTGGTTTACCTGTAACTCGGTCAGCGCTTCACACAGGCCAAAACGAACCGCGACCGGCAGAAACTCTTCTGGAGCAATACTGCCTCGCTGACTATGGTGCCAGTGCAGCGACGCTTCAGCCCCGTGCAATTCACCTTCGGCATCCATGACGGGCAAGAATTGGAGACAGATCTCCTCCTGCTCCAGCGCATGGGAAAGGGCATCACGCAGCCACAACTGTTGACGGACCTGCTGCTGCATCTCGACTTGGAAAACACAGTGCTGTCCACGCCCCAACTCCTTACTTCGAAGCAGCGCCAACTCAGCCTGTGCCAGCAACTCATTAGCGCGTTGTCGCGGCCCGGGATGGAACAGGGTTAGCCCAAGGCTCGCACTCAGGTGCAGAGGTGTGCCCTCCGGTCCTCCCTGAGACAGAGTCGTCTGGATCCGCTCCACCAGTTGGCCGACCCGCCCAACCTGTACCCGGTCTTGATGATCCAGGCCTGTGAGCAGGAGGGCGAACTCGGCTCTTCCCTGACGCTGCAACATGGCGGCATCGGCAAAACGCTTCTCCAGACGCACCAGAACCTGCTCCATCAGGCGCTCAGCGCCGATCTGACCATAAGCCCCATAAAGCAGGGGCAGGTCATCCAGCTCCAACAACACCAGCAAGGCGGCCCCATCCGTCTCGGCCTGCACCATCGGCTCCAGCAGGCTCGCCAGTTCAACGCGAGTCAGCACCTGGTTGCGCTCCGGCTCCCTGTGCTTGCGTGCCATCTCCTCACTGATATCAAGATGGGTGCCAATCATTCGTCTGGGCCGCCCTTGACCGTCCCAATCCACCACCATGCCGCGATCCATCACCCAGACATAATGCCCGCTCCGATGACACAATCGATGCACGTTCTCAAACCGCCCCTCTCGTCCATCGACATAATCGCGAAGCTGACCTAGCACCCGCTCCCGATCATCAGGATGCAGGCGCTGCTCCCAAGACTCGAAGGTCGACAGGAGCTCATCGTCCCGGTACCCCAGCATCGCCTTCCAGTGATGTGAGAAATAGACCTGATCCCGATCGATCTGCCAGTCCCAGACACCGGCGCGGATCCCCTCAATGGCATACAACCAACGCTGCTCACTCTCGACCAACTGAACATATCCCTGACGCAGCCGTTGGTTACCCCGCTCGATCTCTTCCCACAGGGCATCCAACTCTCTGGGTCGCCAGGTCGTAGAGGGAAGCAGCCTGGGCTCCCCCAGACGACGACACAGGTCTTGCAGCTCTGCCAGGGGTAACACCACAAAACGGCGCCCGGCCCACGCCAGCAACCCTATCAGCAGCAAGCCAAGACTCCAGACGCGGGCCAGACGCTGAAAAAACAGAGACTGGCCAATATCATTGAGCGGCGTCAGATCCTGTTCCATGTACACCAGCCTGGGCTCAAGGTGGGATTGCAACTGGATCAAGGGATAGTAGAGTTGCAAGCTGCCTCGATGCGAGTTCTCTAAGACCAGAGGACGGCCGCTGAGGATGGCACTGTTGGCCCGGGCCCTGTCATAGCCCTCGATCAAACGGCTGGCCTGCCCGCCCCGCCAGATCATTCGGCTGCCAAAGAAGATCCGCTGATCCCGATCAATCACTGCGGCACCCAGCAGCGCTTCCTCTTTGGCCCATTGCATCATGCTTAATTCGGCCACTTCACCGGCCCGACCCGGCCCCGCGGAAACCAGCAACTGTTCCATCTGTTCGGCGCGCTGCAGCAACAGCAACTCCTGGGCCACCTTGAGGTGACCTCGCATCTGCTCTCGCCCCTGAAAAAAATCGAGCATGACCAAGCTGCCCAATGCCAACAGGAGTGTGATGGGCAACAAAATCAACAGTGATAAACGGGGGAGCGACGCCTTCCCTTTACGCCACGAAATTGACAAGTCCTTGTCCTAAATAAACATTAATCTCCTTAGCATAACCATACGCTGCGTCCTGACAAGGACCGTCAGGACGAAAGCGCAGGCTCATTGATGCTTCGATTACCGCCGCCGCTACTCAGGCGTTTAACCCCGCCACATGACCACTGCTCCAGGCCCACTGGAAGTTGTAGCCCCCCAACCAACCGGTCACATCCAACACCTCACCGGCAAAGAACAGGCCCGGCACGGTTTTACACTCCATGGTCTTAGAGCTGATCTGATCCGTATCCACGCCCCCCAGAGTCACCTCCGCAGTGCGGTAGCCTTCGTCACCCGCAGGCTTGAGCTCAAAGGCATTCAGGGTCTGTGCGATCTCCGCCAGAGTTGTCTTGTTCAACTGGGCCATCTGCTCATTGACCCAGCCCTGGCGGGCCATCAGGGTTATGCCAATGCAACTTCCCAGATACACCGCCCTCCCACCAGCAGCCAGTTACGGGACAAGCCATTATCCTTATTATCTTGTCGACCTTCCTGGCAAAACCAGGTTGCGCCAACGGGCAATTTGAGACTGGGCTATGCCTGACTATTTAGTGAGTTATCGCCACCTATGAAGTTAACGGCATCACCGAATAGGTGTAATGCATGTTCAATTCAGTGTGGAGTGTCCTTTGCTGCCATTTGGAAGAAGAGCTTTGGCATACCTTGGGGTGAATTGCCTTTACTGCCCTTATCCCGCCACCGACAGACCGTAACGCCGCTGGCCTTCCCATCACATGTCCCTTGTAGAAAATCGAGTTGGAGATACACCGGTTGAGTGCCGCCTATCAATAACAATATACGATGTTTGTCAGGCCTTATATTGGTTGCTAATCAATTCGAACAACAAACAACAAACAACAGATTTGAACCCCATTTATTTTAATCGTGCAAAACTTATATTCCCTTAAGTATTACCCAACAAATAATAGAAATAAATACAACCTTCAAGTTAAGCCCCCAACATATTTCCATGGCCAATACTTCTTTACACTTAAATCAACACCAATAATTAATTAAAGGCGTAGTAATGTCGTATTGATACTGATGCTGCTCTCATTGCAACCCCTGATGAATGAGTTTAGCCAGCCCATTGTTCAAGCGAGGTTTGATTAAGCCAAGTTAAAGCGCTCGACATCCACTCGGCTGGCTCGCAGTAGTTCACATTTATTTATCAACATCAATAATGGATTGTAACAAATGAAATATAGGACATTGATGTCTATTGTCGGCTTGGCTTTTGCCCTGTCAGCCTGCAGTGACGATAGTAAGTCCCCCCCTGTCGAATCGGCTACCCCCACTATCGCCCCGGTATTCACTTCCGTCTATTCCCAGCGAATATCCGCGCCAGACTCTCATAAAGTGCGTATTGAGAGTGAGATCTCCCCGGCTGACGCGGCAGCGAATGATGTTTCTTCCGCCGTGGAAGTACTTCAGGATCAACGCTTTACCGGTGAGATGAACGTGACCAACGTGAACACCGGAGCGCACCAAAGCCACAATTGGTCTGTCACCCTCCGCGCCGATGGCAGTGTCGACTCGCACGGCTCCCTAACCTTGGCACCAGGCCTTTATGATTTTGTGCTGATCCTGGCCCGAAACGATGTGCAATACGTCGCCCAAGCTCTGGCCCAGGAAGTCATCGCTGGCGAAGAGTTCACCCTTGAGTTGGAGCTCCAGCCTAACTTGGGTGACACCATTACTGATATTGAAGACGTCGGCTACTTATCGACCCTGCGCTTTGAGTACCCCTCTTCCGATCTGGTGGAGTTTGACGAGCCCAAATTTGGTTTGTCACTCAACCAAGGCGATGAGCTTATTTTTGACATCAACAAAGACCTTGGCGTCACCGAAGTCACACTCAATGTCGAAGCGGGTGCTCATCAGCTGGAACTCAACTTGTATGAAGGTGCTCTTCTCGTTGGTAACAACGAGGGCAACACCACCATCAATCTGGGTAATGGTGAGAATGTACAGGTCGATATTACCCCGCTCCAAAGCGATGTGGACTTTGACATCGATCGGATCACCCAAAACGGTGAGTTCGCCTTTACTGTCCCTCAAATCATCGTTGATGAAGTGGGAGGTGAAGAAAACCTTGCTCTGATGATCCGCATGGCCGCTGGCGAGCACCCATTGCAGGAAAAAGTTCTGGATGTATTGGACATCAATGGCATCTATCAAGCTTCGGAGAACTTTGCCACTTATGGTGAAGAGGAGCTTATGGTGTTTCTTGGCTTCTATGAGCAGGACCAGGCCGCAAACTGGTTTGATGATGCGCCTTTTGCCAGCTGTAACACCAGCATTAACACTGAAACCCAGCAGGTTTTGGGCTGTAAGCTCGAATTGGCCCGCACCAGTATCATCAGTGGCCGCATTCTCGGCACCCTGATGCTTAATGTGATGGACGAAGACAGCCTGCCCGCCGTAGGCGCTGAGGTTTATCTTAACGATAAGCTGATTGGTATCACCGGTGATCACTACCAAACCGGCTCATTGAAAACCCACCAGGCCGCAGGCAACTACAACCTGAAGGTCAAGATGACCAGCGCCAGCCACAGCTCCGAGTTTAGCCTAGCGCCGCTGGAGATCCTTAATAAGTCCGTTCAGCTTGAGCTTGATGAACTGGATGAGCCCTTTCATTTCGTAGACTCAGAGCAAGCCATCCTCACCAATGACGCGGGGATCAAGCTGGCCGATCTCAACAATAATGGCCATCTGGACCTCTTCATGCCATCAAGGGTGATTGGTGGAATCAGTCATATCTATCTGAATAATGGTAATGGGTACTTTAGTCAATCTGACTGGATTGAATCGGGACACCATGGTTGGATGGATAGCGTTGCTGCCTCTGGCGACTTAACGGGTAACGGCTATTTGGATCTGGTTATGGCTGGCGCCGGTTCGGAAGGCCGACCCATTACGGTCTACACCAATGATGGCAATGCCAACTTTGAACTGTCCCAAAACCTTGAAAGCATCCCGAGCACTGAGCGGATACATGCGATTGCTCTAAAAGATATCGACAACAGTGGTCACTTAGATATCATCACAGCTCGCAGTCCTCACTATGGAAATGGCGGCAAACACACGATTGAGCTGTATTTCAATGATGGCACAGGCAAGTTTAATTCCGAAGCCGACTCAAGCCTTGCTGACCATGACTGCAATACTAGAGATCTGAAAGTCGCTGACATTAATGGCAATGGGCACTATGACTTGGTATTCACCTGCTATGCGGACCTCCTTGTGTATTATGGAAAGGAGAATGGCGTCTTTGACTATGCTGGCAGTGTCTATCAGTCAGAGAGATTGTCAAATAAGTCGATTGGTGATTTGACTGGCAACGGTCGTAATGAGATTGTCCTTAACGTATTTACACCCAAAGGTTACTCAAACCGGATTCTCATTGAAAATGGAGATGGGACCTTCTCCGAACATGAGCTGCCGCAACTATCAAGTGTCGGCGAACCGGATAGTTTAAGCATAGGGGATATTAATGGGAATGGGCAGCTTGAAATTATAGCAAAAGCCTCGTTTGACTCTAATTATCACTACTATCGACTCAACAATAGTGGGCAGGTCATTAAACACGGCCAGTTCGACAGCACAAGTGAATATATTGGATCAGAATACCATTTACATGATGTAACTGGTAATGGCAGAGCTGATATATTAGAACATCACTCTGGCCAAACACTAAAGCTTCACTTTAATGAAGTGCTAAACTGATAAGAGCAATACAAGATAGTGACTGGATCTTGAATATTAAAAGCCGGATCTGACCATCAGATCCGGCTATCTCGTATCCATACTTTATCTGACAACTGGCTCACCGCCAATCTTCACTCCTGCCATACTTATTTGTTTCTGCCGCCAAAGGCTAAATATCACCTAGAGAAAATGATAGCTTAGGTTGGTGCCTGGAACTCCTAATGTATACCGGACCATTTTATACCGACTGGGACTCTTTTAACTTTTCTTTTTAAGCTATTGTAAATTAGAACATAGATTCGATTCAGCTTACTTTTCTGATTTAACACCGTGGTGTTAGTAGAAACTATGCCGTGGATTGATGAAAAATTAAAGGCAGCTTTGTTGAGCCCGACTTTTGCGATTGTTGTACTGATGGCATTCGTTACTAGCATGCCTGAGAAAAACAAACAGAATACCGCTCAATGAGGTTTATAGAGCTTTAATCTGCTATCACTGTTAGCCACAGGAAGTTCTTTGCGATTATGCCTTGATGAAAGGTTATCAAAGTGATATCCACTTAATTGTAGGCTAAGCCTAAATCGCATGATAATGTGTCGTATGAGTTGCTTTGTCTAAATGTAAGTTAGCTTTTAGAGCCGAGATCCTTATATAGGATCTCGGCTTATTTCATCATTGTGATGATGAATAACTACCAGGGCATTGCCAATCCATCATCATCGATAAAACGAAATATCTCTTAGTGTGCAGACTTTATTGTGCCTAAACACTCAGGCGTTCTGCCCTGCCACATAACCTGAGCTCCAGGCCCACTGGAAGTTGTAGCCTCCCAACCAACCGGTCACATCCAACACCTCACCGGCAAAGAACAGGCCCGGCACGGTTTTACACTCCATGGTCTTGGAGCTGATCTGATCCGTATCCACGCCCCCCAGAGTCACCTCCGCAGTGCGGTAGCCTTCGTCACCCGCAGGCTTGAGCTCAAAGGCATTCAGGGTCTGTGCGATCTCCGCCAGAGTTGTCTTGTTCAACTGGGCCATCTGCTCGTTGGCCCAGCCCTGGCGGGCCATCAGGGCCTCCGCCAGACGGCTGGGCAACAGCTCACTCAACACGGTCAAAAGCTGGCGCTTGGGCGTGTCGACTTTGGCGGCTTCCAGTACCTCGGCCGCGTCCTCGGAGGGCAGCCAATCCACGGTGACGGACTCCCCTTCGCCACGGTAGTTGGAGGCCTGCAGCACCGCAGGGCCGGATACCCCCCTGTGGGTCAGCAGCAGCTGTTCCGTGAACGCCGGCCCCTGGCGCGACTGCACCGTGGCGGTCAGGCTGATCCCGGACAGGGGTTCGAAATGCTCTTTGTCCTGTGGCTGCAGGGTCAGGGGCACCAATCCAGCCCGGGTCGGCACCAGGCTCAGCTCAAACTGCTCCGCGATCTGATACCCCAGAGGCGTCGCCCCCAGTTTCGGCATGGACAGGCCGCCGGTCGCGACCACCAGGGATTGAGCCTGGATCCGGCCGATGGAGGTGGCCAGGGAGAAACCGGCCTGATTACGGCTGACCGCTTCGATCTGGCTACGCAGGCGGATCTGAACGCCATGCCGGTCACACTCATTGAGCAGCATCTGGACAATCGCCTTGGCCGAATCATCACAAAACAGCTGGCCATGATCCCGCTCGTGGTAGGGGATCCCGTGCCGAGCCACCATGGAGATAAAATCCCAGTGAGAGTATTGTGCCAACGCGGATTTCACAAAGTGCGGGTTACCACACAGGTAATTACCGGGTTCAACTTCCATATTGGTGAAGTTGCACCGCCCCCCACCACTAATCAGGATCTTCTTGCCGGCCTGCTTGGCATGGTCCAGCACCAACACCTGACGCCCCCGTGCCGCCGCCGTCGCAGCACACATCAATCCCGCCGCTCCGGCGCCGATCACTACCACATCAAATTGCATTGCTCTCTCTCAAACCCCGCCTTTTATGGCTTAAGCCAACAACAAAGGGGTGCCTATGCACCCCTTTTGATCTATTAAAGCAGCTTCCCAGCAACTTACTCTTGCTTCATCTCCCGGCCCAGCAAGGCCCGGGCAGCCTCTTGAACCGGCAATCCCTGATACAGCACCCGATAGAGCTGATCGGTGATCGGCATCTCCACCCCCTGGCGCTTGGCCAGTTGATACACCTCTTCGGCGTTACGATACCCCTCAACCACCTGACCGATCTCGGTCATCGCCTGCTCCACCTCCTTGCCCTGACCCAAGGCCAGACCAAAACGACGGTTACGCGACTGGTTATCGGTACAGGTCAGCACCAGATCGCCCAGCCCAGCCATCCCCATAAAGGTGGACTTGTCTGCCCCCAGGGAGCAACCCAGACGGCACATCTCCACCAGACCACGGGTGATCAAGGCTGTGCGGGCGTTGGCACCAAAGCCGATACCGTCGGACATGCCCGCCGCAATGGCAATCACGTTTTTCACCGCACCGCCCAACTGCATGCCGATAAAGTCCGGGTTAACGTAAACCCGCATCCAGCTACCACAGTGCAGCAGCTTGGCCATATCATCAGCAAACTCGCTGTCGGTCGAAGCCAGGGAGATGGCCGTCGGCAGACCCGCCGCCATCTCTTTGGCAAAAGTCGGACCGGACAGGATAGCCAGAGGAATGGCCTCACCCAGGATCTCCCGTGCAACATCCTGCAGCAGGCGACCGGTTTTAGGCTCCAGCCCCTTGGTCGCCCAGACCAGGCGGGCATCGTCACGCAGCAACGGTTTGGCCTGACGCAGTACGTCAGCAAACACATGGCTGGGTACCACCACCAGAACATTGCGCGAAGCCGCCAGTGCCTTGGCCAGGTCCGGCTCAATGACCAAAGGATCGGGAAACGCACTGCCGGGCAGGTAGGCCTCGTTGCTGCGATCGCGCTGCAGCGTGGCCAGATGTGCCGAGTTGTGTCCCCACAGGATGGTTTTGTGGCCATTGCGGGCCAGAGATATGGCAAGGGCGGTGCCGTAAGACCCCGCCCCCAATACCGTAATATCGGCTTGTTCAGTCAACTGAAAAGCTCCTGAAGATCAGGCGTCAGCCTGCTCACCGGCCGCGGCAGCAGCATCCTGCTGACGCTTTTGCAGGTACTGAGCAAACAGCGCATCAAAATTAACCGGCGCCAGGTTCAGCGGCGGGAAGGTACCCCGGTTCACCAGGCTGGCCACGGCTTCACGGGCGTATGGGAACAGGATGTTAGGGCAGCCGGCACCCAGGGCGTGAGCCAGTTGGGCATCTGGCAGGTTGGCGATGGTAAAGATACCGGCCTGTTGTACTTCGCACAGGAAGGCAACGTCTTCACCAACTTTGGTGGTTACAGTGATGGAGATCACCACTTCATAGGTATCATCCGCCAGCTTGTTGGAGCGAGTGTCCAGGTCCAGCTTCACTTCGGGCTTCCACTCTTTCTGGAAGATGGCCGGGGAGTTCGGCGTTTCGAAGGAGATGTCCTTGGTGTAAACGCGTTGGATCTGGAAAGCCGGTGCGGTTTGCTGCTCGGCGGCGGTGTTTGCTGCTTCAGTCATTATATTTATTACCTATTAATTCGGTTTGGAGTCTCGGGCATCCCTTCGCCGATCCGGTCACCCAGGGGTGCCAAAACTGCTGCGCCGGTGCCAGACACCGGTCGCGATTAACCCATTAGGTGCTGAGACAACTCAGCGTTTCTTTCCACGCACTACCGGCATGTTGGCAGCGTTCCAGTCAGTCATGCCGCCTTTGAGATTGAACACTTGTTCAAACCCGGCTTTCACCAAAGTATTGGCCGCTTGGCTGGAACTGATCCCGGCATTACACACCACAATGATGGGGCTGTTCTTATGCTTTTCAACCGTGGAAAGCTGATTATTTTTGATTTGAGACAGCGGTAGGTTCAAGGCGTCGACAATGTGACCCTTCTTAAACTCATCACCACTGCGCACATCCAGCACCTTGGCATCTTGCCGGTTGATCAGCAAAGTGGCCCCTTGATGATCCACCGTCGTCACCTTGCTGAGCTTACTCTGTACAAGGGAGACAACAAACAGCACGGCCAGCACGGCCCACGCAGCAGGCCACATAGGGTTGCGGATCACAAAGTCGATAAACTCATTCATGGATATGCCTGTAAAATAGTTCCAATGGATACAAATTAGGTCAGGCAGTATACCCGGACTTATCCCAGGTTGCAGTGTCATAGCTGGTCATATAGACAATTGCCCGACTCTGGGGGATTTTCCAGTGCAGATTTTCTCGGGCGCTTGGAGCCAATCGCTTTTTCCGTTGGCAAGGTGATCGCCTTATAGTTAGGGCGCCCGCATTCCCAAGCGGTATCGGTAAGGGTTGGTATCACTCCACAACTCCTTGGTCAAAGACTGGCCTGCTTGTTTGAGCATGTTGTAAACTTTCAGTTTTGTATCCCTAAAACTCTTGGTACCCTGCCAGCGAACTGTTCAAGGAATCATCATGACCGTCGCAAAGAAACCGCTCGCCCTCATCATCCTGGATGGATGGGGCTCTCGCGAAGCCACCACAGATAACGCCATCACCACGGCTAACACCCCAAACATGGATCGCCTGTTTGCCGAATCCACCAGCGGCCTGCTTGCCGCTTCCGGTATGGCGGTCGGCCTGCCTGGCAACCAGATGGGCAACTCCGAAGTGGGTCACATCAATATCGGTGCCGGCCGCGTGGTTTATCAGGAACTGACCCGGATCGGCAAGTCTATCGATGACGGCGAATTCAACCACAATCCAGCCCTGGTGGCAGCGGTTGACGGTGCCAAGGCCAATGGTGGTGCAGTTCATATCATGGGCCTGCTCTCTGCCGGTGGCGTTCACAGCCACGAGGCGCACATCGAAGCCATGGTACGCCTGGCCGCCGCACGAGGTGCCAAGCAGGTATTCCTGCACGCCTTCCTGGATGGTCGTGATACGCCGCCACGCAGCGCCGAATCCTCCTTGGCGAAATTTGATGCCCTCTTCAATGAACTGGGCTGCGGTAAAATCGCCTCTGTGATTGGCCGTTACTACGCCATGGACCGGGATCAACGCTGGGATCGTGTGGAAAAGGCCTACAACCTGCTGACCCTGGGTCAGGGCGAGCAGCAAGCCACCAGTGGAGTGGCGGGTCTGGAAGCGGCCTATGGTCGTGACGAGAACGATGAGTTTGTTGCCCCGACCGTGATCGGCGATCCCGTGACCATGAACGACGGCGACGCACTGATCTTCATGAACTTCCGCGCCGACCGTGCCCGCCAGCTGACCCGTGCCTTTGTCGACGCTAACTTCGACGGCTTCGCCCGCCAGGCTCAGCCAAAGCTGGTCTCCACCGTGATGCTGACCCAGTACGCTGCCGACATCGATACCGCCTGCGCCTTTCCGCCCAATGATCTGGTCAACACCCTGGGGGAAACCCTGGCCAAGGCGGGCAAAAAGCAGCTGCGGATCTCCGAGACCGAGAAGTACGCCCACGTCACCTTCTTCTTCAATGGTGGCGTTGAACAACCATTCGACGGCGAAGATCGCGTCCTGGTGAACTCTCCCAAGGTTGCCACCTATGATCTGGCCCCGGCCATGAGCTCCGAAGAGCTGACCGAGAAGCTGATCACGGCCATCGAAGCCGGTGAACATGATGCCATCATCTGTAACTACCCCAATGGTGACATGGTGGGGCACACCGGTGACTTCGATGCCGCTGTCAAAGCCTGTGAGGCCGTCGACGCCTGCATCGGTCGCGTCGTAGCCGCGCTGGAGAAGGTGGGTGGCGAGTGCCTCATTACCGCCGATCACGGCAACGCCGAGCAGATGGAAGACGCCAGCACGGGTCAGGCCCACACCGCCCACACCAGCGAGCCGGTGCCCCTCATCTATGTTGGCCGTGAGGGCAGCATCCGTGAAGGTGGCGCCCTGTCCGACATCGCCCCAACCATGCTGGACCTGATGGGGATCGCGATCCCGGCCGAAATGACCGGCCAGCCGCTGATCACCTTCAAGGGCTAAGACGGTGCGTCTTTCTGTCTGGGCCCTGTTGCCCTGTCTGCTACTGCCCTCTCTCGTCGCTTCGGCGTCCGAGGAGGGCGTTGCACGCCAACAGGCCAAGCTGGAGCAACTGGCGGATAAGATCCGTAGCCAGCAAAGCCGGCTCGCCCAGGCCCAGGTGGAAAAAGACAAACAGTTCAAAGCCCTGCGTCAGGCTGAAAAGGCCGTATCCGATGCAGCCGGTGCAATCCGTCGAAGTCGTCAGGCCCTGCAACAGGCTGAGGCTCAACTGGTTTCTCTTACCGCCGAAGCCGATGCCCTGCAGATACAGCAGCAAACCCAGCAAGATCACCTTGCGACCCAGCTGCGCACCGCCTGGATGAGTGGCAATCAGGACCATACCGCACTCCTGCTTGGCAATGAGGATCCCGCGATCTTGGAGCGGATGATGGTGTACTACCAGTATCTCAATCAGGCCCGGATCGATGCCATCGAACAGCTTGAGCAGACCCGGGCTGAACTGGCCGCCATCGCGCAGAAGCAACAGCAGGTGCGCGATCGTCAGGCTGACCTGCTGCAACAGCAAGAAGCGGACCAGCGCCGGCTCCATCAGCGCCAGGAGGAGCGCCAGCACGCCCTGGCCGCACTGGAGCAGCGACTCCAAAAGGATCGCGGCACCCTGGCCCAACTGCAGGAAAACCGGGATGTACTGGAAGCGGCCATTGAACAGGCCCTGACCGTCCTGGCACAAAGCCAGCAACATCAGGGCCTGGCCGATCACAAGGGAAAACTGCCCTGGCCCATCAAAGCCAGGATCAGCCAAGCCTTCGGCAGCCCTCGTCAGGGGCAGTTAACCTGGAATGGCTGGCTGCTCTCTGCCCCCAGCGGACGTGAGATCAATGCCATCAGCGACGGTCAGGTGGTTTTTGCCGACTGGTTACGCGGCTATGGCCTGGTCGTGGTTGTGGATCACGGTGAAGAGTACCTCAGCCTCTATGGGCATGCCCAGGCACTGCTCAAACAGGTCGGCGATCAGATCAAAACGGGGGACGTTCTTGCCTTGAGCGGAGGATCCGGTGGCCTCAGCCAACCCGGTCTATACTTCGAAATACGCCATCGAGGCCGGGCTGTCGATCCACTGCCATACCTGCGTAAAAGCGGATCCTAAAACACACCCACCTCGCCTGATCAGTAGGGAGCGCCTATGCGCCTTATTCCCTTGCTGGTCGGCATCCTTCTCTGCTTTTCTGTCGCCTCTGCAGAGTCGGATCTTCACAAGGATGCGACAGCGCCGACGCCCGGATCCGCACAGCAGCACACCCAACTACTGATCCACTCCATTCAGGAGCTGGTGAAGGATTACTATGTCGATGATGTCGACAACCAGGCCCTGCTCGAGGGCGCCCTCAAGGGCATGCTGGAGGTGCTCGATCCTCACTCCACCTACTTAAGCCCCGCCACTTTGGCACTGCTGCGCGACAACAATCGGGGTCACTACTATGGCTATGGCCTGGAGGTTGCGGTGGACAATAAACAGATCCGCGTGGTAACCCCTCTGGGAGGCTCTTCCGCCGAGGCGGCCGGCGTCCTGCCTGGCGACATATTGCTGCAAGTCGACAACCTGACTGCTGATGCCAATGATCTGGATCCTCTTATCGCCTACATCAAGCAGGCCAGCATGGAGGATCGCCGGCTGAAGCTGTTGTTGAGCAGGGACGAGTTGCCACAACCGCTGCAATTCTATCTCTCCCCCTCAGAGATAGAGGTGGCCTCCAGTGAAAGTGCCCGCCTCCCCGGAGATATCGGTTACCTCAAGATCTCCAGCTTCAACCAACGAACCGCTTTCGAGGTCCGCAATGCCGCTCACCAATTGCAGCAGGCGCCCCTCAAGGGCCTGGTGTTAGATCTGCGCAACAACCCAGGGGGACTGTTGGATGCCGCCGTCCAGATCGCCGACATGTTCCTGGAAACCGGCACCATCGTCACCACTCATGGGCGTTTCTTCGACGCCAACAGTGACTACCGCGCCACAGGTTACAGCCTGTTTGGCAGCCTGCCTGTGGTGGTACTGATCAATCAGGGCAGTGCCTCCGCTGCCGAGATCCTGGCTGGCGCCCTGCAGGACCACGGACGGGCCACTCTGGTGGGAGAAACCTCATACGGCAAAGGCACGGTGCAAAGCCTGATCCCCCTGATGAACCAAGGTGGAGCAGTAAAGCTGACCACGGCACGTTACGCCACGCCAGACGGTAACTTTATCGATCAGAAGGGGGTCCAGCCCGATCTGCATATCCCACTGGACGCCGAGTCTCTGGAAGATATAGTGAACAATATAAAGGAACTAACGAGTTGGACGGATGATCAACAGCTGTATGCTGCGTACGCTCTGCTCCAGCCTTGAGCGTCATGGCTTTGGCTTCATCATCGCGCTCTGGCTGTGCCTCTGCCCCGGCCTGGCTCAGGCGGTCACCTCCCCAAAACTTGCGCTGATCATCGACGATCTGGGCGCCCGGCGGGACAACCTTGCGGTATTTTCCCTGCCCAAAGAGACCACCTTATCTTTCCTTCCCCACACCCCCTGGGGGCGTGAATTGGCCGTAAGGGCTTGGCGAGAGGGGCGGGAAACCTTGCTGCACCTTCCCATGGCCACTACCGGCGATAAGTCTCCCGGCCCCTGGGCTATCGCTCCTGGACAAGATCAATGGCAGGTACGTTACCGGGTAAAAAAAGCCTTCGCCGATATTCCCTTTACCCTGGGCGTCAATAACCATATGGGCAGCGCTGTCACTCCAAACGCCAAAATCATGGCCTGGGTCATGATGGAGTTGATGGCTCAGCAGCAGTACTACCTCGACAGCCTGACCCATCCTGACAGCCAGGCCTATTCCCAGGCCATCGCCCATGGGCTGCCCGCCTTGAAAAGGGATATCTTTCTCGATTACATGCCGGGCAAAGATGTACTGACGCAACAGTGGCAACAGGCCCTTAAGCAGGCAAAGAGCCAAGGTGAGGTCATAGTGATCGGTCATCCCTATCCGGATACCCTAAGCTTCCTGCAACAACAACTGCCTCAATTGACCAAGCAGGGGATCCAGTTGGTCCGCCTCTCCAGCTTGCTAAAACCGGCCAATAGAGGGGTACAGTCACCCGATGAGGTTGGAAGGATGATCAATCCGGCGGCAATGCCTATGCTCAGAGGCAGACAGTCAGCGAACGAACCCTTTACAGAGTAGCTCCATGACCCACACCTCCGACTCGAGATCTGGCAGGGGGCACCCCGCCCGAATGGCGCTGATCATTGATGATGTCGGCGCACAAAATCAGGACCACCGGCTCCTGACGCTGCCAAGCGATGTTACCCTCTCCTTCCTACCCCACACCCCAAGAGGCCGGGAGCTGGCCCTGAGAGCCTGGCGAGAAGGACGTGAAACCCTGCTGCACCTGCCCATGGTCTGCGCCTCAGGTGAGTCCGTTGGTGCCTGGGCCATAGGCCCAGACCAAGATCAACGCCAGGTCCAGTTTCGGATCAAGAAAGCCTTCGATCAGATCCCCCATACCCTTGGGGCCAATACCCATATGGGCAGTGCCGTAGTGCCTGATCCTAAGGTGATGGCGTGGCTGATGGCGGAACTGCTCAACTATGACCAGTACTTTGTCGACAACCTGGTGGTGGAAAACAGCCAGGCCTATGCACAAGCCCAGGCAATGGGATTACCGGCCATCAAGCGGGACATTATCCTTGATGCTTCCCCGGAGGCCGCTCCCCTGATCATCCAGTGGCGTAATGCACTTGAGCACGCCGAGCAATACGGTCAAGTGTTGGTGGTGGCCCACCCGACACGGGAGATCCTGCGCTTCCTGCCCGACGCCCTTACCAAACTGCCCATAGAGTTGGTCCGGGTATCGGCGCTGCTTACCCCCTCAGGGTTGCCGCTTCCAGTTCGTTCAGCACCCTGATCGCCTCGGCATCCGTGCTCCCGCAGATCACCTCATCAGGCTTGAAGTCACTGCACACCGCCGGGCGCCCGGGCAGACCAAAGATCCGACATAAATTGTTTTCATCCAGCTGGATGCAGCGCACACCGGCAGGCTTGCCCTGAGGCATGCCAGGAATGGCGGAGGTGATGGAAGGCGCAATGCAACAGGCGCCACAACCTAAACGGCACTGCATAGCGTGCTCCTTGGAAAAAACAGTAAAAAAACAAAACGGGCCCTAATGGGGCCCGTCCTTTGGCTTGAGGGCCGCCCCTCAACCATCCATCGAAACCTTTAGCTTCTTGATGGCATTCTTCTCCAACTGCCGGATCCGCTCCGCCGATACCTGGTATCGATCCGCCAGCTCCTGCAACGTGGCCTTGGGTTCCTCCAGCCAACGAGCATGGAGGATATCCCGGCTGCGCTCATCCAGGGTATTGAGGGCCGCATGCAGGCGGTTCTGCGCCTGCAACTCCCAATCCGCCTCTTCGATCACCTCAGCATGATTGGAGCTGTTGTCCTCCAGGTACAGGGCAGGAGCATAACCTTCGTCCTCATCCTGCTCAGGACCCAGATCAAATGCCGCATCCTGGGCAGCCAGGCGAGCCTCCATCTCCATCACCTCTTTCTCACTGACTCCCAGCTCACTGGCAACCGTGCTGACCTCTTCGGCGCTGAACCAGCCAAGGCGCTTCTTGGCCTTACGCAGGTTGAAGAACAATTTACGCTGCGCCTTGGTGGTGGCGACCTTAACAATGCGCCAGTTTTTCAGCACATATTCGTGGATCTCAGCCTTGATCCAGTGGACCGCAAAGGAAACGAGGCGCACTCCAACATTCGGATCGAAACGTTTCACGGCCTTCATCAGGCCGATATTTCCCTCCTGGATCAGATCGGCCTGAGGCAGGCCATAACCGGAATAACTGCGGGCAATGTGCACAACGAAACGCAAGTGGGACATGATCAACTGTTTAGCCGAATCAATGTCTCCTGCAGTCACCTGGCGGGCCAGATACTGCTCTTCTTCCAGGGAAAGCATGGGGATCGCGTTAACACCCTGGATATAACTCTCCAGACTGCCATGCCCTTGGGGCACCACCATCAAAGCCATGGTATTACTGGCGTCGCTGCTCATGCTTTACCTCTACTGTTATCCAGTCGTGCAGTCTAGCACGACTGTCTGGGCGGGATCACCGCCTCGGGTAGGACCCTTGCCGATACACCAAGTTCCCGAGCCCCACTCTCCTATTGTGGCTCTATGGCCCGCAAGTGACGGCGAACCGATAGCCAGGCGCCCCCCCAGCCCAAAGTACAGGCGGCCAGGATCAACACCATTCCCTGATCAATATCCAGTCCCTGCAGGCGGAACTGGCTGCGATACAGGCTGAGTAGCTGCGCCATTGAGCCATCCAGCCAGACCAGCATGATGTTCACCAGCACCAAGGCCAGCAGGGCAGACAGGAATCCCAACCATAACCCGCCATACAGGAAGGGGCGGCGAATAAAGGATTCTGTGGCCCCCACCAGCTTCATCACCCGGATCTCATCGAAACGCTGCATGATCGACATGCGGATCGTATTGGCGGTGATCAACACTACCGCCATCAGCAGCAAGATCCCCAGGGCTGCGCCAGCCTGCCGCCCGGTACTGGACAAGGCATCCAGGCGCTGCAGCCAGTCCAGATCGAGTCGTGCCAAGGCCACCCCGGGCTCCTGAGCCAACTGGTCCCTCAGGGCACGAGCCTCATCACTGCCGCTGTGACGAGTCGAGGGTAACACCCGGATCACACCAGGTAGAGGGTTGTCATCCAGATACCCCAGCGCCTCCCCAAATTGGGCATGCTGACGAAACTCTTCCAGTGCCTGCGCCGGGCTCTGATAATGCACCTCGATCACCTCGGGCATGCCCCGTAACCGGGTCAGCAAGGTTTGAGTTCGAGTTTCATGGATATCTTGCTGCAAAAAAAGGCTGATCTCGGCCGCCGTGTGCCACTGAGCCTCCACCTTCTCAGCATTATTGGCCAGCACCATCAGCAGGGCAGGCAAGCTCAAGCTGAACCCCAGCACCAGCATGGTCATCAAGGAGGTCACCGGCGTACGCCACAGCTCCCCCAGGCTAGCCAGCAACTGACGCAGGTGTTGCAACAGCAAGCTGGTGAGCCGCTGACTCAGAGGCAACCGTTTCCTTTCCAGGTTCATGCTGCCACCTCATCGTTGGCGCCCACCAGCCGCCCCTGTCTCAGGGTCAGGGTGCGGTAACGCATGCGGGCGATCAGACCCAGATCATGGGTAGCAATCAATACTGTGGTACCGGCACTGTTAAACGCCTCGAACAGGCGCAGGATCTCCATGGACAACTTGGGATCCAGGTTACCTGTGGGTTCATCCGCCAGCAGCAAGGGGGGGCGAGCCACGACGGCTCGGGCAATGCCGATCCGCTGCTGCTCCCCGCCGGAAAGGTGCATGGGCGCGTAGCCCATCTTGTCACCCAGTCCCACCATATCCAGGGCCGCTTC
The DNA here is from genome assembly GCF_057219095.1 of Ferrimonas sp. YIN67. Lineage (NCBI taxonomy): Bacteria > Pseudomonadati > Pseudomonadota > Gammaproteobacteria > Alteromonadales > Ferrimonadaceae > Ferrimonas > Ferrimonas sp. YIN67. The sequence continues at coordinate 130,434 of NZ_JBXVVJ010000011.1, forward strand.
GACCCGTTTTTCAATCTCCCGCTCGGCAAAGCCTTCGATCACCAGGGGCAGTGCCACATTGTCATAGACACTGCGATCCATCAGCAGGTTATGATCCTGGAAGATGATGCCGATATTACGGCGTAGAAAGGGGATCTGATCCCGTTTCAACGCCCCGACATCCGCCCCATTGATGGTGACCCGTCCCAGGGTCGGTCGCTCAATGGCGGTGATCAGCTTCAACAGGGTGCTCTTCCCGGCACCACTGTGGCCGGTAAGAAACGCCATCTCGCCGGGCTGAATATGAAAGTCGACATTATCCAAGGCACTGCGTCCCCCGGAATACACCTTGCTTACCTGCTCAAATCGGATCATGCCTTGGTTTCTTCTTCTCAGGTACGAGACCCTTGGGGCTACTCGCTATCACCGCTATCACTGAATAGGGCGTCAATAAAGGCCTCGCTGTCAAACGGACGCAGATCATCGATCCCCTCGCCGACCCCGATGTAGCGCACGGGAATGGCAAACTTATCCGCCAGGGCAAAGATCACCCCGCCTTTGGCCGTGCCATCGAGCTTGGTCAGGGTCAGACCGGTCAAACCGACCGTCTCATTGAACAGCTGGGCCTGACTGATGGCGTTCTGACCGGTACTGGCATCCAGGGTCAGCATCACCTCGTGGGGGGCTTTGATATCCAGTTTCTGCATCACCCGGACCACCTTCTTCAGCTCCTCCATCAGGTGGGCCTTGTTCTGTAGACGCCCGGCGGTATCCGCGATCAACACATCCACCCCCCTTGCCTTGGCAGCCTGCAGGGCATCGAAGAGCACCGAGGCACTGTCCGCACCGGTATGCTGAGCCACCACGGGGATGGCGTTTCGCTCCCCCCAAACCTGCAACTGCTCCACGGCCGCGGCACGAAAAGTATCACCTGCCGCCAGCATGACGCTCTTGCCCTGAGCCTGGAACTGCTTGGCCAGCTTACCTATGGTGGTAGTCTTCCCGACGCCATTAACGCCCACCATCAGGATCACGAAGGGGCCGTCAGGGTTGTCGATGGTCAAAGGCTTATCGACCTTGGCCAGGGTGTTCCCCAACTCGGTTTTCAGGTGAGCGAACAAGGCATCGGAGTCCTTAAGCTCACCATAGTCCGCCTTCTCGGTGAGGCTGTCGATGATGCGGGTCGTGGTTTCGATCCCCACATCCGCCAGCAGCAGCTGGGTTTCCAGCTCCTCAAACAACTCATCATCGATCTTCTTGCCCTTGAACATGGCAACAAAACCGCCACCAATGTTTTCACTGGTACGGCGCAGTCCGGCCTTTAATCGGGCAAAGAAACCCTTTTTCTCCGGCTCGACACTCTGCTGCAGCTCAACCTGAGCCGCGGCCTGCTCCTGCTCCGCTTGGACACGGGCTGCTTCGGCACGCTCGGCCTCTTCACGTTCCGCTTGAACGCGGGCCGCTTCGACACGCTCGGCCTCTTCACGTTCCGCTTGAATACGGGCCGCTTCGACACGCTCGGCCTCCTCACGTTCCGCTTGAACGCGGGCTGCTTCGGCACGCTCGGCCTCTTCACGTTCCGCTTGAACGCGGGCCGCTTCGACACGCTCGGCCTCCTCGCGCTCAGCTTGAACGCGGGCCGCTTCGACACGCTCGGCCTCCTCGCGCTCGGCTTGAACGCGGGCCGCTTCGACCCGTTCGGCCTCCTCGCGCTCGGCTTGAACGCGGGCCGCTTCGACCCGTTCGGCCTCTTCACGCGCCAATTGGGCTGGCTCGACCTGAGCAGGAGTCGCGTCGCTCTGAACGGGTGCGTCTTCCTGCGACTGGCCCTCGGTCGAGGTTAATTCGGCATTGTCCGGGGCCGACTCCGTGCTGTTTTTGTCCTTACGGAACCAGGAAAATATGCCTTTGGCCATACTTTATACCCTATACCTCTGCCTTCGCTGCCCATCCGGCCGCGAGGCTTGCTAAAATGGCGAACTTTTCTGGGCTCGTAGTGTACCCAGAATTGGCTAAAAAACCGAGGTCACCATGGCGAGAGCGCCCCGTCGCAACAGCAAAACTGCCGGCAACGGCCCTTCCACCGGCCAGATCCGCATCATCAGCGGGCAGTGGCGCGGACGCCGCCTGCCGGTGGCCGACCTGCAAGGCCTGCGGCCCACCACGGACAGAGTCCGGGAAACCCTGTTTAACTGGCTTATGGGCGAGCTCAATGGCGCCCGGGTGCTCGATTGTTTCAGTGGCAGTGGCGCCCTGGCTCTGGAGTCCCTCTCCCGCCATGCGGCCCACGCCACCCTGATGGAGTTTGACGCCGGCGTGGCCCGCCAGTTACAGCGCAACCTGGCCGCACTGGGCACCGACAAGGGCCAAGTCCTGCAGGGAGACACCCTGCAGCGGCTGAGCCAGCCTGCCGAGGCCCCGTTTGATCTGGTATTTGTGGATCCACCCTTTCGTCAGGATCTGGTCCAGCCCTGCCTGGCGCGGCTGGAGCAAAACGGCTACCTGGCGGCGGATGCCTGGATCTACGTTGAAACCGAAGCGGAACATAAAGCCCTGGAGATCCCGCCTCACTGGTCGCTGCATCGAGAAAAGATCGCCGGCCAGGTCGCCTACCGACTCTATCGGCGTCACCCAGAGTCCGTGTCACAAGATAATCAAGAGAACTGATAATGAAGCAATTTTTTTCCTGGGCCAAAGCGGCCATGGTGACCGCCTGGTTGATCATGCTGGTCAACCTGATCTTCCCCTGGCCTCAACCTTACAGTCTGGTCCTGCAGATCCTGCTGCAGATCACCCTGGCCGCCCACCTGGCCTATTGTGCTGGTTTTCGTATCCGCCAGGGTAAACCCCAGCCCTGGTCGGCCTACCAGGCCCTGATGCTGTACGGCCTGTTTGCCCTACTCGAATGGAACTACACCAGTAAGCAGGAAAAGTCCGACACCTGATGGCCACGGCCGTTTCTTCATAAAATCCAGCGAGAGCAGGTGTCTCCCCGGGAGAAAACATGCCTGTCCTCGCTTCCATCAATGCCTGAAGGCCCGTTGATCCCGTCGGTTACTTCACCACGATACTGGCGATCCCATCCAGGAACATCTGCACGGCCAACATCAAGAGGATCATCCCCATCAGTCGCTCGATGGCCTTCAGCCCTCGCTCACCCAAAACTTTCAGGAATACGCCGGACAGCATCAGGATCCCAGCGGTGATCCCCCAGGCGCCCACCGTCGCCAGGGTCCAATCCACCATACGGTTCGGATCCTGATGGGCGAGCAGGATCAGGGTTGCCAACACTGAGGGGCCGGCCAGCAAAGGCACCGCCAGGGGTACGATCAGGGGCTCTTCGCCGCTCTCCAACCCGGTGACACTGCCCTTGTCGGGAAAGATCATGCGCAGGCCAATGATGAACAAGATGATCGCCCCCGAGATGGATACCGCCTCGGAAGAGAGATTCAGAAACCTCAGGAACCCCTCACCGGCAAACAGGAACATCAGCATGATGAGCAGTGCAACCAGCAGCTCACGGATAAGGATAAAACGGCGCCGGGCCGGCGCAACGTGTCGCAGCACGGAACTAAAGATCGGCAGGTTGCCAAGGGGGTCCATGATAAAAAGCAGCATCACGGCTGCGGTGATCGTTTCCATATAAAGTCCTAAGAATATTTGGCCTAGCGCGGGGTGGCCAAATGGACGAGGCATAGTGCGTGCCCATTCGGCGGAAAAGCGGGACACAGGGCTTACGTTTGGGAACCTGCGCCCGCTGCGACGCTCAGCTCTGTCACGCAAAAAACAAAGCCTTCCCCGCACCACTCCCGAAGTCACACCACTGGGTGATTGCCAATTTAAGCTTATGTTTTTAAAAAAAACAGTATAAGTTAATCATCACAGTAACGATGCAAACTCCTGCTCGAGTCCTATGACGATAAAGCTGGTCCCCTTAAGCCAAGCCACCCTGGGCATGTATGTGGTCGACATTCCTGGTCACCCCAAACTGGGGATCCGTCAACAGGGGCTGCTACGCGACCCCAGTGCGCTGGCCTTAATGAAACGGCAAGGCGTCGAAACCCTGCTGGTGGATCTCAGCCGCTCCGGCCGCGGCCTGCAACCGGAAGTACCAACAAGTCCCCCCCCTAAGGCAAGGTCCTCGGCCACGCCGTTTGGCAAAGAGCTGCCCCGGGCCCGAACCCTCTACCGTCAGGCACGACAGCTTCAACAGCGCACCATGGAAGCCCTGCTCACCGGCAAAGCGATCAACCTGGTCGAAGTGGAACAAACCGCTGAGCGCTTTATCGATAGCGTGTTCCGAAATGCCAGTGCCTTGAATTATCTGCGCCTGATCAAGAACAAAGATGACTACCTGCTGGAGCATTCCATCGGTGTCGCGACCCTCATGGTCTTGTTTGCCCGCCACCTTGGATTTCAGGGCATTGAATTGAACCAGATCTGCACGGGCTCACTGTTGCACGACATCGGCAAGGTAAAGATCCCCACCGAGATCCTCAATAAACCGGGAAAGTTGACCGATGAGGAGTTCGAGTTAATCAAGACTCATGCCCGTCACAGCAGGGACATCATCGCCGCCACACCGGGGATCAGTCGTATCAGCCTGGATGTGGCCGCCATGCATCATGAAAAGCTGGATGGTGGTGGTTATCCCGATGGACTCAAAGGGGATCAGATCTCCACCTTTGGCCGAATGATTGCCATCTGTGACATCTATGACGCCATGACGGCGGATCGCAGCTACCACAAGGGACTCACCTCCACCCAGGCCCTCAAACGGATGAAGGCGATGACCCCAAAGCAGCTGGATCCCCTGCTGTTCAACCAGTTCATCAACTGCATCGGCCTCTACCCCCCAGGCACCATGGTAGAGCTGTCCAATGGGTTGTTCGCCCTGGTGCAGGAAAGTCACAGCAAGGCCCCACTTCAGCCAACGGTAAAAACCGTCTACAACCCTCGCAGCGGCACCCATGTGATGGCCACCGAGATCGATCTGCGCACCAGCAGTTACCGCATCGTTCGCGCCGTGGATCCCCATGAGCACAAGCTCACGCTGGAGGATTACCTCTAGATCATGTACGCCCTGCTCGCCAGCATGCTGATCCTCGCCGTTGGTCCCCTGTTGCACCATGGACTGCGTCGCCAGCCCAGATACCTGCACAGCATCAGTGCCTTCGTGGTAACGGCCCTGTTGGGCCTGGTATGCCTGGATGTGTTACCTGGATTGTGGGCCCAGATCGGACCCAGCATGGTGCCTTTCCTGCTGCTGGGTCTGGCTGGCCCAACCTTGATCGAAAAAGCCTTTTCCCGCTATTCAGATACCACCCACAACCTGACCCTGCTGCTGGGCATGAGCGGCTTGCTGCTCCATACCCTGACCGATGGCAGTGCCCTGGCACTGGGGGAATCCAGCTCCATGTTGGCACTGGGTGTGGTCCTGCACCGCCTGCCCGCCGGGCTGGCAGTCTGGTGGCTGCTGCGTCCAGCCTTTCGTCGGGCCGTGCCCATCACCATGCTGGCACTGATGATGCTCTTTACCCTGCTGGGCTACCTCCTGGCCGAGCCCATGCAGGCGCATCTGGCACGCAACCAAATGATCTGGTTGCAGGCCTTCGTCACAGGTTCCATCATCCATGTCCTGCTACACCGGCCCCATGAGCACCATCACCATCATCATCACCATCACCGACTGACCTCGGGCCACTACCTGGGTGCTGCACTTGGCCTGCTGTTCCTGGTCGCACTGATGCTGTTCCATGATCACAGCCACGAGCACAGCCAAGATCAAAGCCACCCGCCCCATCCGGGCCAGGCTACGGAAGCCCGCCACTGATCCTGGAACTGCCCCAATCCTGGCGCCTCGATTAAACTTAAGAGTAAATCGTCGGAGATCCCCCAATGTTTGCATCCATTGCCGCCGGGCTGCTCAAGCTGACTGGCTGGCGGATCGAGGGCCAACTGCCCCCACTGCGCCAATACATCATCATTGTCGCCCCCCATACCAGTAACTGGGACTTTGTGCTCGGCCTGCTGGCCCGCACCGTCTTTGGCCTACCCGCCCGCTTTATCGGCAAGCACCAGTTGTTTAGACCACCACTGGGCTGGCTGATGCGCGCCTTGGGAGGGCGCCCCGTGGTTCGCACCCGCTCCAACAACTTGGTGGACGGGGTGATCCAGCTGTTTAAGCAGGAGCCGGACTTTGTCCTGGCCCTGGCCCCGGAGGGCACTCGCAGTAAGGTCCCCAGGTGGAAAACGGGCTTCTACCACATAGCCCAGGGTGCCGGCGTCCCCATCGTGCCCATTGCCCTGGATTTTCGTCACCGCCGTATCGTGATCCGCTCCCCCCTGATACCGGGTGACTGCAAGGCGGCGGACATGGCCGAGCTGCTGGCATTCTTTCGCTGTTACCGCGGCCGCTTCGTACAAGCCATCCCTCACTATCAGACGAAGCCAGCACCCATATCCAAGGGTTCCAGCGGGGAGTAAGGAAGGGCCTGGCCTCCTCCATCCAGTCCGAGTCGAGCCGCCAAGGGACCATGAAACCAATAAAAACCCCGCCAACATGGCGGGGTTCTCATCGATGCTATCGCTCCGCAGGCTTTAGCGAGCGCAGATCGGCTCCGGTAGGCTGCTGCATCGCCCGCAGGCCAAACTCCGGCAACACGGCCAGGGCGTGATCGAAGATATCAGCCTGGATCCCCTCGTAAACCGGCCATCGGGTATCGTTGGTGAAGCAGTAGATCTCCATTGGTAAGCCATTATCCTGAGGCGCCAGCTGACGCACCATCAGGGTCATCCCCTTGTGGATCTTAGGGTGTGTTTCCAGATACGCCTGCAGATAGGCCCGGAAGCACCCCAGGTTGGTCAGGTGGCGGCCATTGGCACGCTGCTGCGGACAGGAGAGCCCGGCATTGGCCTCGGCAAGCTCAACCCCTTTCCGCGTCAGATGGGGAACAAGCAGTTCGATCTCGGCCAACCGCTGCAACATCGCCTCGTCAGCAAAACGTACCGCATGCAGATCCAGCAACAGGGCACGCTTGATCCGACGGCCCCCCGACTCCTGCATTCCCCGCCAGTTACGGAAGGAATCAGACACCATGGCGTGGGCCGGGATCATGGTGATGGTCTTGTCCCAGTTCTGAACCTTCACCGTCGTCAGGCTGACCTCCAGCACATCACCGTCGGCACCGTATTTATCCATCTGCACCCAATCGCCCCGACTGACCATGCGGTTGGCGGAGAGTTGAATGCCGGCAACAAAACCCAGAATGGTGTCGCGAAACACCAGCAGCAACAGACCGGTTGCCACACCCAGGCCGGAGAGCAGGTAGAGCGGCGATTTATCCAGCAACACCGAAAGCACCAGGATGGCAGCCAGGATAAAGAGGAAGAGCTTGCCCAGCTGGACAAAGCTCTGCACCGGCAAACGCCGACTGACCGGGCTCTGATGGGCCACATCCTGAACCGTATCCAGCAGGGCAAACACCAGACGCACCACCGCCAGCAGGATCCACAGCTCGAGCAGCAGGGTCAGGCTCTGCTCCCACCAGGGAAAGGGGGAGAGCACCAGGGGGGTAAAGAGATCCAGGATCACCAGAGGAACGATCAGGGCGATCTTGGCCACCACCCTGTGCCGCTTAAACGCCCCGGCCCAGGGTCCGGGCAGGCGCATCGCCAACGTCGCCGCCCCTCTGCCGATCAGGCGCTTCACCAAACCGTAGGCGATGGCAGCCAACAGCAGGGCCAACCCCGCCAGGAGGGCAAAGGCCTCCCAGTCACTGCTTTGCACCGGCAGGCCCCACTGCTGCAGCCACTCCACCAGGGTATGGCGGAGGTTCATGCGGATCTCTGTTTCCAAAATAACACTTCCTTCCTTCTACAACTGCCGATCAGCATACCGCCGCAATGCGATGGAGCAAGGAAAGCCCTCATAAAACTAAGGTTTTCCATGAAAGCGGCGCAGCTCAGAGACAGGGGAGCAGCTTATCCGGCAGCAAGGTGTTGCATCGGGCCTCGGACAGCAGGGCGATCGCCGAGGCGATATCCGGGGCAAAGTAACGATCCTGCTCATAGTAGGGGACTTGGCCTCGCAGCCACCCCTTGGCCTGCTCAACCGCATCGCTGGCCTTAAGAGGGGCGCGCAGATCCAGCCCCTGACAGGCGGCCAACCACTCGATCGCCAAGACCCCACGACTGTTCTCTGCCATCGCCCGAAGGCGACGGGCGGCAAAGGTGGCCATGGAGACATGATCCTCCTGATTGGCGGAGGTGGGCAGGCTGTCGACCGACGCCGGGTGAGCCAGGGACTTGTTCTCGCTGGCCAGGGCGGCGGCGGTCACCTGGGCGATCATGAAACCTGAGTTCACGCCTCCTTTTTCCACCAGGAAGGCTGGCAGGCCGGAGAGGTGACGATCGATCAGCAGGGCGATACGCCGCTCCGCCAGGGCGCCGATCTCGGCGATGGCCAGGGCCAGGTTGTCGGCGGCCATGGCCACAGGCTCGGCATGAAAGTTGCCGCCGGAGATGAAGTCCACTTCACCATCATCCCGAGCAAAGATCAGGGGGTTGTCGGTCACCCCGTTGGCCTCCACCAGCAACACCTCGGCGGCCTGGCGGATCTGGGTCAGGCAAGCCCCCATCACCTGGGGCTGGCAGCGCAGGGAGTAGGGATCTTGCACCTTGTCGCAGTTGGCATGGCTGCCTCCAAGCTCCGAATCGGCTCCCAGCAGATGACGCAGGGCTGCGGCGGCGTCGATCTGGCCGGACTGCCCCCGAACTTGGTGCACCCTGGGATCGAAGGGCCGACGGCTGCCCAGGGCCGCTTCGACGCTGGTGGCCCCCACAACGGCACCAGCCGCCCAGAGATCTTCCGCGGCAAACAGCCCCTCCAGGGCCAAGGCCGTGGAGGCCTGGGTACCGTTGAGCAGCGCCAGCCCCTCCTTGGCGGCCAGAGTCAGGGGGCTTAGTCCGGCGATCGCCAGCCCTTTGACCGCGCTGTGCCACTGGCCCCGGTGGCGCACCCGGCCCTCACCCAGCAGTGGCAATACCATATGGGCCAGGGGTGCCAGATCTCCCGAGGCACCCACCGAGCCCTTTTCGGGCACCTCGGGGTAGACCTCGGCATTCACCAGGGCGATCAGGGCATCGATCACCTTGGCACGAATGCCCGAGAAGCCCCGGGCCAGTGCGTTGATCTTGAGCACCATCATCAGCCGCACCGTCTCATCACGCATCGGCTCCCCGGTTCCCGCGGCGTGGGAGAGCACGATGGAGCGCTGCAGCAACTCCAGATCCTCCCGGGCGATGCGGGTATTGGCCAGCAAGCCGAACCCCGTGTTGATCCCATAGACCACCCGCTCCTGATCCAGCACTTGCCGCACCGCTTTGGCACTGGTTTGGATCGGATCATACGCCGTGGGCTCCAGCGTCAGCCTGACCCCGTCACGGCTGATGGTGCGCAGTTGGGGCAGGGTGAGTCGGCCCGGGCACAACGTCAATTCCAGCATCACGGCTCCCCCCGATCGCGACCGGTTCGTTCAAGCATGGGCAGATCCAGCCCCTGCGATCGTGCACACTCCTGAGCGATGCCGTATCCGGCATCGGCGTGGCGCATCACCCCGGTGGCGGGATCGTTCCACAGCACCCGCCGCAGCCGCTCGTCGGTTTCGGCCGTGCCATCACAGCAGATCACCATGCCAGCATGCTGGGAAAAGCCCATGCCCACCCCACCACCGTGATGCAGGCTGACCCAGGTGGCACCGCCACTGGTATTGAGCAGGGCGTTGAGCAGCGGCCAGTCCGATACCGCATCCGAACCATCCTTCATACTTTCGGTCTCCCGATTGGGGGAAGCCACCGAGCCGGAGTCGAGGTGGTCCCGACCGATCACCACGGGCGCCTTGAGTTCGCCGTTTCTCACCATTTCATTAAAGGCCAGACCCAGTCGGGCGCGATCCTTAAGACCCACCCAGCAGATCCGCGCGGGTAGGCCCTGGAACTGGATCCTAGCCCGGGCCATCTCCAGCCAGTTGTGCAGGTGAGGATCGTCGGGGATCAACGCCTTGACCTTTTGATCTGTCTTGTAGATATCCTCGGGATCGCCGGACAGGGCGACCCAGCGAAACGGCCCGATCCCTTCACAAAACAGCGGTCGAATGTAGGCGGGAACGAAGCCCGGGAAATCGAAGGCATTGTCGACCCCGGTCTCAAACGCCATCTGGCGAATGTTATTGCCGTAATCCAGGGTCGCGGCGCCCCGCTCCTGCAGATCCAGCATGGCTCGAACCTGAACCGCCATGCTGGCCTTGGCGGCCCGGATCACGCCCTGGGGATCGCTCTGACGTCGAGACTTCGCCTCCTCCAGGGTCCAGCCCTGGGGCAGGTAGCCGTTAAGGGGATCGTGGGCGGAGGTTTGATCCGTCACCACGTCTGCGGTGATCCCCCGGATCACCAGCTCGGCAAAAACGTCGGCGGCATTGCCCAGCAGCCCCACCGACAGCGGTTTGCCCTCATCGCTGGCCCGCTTGATCCAGTACAACGCCTCGTCCAGATCGGCGCACTTGCGATCCAGATAGCCGGTACGCAGGCGGAAATCGATACGGGTTTCATCACACTCCACCGCCAGGCAGGAGAAACCTGCCATGGTCGCCGCCAGAGGCTGGGCTCCGCCCATCCCCCCGAGGCCGCCGGTGAGGATCCAGCGCCCCTTCGCCCGGCCCTCAAAGTGCTGCTTGGCCACCGCGACAAAGGTTTCATAGGTCCCCTGGACGATCCCCTGGGTACCGATGTAGATCCAGCTGCCGGCGGTCATCTGGCCATACATCATCAGCCCCAGCCTATCCAGCGCATTGAAGTGACCCCAATTGNCCATCCCCCCGAGGCCGCCGGTGAGGATCCAGCGCCCCTTCGCCCGGCCCTCAAAGTGCTGCTTGGCCACCGCGACAAAGGTTTCATAGGTCCCCTGGACGATCCCCTGGGTACCGATGTAGATCCAGCTGCCGGCGGTCATCTGGCCATACATCATCAGCCCCAGCCTATCCAGCGCATTGAAGTGATCCCAATTGGCCCAGTGGGGCACCAGGTTGGAGTTGGCGATCAACACCCGCGGCGCATTGGCATGGGTCTTAAACACCCCCACCGGCTTACCGGACTGCACCAACAGGGTCTCATCGATCTCCAACCGTCTGAGGGTCTCGACGATGACATCGAAGCACGCCCAGTCCCGGGCGGCGCGACCTATCCCTCCATAGACCACCAGATCTTCCGGTCGCTCGGCCACCTCGGGATCCAGGTTATTCATCAACATCCGCAGCGGCGCCTCGGTCAGCCAGCTTTTGGCGGACAGCTCAGTGCCTCTCGGGGCACGTATGATGCGGCTGGGATCGTGCCGGGGATCTGAGTGTTGAGTCATTTGCATCTCCTTATAACGTGGTGGAGGGCAGGATCCCTCCGAGCCGAAACCGGCTGCCGGGATGGAGCAAGCGGGCATAACTGACCGCCCCCTGAGTCGACCAGGTACGGCGGATGATCTGCAGGCAGGGCTCGGACTGTGACAGGGCCAACAGCCGCTGCTGATCCGCCGTGGGGATCACCGCCTCGATCTGGTGATGGGCCTGAACCAGGGGCGCCACGGCACACAGGTATTCATGGGGAGTGATCCGCTCGAACGGCTGCGCCAGGTAGTCGGGCACCAGCGCTGGATTGACGAAACGATCCTCCAGTTGCACTGGCTGGCCCTCTTCGAAGTGCAGCAGCCAGGAGCGAAATACCGGACTATCGCAGCGCACGCCCAAGGCGGTGGCAATCGCTGGCTCCGCGGCCTGAGGCTCAAGCAAGAGCAGGCGGGCAGTGTGCCTGTGTCCACGCTCACGGATCTCTTCGGCAATATTGCGGATCGTCATCATGCTGCCCTGGGACTTAAAGGGTGCGACGAAGGTCCCCTGGCCACGGCTGCGGATCAGGATCCCCCGCTCCACCAACTCAGTAAGGGCACGACGAGCCGTCATGCGACTGCAGTCATAACGCTGTGCCAGGGCGTTTTCAGAGGGCACCTTCTGATCTTCCGCCCAGCGTCCTTGGCGGATCTCCTCGATCAGGGCTTGCTTAATGACTTCAAATTTGGCGATCACCGTCCCCCTCCCCAAGTGTCATACTGTTATCACCTTGTCACGACGAAGTTGTATAGACAAGCTTAAGCCCGCACAATAAGTGCACAATCCAGTGTCAGCAAAGGGGAACAGATGGACTGGGATCAGCTCTGGTTGGAGGTTAACGTCGCGACCATGGATCCGGATCGTCCGGGCCCTTACGGCGCCATCGAAGACGCGGCGGTGGCGATCCGGGATGGCCACATCTGCTGGATCGGCCCGCGCAGCGAACTGCCGGAATTTGATCCCTTTGCCCTTCCCGTCCATCGGGGCAACGGCGGCTGGCTCACCCCAGGGCTGATCGATTGCCATACCCACCTGCTGTTTGGGGGGGATCGGGCCCGGGAGTTTGAACTGCGCTTGCAGGGGGCCAGCTACGAGCAGATCGCCCGCGAAGGCGGAGGGATCCGCGCTACCGTGGCCGCGACTCGGGCCTGTGACGAAGAGACCCTGTTCCAGCATGGTCGACAACGACTTAATGCCCTGCTGCGGGAGGGCGTTACGACGGTGGAGATCAAATCCGGCTATGGCCTGGATCTCGACACGGAGCGGCGCCTGCTGAAGGTTGCCCGCCATCTGGGGACACTGCACCCCATCGAGGTACAAACGACCTTCCTGGGTGCCCATGCCCTCCCTGCCGAATTTGAGGGCGATCCCGACGGCTACATCGACGAGGTGATCCACCGACAGCTACCCGCCATTGCCGCAGAGGGACTGGCGGATGCGGTCGATGTCTTTTGTGAGGGGATCGGCTTCGATCTGGCGCAGACCGAGCGAGTATTCAAAGCGGCTCAACAGCATGATCTGCCGGTCAAGCTCCATGCCGAGCAACTCTCCAATATGGGTGGAAGCGCTCTGGCCGCACGTTACCAGGCACTGTCCGTCGATCACTTGGAATACCTGGATGAAGCCGGGGTTCAAGCCTTAGCCGAGTCCGATACCGTGGCCGTCCTGCTGCCCGGTGCCTTCTATTTCCTGCGTGAGGGCCACAAACCTCCCATCGAGCGGCTGAGGCATCACCGCGTGCCCATGGCCTTGGCTTCGGACTACAATCCGGGCAGCTCTCCCCTCTGCTCCACCTTGCTGATGCTTAACATGGGCTGCACCCTGTTTGGTCTGACACCGGAGGAAGCCTTAACGGGTGTCACCCGTCACGCAGCCAGGGCACTGGGGCTGCAAGAGAGGATCGGACAGATCGCCATTGGCATGGAGGCGGATCTGGCGCTGTGGGCGGTCCGCCACCCTGCCGAGTTGGCCTGGCAGTACGGTGCCAACCCGTGTCGGGAGGTCATGAAAGCGGGTCAGTTCATAACCTATCGTTAAGAGGGTGGTCAGTTGGCCTGACCGGCGGTACTATCCTTAACCAAATCATTCTAACTGGGCAGGGAAAAATGGGGATCAAAGCCATTATTGTGGATACCGCAGGTACCACCACGGATTTCCAATTTATTAAGGAAGTTCTGTCATCCTACTCCGAGCAGGCCATACCGGAGTTTGTGAAAAACAACCAAAACGATTTTGCCATCCGCAACCTGCTGGAAGATGTACAGCAACTGGCTGGCAAAGAGAACATGAGTACCGAAGAGCTGATCGCCCTTCTGGTGGACTGGATCCATGATGACAGCAAGGCAACGTCGATCAAGACACTGCAAGGGCTGATCTGGAAGCAGGGTTACCTGGGTGGCGATTTCAAAGGTCATGTCTATGAAGATGCCGCCGCCGTCCTCAAGCAGTGGCAATGCAGCGGGATCCGCCTCTACAGCTTCTCATCGAGTTCAGCCGATGCCCAGGAACTGCTGTTCCGTCACAGCGAACAGGGCGACTTGAGCGGACTCTTCTACGGTCACTTCGACACCATGCTGGGGCAGAAGACCACAGTACAGGCCTACAAGAACCTGCTCAACACCATTAGCCTTAGGCCCAAACAGGTGATGTTCATCTCCGATGATATCTACGAGCTGAACGCGGCCCGCGAGGCTGGTCTTTACACCTACCAGATCGTCCGAGGAGAAGGGGTCCGGCAGGGCAGCCACCCCACTGCCGAAGATTTTCGTCAGATCCGCCTGTAACAGAAACGCCCCGTCTCAACCAACGGGGCGTTTCTTATCAAATGGCATCCACCTGGACAAATTTAAGGCCTGCGGCCTGCCACGGCTCATCACACCTTCCAAGCCCCTCTCGATCACTGAATCGACCATCGGCAGGCAGACGCCCCCCTCCTACCCTTTGGTTTGCTGAGCACTTGGCGACAAAGTGATAGTAGATTGGATTGTCCGCACCATTAATCCATTTAATCATCCCAGTATAACGACGCCCATCATACTCATTACAGATCTGGGCGCTGACCAGCAAGGTTTGATTTTGGGGATCAATGTATTCCTGAACAAAACAGTCTGCGGCCATAGCGCTGCTGCTACCAAACAGTGCCAATGCGAGGATCAAAGTCCGGTTAAACATACTGCCCTCCAACATGGGTTTGTGATCAAACCCAGAGCAATGAACCAGCTTCAAACATAGTGGTGGGGCAAGGATCCTGCCAACTCAGGGCAAGCTTGTGGCATGGAGACAAAAACGCCACTCCAAGGAGTGGCGTTATCATCGCAATCAGGCGCGGGCTGGAGCGACTTTCTTGTACATGGCTTCGATCTGTGCGGCAAAGCGTTCGTTGATCACCCGGCGCCGCAGCTTCATGGTCGGAGTGATCTCTCCAAGCTTCATGCAAAACTCACGATGCAACAGGGTAAACTGCTTAACCCGCTCAAATCGTGCCAACTCAGCTTGAACCGCCTTAAGGCGCTCCTCGAAGTGAGCCTTCACCTGAGCATTCTGCACCAGTTCAAGGCTGTCCTTATATTGGATCCCCCGCTCCTTGGCCCAAGCCTCCAGCGCCTCGAATGCAGGCACGATAAGTGCGGAAACATAGTTACGGGCATCGGCGATGATGGCGATCTGCTCAACCAGAGGATCTCGGGCCACCATGCCTTCAACACGCTGTGGGGCAATGTATTTACCGTTAGATGTCTTCATCAACTCTTTGATGCGATCGGTGATCAGCAAGCAACCCTGATCATCCAGATAACCGCAGTCACCAGTCCGCAGCCAGCCATCCTCGGTGAAGGTAGCCGCCGTATCTTCTGGGCGGTTGTAGTAGCCGCGCATAACGGTATCGCCCTTCACCTGGACTTCGTCGTTATCACCGATGCGAACCTGCATCTCACTCATAGGGTTACCATTGGTGCCAATGGTGATGCGTCCGGGAATAGCGGCAGTAACGGTCGCCGTGGTTTCAGTCATCCCAAAACCACACAAAACCGTCAATCCAACGGATTGGAAGAACTCGTTAACCTTAGGATCCAGCGCGGCACCGCCGGCAGGCATAAAGCGAATACGGCCACCGAGCTTCTCACGTACCTTAGAAAGCACAAGCTTGTCGGCGATCGCCAGCTGTAGCTTTTCCATTGCCCCAAGGCGATAACGGCCCTGTTCGCTCTCAAACCGCTTCAAGCCCATGGCCAGAGCCCATTTGAACAGCTTTTGTTTCTTGGCGGGGGCCTGCTCCAGTTTTTCCATGACTGCGGAGTAGATCTTTTCGTACAGGCGAGGCACGGCACACATCACGTGGGGACGGATCTCACCCAATGCATCCTGCACCTTCATGGGATCATCCAGGTAGGCGTTAGTCCCGCCCATGCTCAGTGCATAAAGGGTCCAGCCACGTTCAAACACATGAGACAGCGGCAGGAACGCCAAGGACACATCACCTTCTGCAAACGGGACAAACTCCATATGCTGTCGAACCGTGCTGGCAAAGTTCTTGTAATCCAGCATCACACCCTTAGGCTCGCCGGTAGTACCAGAGGTGTAGATCAGAGTCAGCAGATCATCCAGGGCGCAATCACCGATGCGTTGCTCCAATTCGGCTTGCTGCACCATATTGTCAGCCTCGAGCAGATCGACCAGGCGGTGAACCTTTACTGTCCCCTCAACCGGCTCAAGATCATCAAGCAGTACGATGTCGGTTAAGTCTGAGCACTGAGCCACAAACGCCTGGGCTTTCTGATACTGTTCGGCACCAGCCACAAACAGTACCTTGGCACCGGCATCGTTCATGATATAGGCAGACTGTTCCGCAGTATTGGTTGGGTAGATCGGCGCGCTGACAGCCCGACACTGAGCCGTTGCCAGATCGGCAATGGTCCACTCGGCACAGTTATTAGCAAAGATCGCGACCTTGTCCTGCACCGCCAGACCCATTGCCAACAAGGCACGGGAAAGGGCATCCACCCGGCGACCCAGTTCATTCCAGCTCATGTCTTGCCATTGGCCGTCCTGCTTCTGACGCAGTGCCGGGGCATCGCCCATCTTTACGAAACGTTGGCGCATCGCCTTTACCAAGTGCAGTTGCTCAAGCGGTGTCTTCACGGTTTCTCCCGGATCTCAGAATATTTGTCTAGCGTACAGTCGTACACTGTAATGCGGGCATCTTACCGATACCAAGCCGAATTTGTACCCCATCTTGATTAAATTGCGTTCTATTGCACACTTTTTTTGATGCTTTTAACCCACATTTCGCCACCAGTTCCAGGGTATTTCGGAACAATTAAAGCTCTACATTCGAACAGTTAACACCTGTTCGCAAAAACATGTAGAGCAGTGCCACTAATTTTAGTCGAACAACAACAGACTGATCATGTACACCTAATTGAACCTCCCCACTTTTTCTTAAGCCTCAGCTCTATGGGCTGGAGGCAGGAAGGACCGCACCGGCGCGGACCCCACAAGCAACGTCAATGACGACTAAACCCGGTCAAAAAGGCTGGGCAAGGCTCTACTCCTTAGAAAGCCCAGCGTCAGGCAATGAGGCTCACTTAGACTCTTTCAATAGGGTGTTCCACAGACCACCAGAAGCGCATCCTGGTACCCAAGCACCGCTGGGGCTTACCCTGAACAAGCGATGTGGAACCGATGCGCAGCATCGCAGCTCAGTAAGATGAAGGCAGGGGTGAGAGCGACCGTTGCGAAGCGACGCAACGGTCGAACGCGGAGACAGGAGTCGCAGCCGGGCTTTGAAGGAGGCCATGGATGGCCGTATGAAAAGCCGACAGGAGGGATCCCTACAGGGGGTGCTTCTAAAGCGTGTTCTACAAGACGAAAAAGGCCCTGTCCGAAGACAGGGCCTTAATCTCTATCTCTTAGCAAGAGCAGTGCTGACAGACAGGGACGTATTAATGCCGCGAGTCCATGGATGGGCAGGAGCGGCGGGCGG